>JAEZYZ010000332.1 GCA_023418705.1 Pseudomonadota bacterium | reverse complement strand
GTCGGAGAGAGCGCCGGTGAGCCCCGAGCCTGTCGAAGTGGAGGAGGTCACCGAGATCGAGACGATCGACGAGGAGATCTCACCGGTGTCCGTGGCGGAGCCGGCCGCGTCCGCGCCGAGCAGCGCGCCTGCGCCCAGCAGCGCGCGAGCGCCGAGCAGCGCGCCGGTACCGAGCAGTGTGCCGGCACCGGACAGCGCGCCGGGCCGCGCCGCGGCACCGTCGCTGCCTCGCGAAGGGGAGCCGACGCTGCGCGGGGTGGTCCTGGCGGACGTCCAGGGCTTACAGGATCTGCCCGAGGACGCGCAGTGGGAGCTGGTCGAGGCGGCGCGGATCGAGCTTTTGGCGACAGAGGAGGAGCTCAGCCGCTTCGCCGTCGCGCTGGTGCTCGACGGCTGGGTCAGCATCCTGCCGGCCGTCGCCGACGCCGCGTGCGCGCGCGCCGAGCGCGGCGAGGTGGTGTTCACTTCCGGCAACCTGGACGAGGGCGTGGAGCTCCGGGTGGTCTCCGGAACCGAGCAAACGGAGCTGGCGGTCTGGGATCAGGCCGCGCTCGACCGGGCGACGGCGGCTTGCCCCTGGGTCGCCGACGATCTGCGGACGGTCGCCGACCGCTTCCAGGCGCTCGCCGGCGCCGCCATGGGCAAGATGGGCGACCGCTTGGACGACAGCCTGCGCACGCTCGTCACCGATCGGTGCCAGGTGCAGCGCTTGCTTGCGGGAGAGGAGCTGGTCGCCCAGGGTAGCCCCGTTCCCGGTATGTACATCGTCGGGGTCGGCCGGGTGGAGCTCGTCCGGGAGAACGACGTGCAAGACGAGCTCGGGCCGGGCGACTTCCTGTTCACCGAGCAGGTGCTCGCGATCGGTCCGGCGCCGTCCACCGCCCGCGCGGGCCAAGCCGGGGCGGTCGTGCTGTTCGCCGACCGAAAGGCGGCGCATGAGCTGCTCGTCAGCGTTCCGCCGCTGCTCGAGATCCTGGCCTATTGACGAGCGGCCCCATCACTCCGCGCGCTCGAGGTTCCAGACCAGCGCCTGATGGCCCTGGGCGCCCGTGAACCGCAAACCGAACCAGCCGGCGCGATCGGAAATGGTCGGCCTGCCATCGGCGCGCTGGCGCGGAAAGCGGATGCGGTAGGCGCGCCGCCACGGCGACGTGTACGGGAAATAGGTGCGCTCGATCGCGCCGGGGCGGCGGATCGCTTCGATCTCGGTCGGCGCGGTCTCATTCCCCTCCTCGTCGATGAGCCGCACGATCCAAGCGGGCTCGTCCGCGTTCAGGTCGCCGAAGTTCCAGCGTTGCGCGTACAGCGCCACGTAAAACTGGTGCTCTTTGCGCGTCTCGGCCAGCGAGCGTTCGAGCAGGCTGCGCCGTTGCTCCACCGACAGGCGGTAGTCCTCGGCGTAGCGCACCACGTAGGCCCAGCGGAAATCCCAGGACTCGTAGGTCGCGGTGACGGTCAGCACGTTGTCGAGCTGACTCATCGCGATGAGCTCGTCGCTGCGCGTCCAGCGCTGGAGCACGTTCTCGTAGTCGATCGCCACGTATTCCCGCGGCCCTTCGTCGAGCCGCACCGCCTGTGTGCCGCACCCCGCGAGGAGGAGAACGAGAAGGAGCGACCAACGAGCCATCGGCGCTACCCTATCGCGCCTCTGCGCGCTTCGAAACTGGCGGGACGTCGTCGGGCCCTCCACCGGACGAGCCGATCGGCGCTCCGGACCGCCGCCGGGCGCCGTGAGTGGGCGCCTGCCACTGGAGCACGCCCGTCGCCAGGGCGGTTCGAAAAGCCTGATGGGTTGCCGAGTGACCGGGGCGGAGCGCCGCGGTTCGCCCGAGCGGCGGTCCCCCGTAGAGGAAGCTGTCACCGATGAGGTCGAGGAGCTTGTGGCGGGCAAGCTCGTCCTGCTGCATGGGCGCGCACTGGGGCAGGGGGGCGCCCGCGGCGTCCAGAACGAGCACGTGCGCCAGATCGACGCCCTGGGCGCGGTGCCGCGCTCGGAGCTGCTCCGCGTCGCGCAAGAAGCCGAAGGTGCGGGCTGGCGCGATGTTGGTGACGAAGTCTTCCGGTGTGCCGTCCCAGCTTGCCGTCTGCGCTGGCAGCGGCTCGAACTCGACCTCGGCCCGCACCTCGACGCGGGACGCGGGCTCGAAATCATAGACGGACGGCCCGATCGCGATGCGGGCGCGCCGGGTGACGCAGAGCGCGGGCGGCGCCGTGGGCGGGTGGAGCGCCGCGAGCGCGCGCGCGAACGCCAGCGCCCCGCCGTCCAGCAGGGGCACCTCGCCGCCGAGCACGCTCAACGCGACCCCGTGCTGCACCGAGAGCCCGCCGAGCGCTGCGAACAGGTGCTCGACCAAGTCCACGGCCTCCGACCCGTAGCGCACGCACACGCCGGCGTCGGTCCGCAGGAGCTCGAGCTCGCCGCGCGGGCGGAGCTTGCCCTCCAAGGAGAGCCCGACGGGGCCGGGCGAGCGCACGAGCTCGAGGCTGCACGGCCGGCCGCTGTGCAGGCCGGTGCCGAGCAACCTTCGCGAGCCAGCGGCGGGCGATGTCACTGGCCGCGAATATCGAACACGCTGACGACCAGGATCAACGCCAAGAGCATCACCAGCCCGACGAAATGGATCTGGGCTTCGACGCGTGCGTTCGGCCGGCGGCGGGTCACCGCCTCGTACCCCAGGAACATCAGGCGGCCGCCGTCCAGCGCCGGGAACGGCACCAGGTTGAACCCGCCGAGGTAGGCGCTGAGGATCCCGAGCAGGATCAGGTAGTCGGGCAGGCTGCTGGCGGCCGCCTTGCTGGTCTCCTTCACGATGCCGACCGGTCCGGCGAGCTGGGGCGTCTCTTGCCCGGTCAGGATGCGCGCCAGCCCCACCACCAGCGCTTGCACCACCTTGGCAGGGTAGACGACGGACCGCACCGCGGCGTCTTTGGCCGACATCGGCACGGCCTCCGCGATCGTGCCGACGCCGATCTGGCCGCCCCCCTTGTCGCCCTTCGCCTCCGGTTTGACGACCAGGTCGAGCGGCTTGCCGTCCCGTTCGACGGTGAACACCAGCTCCTGGTTCGGGTGGGCGAGGATGACCTCACGCATCTGCTCCCAGCTCTCGATCGGCTTGCCGTCGATGCTGAGCACCTTGTCGCCGGTCTTCATCTTGGCCGCGGCGGCGGCCCCCTCCTTCATGACGTCGACGCGCGTGGTGGGCTGCTGATCCCCGCCGATCATGAAGGCGCCAAAGAAGAGCACCGAGGCGAACAAGTAGTTTGCCAGAGGGCCCGCGAAGATCGCCGAGATGCGGCCGATCAGGGAGGCGTTGGCGTAGCTGCCCTTGTCGGTCGGATCGACCTCCTCGAGCGGGTTCATGCCCGCGATCTGGACGTAGGCCAGAAACGGGATGAGGGCGACCTGGTAGATGGTGTCGCTGCCGCGCGGCTGGTGACGCCAGAGCGCCGGCCCAAACCCGATGCTGAACTTGATCACTCGCATCCCGAAGGCACGCGCCGCGAGCAGGTGACCTGCTTCGTGCACGACCATCAGCAGCGCCAGGCCGAGGATGCCGATCAGGATGTGGTGCCAGCTCATCCTTGGTCCTTCTTTATAACCGCAGCTGGCGAGCGCCGCCATCGACCCCGGAAAACCGGCCGGATTTGCGGAGCGCCGACCCTGGGATCGCCCGACGCCCGCCGGGCGGCTCGCCAAATGCCGCGTGTGGGCATCGAGAGCTGCGTCAACCCGGACGGCACCCCGTTTTGTTCCCGCGCGCGAGCGGTGGCCTACAGGAAGAAGCTCACGCCCACCGAAAATGCCGGGTAGCCGATGCGCATCGTCAGCGCGGCGAAATCAGCGAAATGGAAGCGCCCGCCGGCGGAGAAGATGAACGGGCTGACCTCGAGCTCGCCGTCGTCCCACCAATCGGCGTCGACGTAGTAGAGCGCCGCCCCGACTTCGCCGAACACCGACCAGTTCTGGCTCAGCCAGAAGTTCCACTGCATCACGACGGGGAAGAAGAAGTAGTTGAAATCGAAGTCGTCCCCCCAGTCGCAGAAGCGCCGGTTGCCCGGGCCGCCGCACCAGTAGCGGTCATCGTCGTCGTAGTGGATGTAGTCGATGCCGAACCCGATCCCGATCGTGTTGTTGATGGATTGGATGAAGCCGTTGTCGAACACCTCGATCGTGCCGCGGAAACCAAGGCCGAAGCCTTCGTCGTTGGCCGGTCCGGGGGGATTGATGAGGCCGAGCAGCGCGTGCGGCTCGGCTTCGAAGCCGTAGTCCGGATGTAGTCCAGGCTGCTTGATCGTGAGACGGTCGGCGTGTGCCGTGCCACAAACGGCGAGCGTCACCGTCAGGGCTGCGGCGCCAGAGCTCCACTGAGTTCGCGAAACCATGCATTGCTCCATACTGCGCCCGCCCAGGCGAAACCAAGCTTTCGTCGGCAGGCGCGAAATCCCGGAGGCGACTCCGGGCCGGATGCCCGGGGTCAGCGATACGTGGGGTGATCGCCGGCCGATTTATGACGGAAGGGGAGCTGGGTCCGTCGGCCGGAGGTGTTGCCGCGCAAGGGGGCTCCTGCTAGCTTCCGCTCCCCCAGAGCGGCGGCGGGCTCGCCCATCCGAGGTGGCTCGAGCCGTTCGTCACGTCTTTTTTGCGCACGCGCGTTAGGTCCCGACACATGACTCAACCGAACCTCCCTGGCGGAAGCGGCCAGCCCCAAAACCTTCAACTGCAGGGCGGAGCCGCGATCATGGCCCCGGTCAGCGCCTTTCCGGGCGGGGTTCCGGGCAACGCGCTGGTGGTCTTGCCGCTCAGTCAGCCGACGGACGAGCTGAAGGAGAAAATGAAGCAGGGCCCGGTGGCGTTGCAGGTCGAGCAGATGTGGCAGCTGCTCGGCTTCAACGGACCCGCCGTGCAGGTGCAGGACGCCGAGGGGCGCCCGATCGCCATCGGGCTCGAGGATCTGCTGGGCGGGCTCGAGAAGCACTGGAACGAGAACAAGGACGACCTGAACCGCGGGCGGCTCTTCGCGCAAGAGCTGATGAAGTACGGGCGCTTCGAGAAGGCGGAGAAGGTGCTCGCCAAGGTGGTCGCCAGCGGCGGCACGGGTGAGGACTGGCTGGGCCTCGGTGTGGCGCAGCTGCAGCAAGAGAAATGGGATCGCGCCGAGGGCACGCTGAAGGGGGCCCAGAACCTGCTGCAGAACAACGCCTTCCCGTGCTTGCACCTGGCGCGCGTCTACAAGGGCAAGGGCGACGCCGCCGCCGAGCGGGACGCCATCGAGCGAGCGATCGTGATCGATCCGAACTCGGTCGACGCCTGGGCGCTGCTGTTCTCACACGTGCGCGAGCGGGAGAACGAGGAAGCCGCGCTGAAGGCGATCGAGGATCTCTCGCTGGCGGAGCCGAACAAGAAGACCGCGGCGCCGTTCATCGCCGTTCAGGGGTTCTACGCCGCCAAAGAAGAGACCCGCCCCAAGGCGGTCGAGTGGGCGAAGAAGGCGGTCGAGCGCAACGAGAACGACACGCTCGCGCTGATCTCGCTGTCGGCGCTGTACGGCCAGCAAGGCGATCTCAACGCCGTGATCGGGCTCTTGCAGAAGCACGAGGCCAAGATGGCCCGCGACGTGCGGCTGGCGAACAACTACTTCGAGGCCTTGTTCCAGGCGCGCCAGCTCGACAAGGTCACGAAGCTGCTCAACGCGCTGGCCGGCTCTCAGAGCCGCGAGGTCAAGCAGTTCGCGATCGAGCGCTCGCGCATGGTCGCGCAGTACCTGCAGCAGCAGCAGGCGCAGCTCGCGGGCGCAAAGCCGGCCAGCTGACACATATATAACCGCCAAGTTCTTGGCCCGAGCTCTCGCGGTTCGGTGACAATTCGCGCGTGAATCCCAATGAGCTGATCTCGGGCAAGTATCGCCTTCAGCGCCGGCTGGCCGAGGGTGGGATGGGGGAAGTCTGGTCGGCCCGAAACGTGCTGACCAACCGCGATTTCGCCATCAAGTTCTTGTTGCAGTCGCTGGCGTGCAACACGGACGCGCTGCGGCGGTTCGTGAGTGAAGCGAGGGCGACCGGTCAGCTCCGCCACCCGAGCATCGTGAGCGTTTACGACGCCGGACAAACGCGCGACGGGCGCCCGTACCTGGTGATGGAGCTGCTCGAGGGGGAGAGCTTGGAGCAGTGCCTCGCTCGGGAAACGCGGCTCGATCCTCTGTCCACCTGCGGCTACCTGGCGCAGGTGGCGCGCGCGCTCGAGCTGGCGCACCGGTCGGGCATCGTTCACCGAGATCTTTCGAGCGCGAACATTTTTCTCGCGCGCGGCGGCGATGGCTCGGAGCTGATCCCCAAGATCCTCGATTTCGGCGTCAGCAAGTTCGTCGGGCCGGGGCACCACGCGCGGGTGCGCACGGGGGACGGCGCCATTCTGGGCTCGCCCTCATACATGAGCCCCGAGCAAGCGCGCGGCGCGGAAGGGGCAGACAGCCGCACGGATCTCTGGTCGCTCGGCGTGCTGATGTACGAATGTTTGAGCGGCAAGCTGCCGTTCGAGGCGAGCAACTACAACGCGTTGATGCTCGCCATCATCACGCGCGACGCGCCGCCGCTCACCGAACGAGCTCCGGACGCCGATCCGGAGCTCGTCCAGCTGTGCGAGCGCTGCATGACCAAGGATCGCGAAGCGCGGGTGCAGACGGCGCAAGAAGTCGCGCAGCAGCTCGAACAGATCGCGATCCGGCTGTCGGAGGAGAGCGGCGATCGCAGGTTCGTTCCAAGGCGCCGCCGCACCGATCGCATCTCGCGTCTGTCTTGGACGGCGCCACCGCCGTCCCTCTCCGGGCGCCCATCGGTGACGCCGCAGACCCCCGCACCCCTCGGCGTGCGGTGCTGGCAGTTCCTCACCCGGCCGGCTCCCCGCGTGGTGGCGGCTGGAACCGCCCTCGGCGGCACGGCGGTGGGCTTTGCCCTGGGCGTCGTGCTGGCGACCCAAGATCAGGGGGCGCCGTCGCGGGATCCGCGGGCGAGCCAGGATGTCCAGGCGAAGGCGACGGGGGTGCCCGCTCGCGCTTCTGCCGTGCTCGCGTCGGAGACGGGGGCCACGTCCGCCCCGCCGCCCAACGTGCGCGCCGAGACCGCGCCGACCGCGGAGCTCACCGATCCCCTTGGAGCCGGGACCGAGCGGGGCGAGACGTCCGTTCAGACGGGCAGCCCGAGCGACGAGCGCCGCTAGAGCGACCGGCGGTTTGCAGCGCAGACCGTTTGTCGCGGAAAATGAGACGATCTAGATCTAGATCTAGAGCCCCGAGCCAGCGAGCAAAGCTGAGGGTTTCTCGAGGAATGGGGGCTCTCGGCTGGCCAACGGAGCGGTGCTCCAATCCACCCGGGAACGCGCTGCGACGTGGGCGGAATACAATGGGCTTCTTCGGGGCCCAGCGGCCAGATCTCGACCTGCGGCCTGCGACGCGGCAAGGATGCTAGCCTGGCGGCCGTGCCAAGTTGGACCCATGAAGTGGTCGCTCCGCGACCGAGGCTCAGATGGCGGCGTTCGTTCTAGCGGTCGCCTCGGCGCTGATCTTCTCGTTTCTCTGCTCCATCTCGGAGGCCGTGCTGCTGACGGTGAGCCACGCGCAGATCGAGGCGCTCGGCAAGTCACGCGCCGCTGAGATCCTGCGCGGGTTCAAGCGGGAGGTCGACGCGCCGATCGCGGCCATCCTGATCCTCAATACCGTCGCCCACACCGTCGGGGCGTCGGTGGCCGGAGCCCAGTACGGCGAGGTGTTCGATCCGTCGACGCTCTGGATCTTCTCGGGGACGTTCACCGTCGCAGTGCTGATCTTGACGGAGATCATCCCCAAGACCCTCGGCGTCACCTTCGCAACCCGCCTCGCGGTGCCGGTCGCGTTCGGGGTGCGGCTCTTGACCGTCGCCCTGATGCCAGCGCTGATCATCACCCGGTGGATCAGCCGATTGTTGACGCGCGGTCGAGAGCGCCCCGTCACCTCGATCGAGGAGATCCGTCTGCTGGCCACGCTCGGTCGGACGGAGGGAGTGCTCGGCGCGCGCACGGCCAACATCATCGAGGGGGCTGCGGCGCTGCGCGAGCTGACGGCCTATGACGTGATGGTTCCCCGCAACGGCGTCGCCTTCCTGTCCGGAGAGCGCAGCCTCGAGGAGAACCTCGGGATCATCAAGCGCACCGGCTTCAGTCGCTTTCCGTACACGCCCGACGGTGATCTCGACAAGGTCGAAGGGGTTCTCCTGATCAAAGACCTGTTCTTTGCCCTGCGCGAGTCACCGGAGAGCATCGACTACAAAGCGCTGCTCGGACCGCTCGTCGTCGTGCCCTCCTCGATGCCGCTCGAGCGCCTGCTGCGCACGTTCCAGGAGGAGCGGCGGCACATGGCGGTGGTCGTCGACGAGTACGGTGGCACCCAAGGCATCGTGACGCTCGAGGACGTGCTGGAAGAGATCGTCGGCGAAATCGAGGACGAGAGCGACCGCGTCGATCCCTACATCATCAAGCGACCCGACGGCAGCCTGGTCTGTCGGGGCTGGGCGGAGACCCGCAAGGTGTTCGACCTGCTGGGCTCGGACGCGGAGGTGGAAATGGTGACGATCGGCGGTTTCGTCGCCGACCTGTTGAACCGCATTCCCCGTACGGGGGACGTGGTGGAGTGGGGCGGCTACCGCTTCAACGTCCTCCGGGCGAGCGCCCGCCGCGCCGAGCGCATCGACATCCGCAAGCTCTCGGGTCCGAGCCAGCGCCCGGAGGCGCGCGGCTGACGCGATGGCTGGGTGGGCGCCCGAAAACGGTGCGCGGGCCGGATTGGGCCGCTCAAAAATCACAGTATCCAACCGGAGTAAAGCGAAAAAACGACGCGCCCCAAAACCCAGTGATTAGCTTTGAAACATGCAACTTGAGCACAGCGAGCTCCCGGTCGACGCCGAGAAGCTGCAGCTCTCGCTAGAGAAGCGACTTCGAGCTCGGGCAGCGCGCGCCGAAAAAGAGGTGGAGCTGACGCCGGAGATGCTGGAGCGCTGGATCCAGGAAGAGCTGGAGGCCTTGATGGCAGAGTACGCACTGGCGCGCGACCTCGCCTACGGACGGATCTGGAATTGACGCGGATTCGGCGCGGTTTCGGCGGGCTCGGCAGCGCCGGAGCGGCCGCGAGCCGGGCCGAACAACGTCCGACCTTCGGTTGACATCTGAACGGCTGCGCAGTATTCAGAGCAGCACCTCGAGCGTTTTCGGTGTCGCGCCACTGGGCGGTGCGCTACGCCGCTCGCTCGATCGACGTTCAGGAGACGCCAAGGATGGACGACAAGCAGAAAAGCCGGGCCCTCGAGCTTGCCATTGCCAGCGTGGAGAAGGAGTTCGGGCAGGGCGCCATCATGCGCCTCAAAGAAGGCCAGACGATCGGCGGGGACGTCCCGGTCATCCCGAGCGGCTCGCTCGGCCTCGACATCGCGCTCGGCATCGGCGGCTATCCCCGCGGCCGCATCGTCGAGATCTACGGGCCTGAGTCGAGCGGCAAGACGACCTTGACGCTGCACGCGATCGCCAACGTTCAGCGCCAGGGGGGCATCGCCGCCTTCATCGACGCCGAGCACGCGCTCGACGTCACCTATGCGAAAAAGCTCGGGGTCAAGACGGATGAGCTGTTGATCAGCCAGCCCGACTACGGCGAGCAGGCGCTCGAGATCGCCGACATGCTGGTGCGATCGGGCGCGGTGGATCTGGTCGTGGTCGACTCGGTCGCGGCCCTGGTGCCCAAGGCCGAGATCGAGGGCGACATGGGAGACTCCCACGTGGGGCTGCAGGCCCGCCTGATGAGCCAGGCGCTGCGCAAGCTGACGGGCACCGTCAACCGGTCGCAGTGCATGATCTTCTTCACCAACCAGATCCGCATGAAAATCGGCGTGATGTTCGGCAGCCCGGAGACCACGACCGGCGGCAACGCGCTCAAATTCTACGCCTCGGTGCGGCTCGACGTGCGGCGCATCGGCGCGATCAAAGAAGCGGGCTCGGCGGGCAAGGACATGACCGTCGTGGGCAACCGGACCCGGGTGAAGGTCGTCAAGAACAAGATGGCGCCGCCCTTCCGCGAGGTCGAGTTCGACATCCTCTACGGGCAGGGGGTCAGCCGCTCCGGGGAGATCATCGATCTGGCTGCCGACCTGAACATCGTTCAGAAGAGCGGCGCCTGGTATTCGCTCGACGGGGAGCGCATCGGTCAGGGACGGGACAACGCGCGCACCTTCCTGGAACAGCACTCGGAGGTCATGACCCGCATCGAGGAGAAGCTGCTCGCGCACCATGGCATTCAGCGGCGGGGCGGGGCCGCGTCGGAGGCTGCCAGCTCCGAAGGTGCGGACAGCGCCGCCAAGGGCAAGCCCGCCAACGGCGCCGCCAAGCGCGCACCACAACGTCCGAGCTGATCGGCGGGGAGCATTTCCAAGCTGCGGGGGCGCTCCCCCTCGCTTTCATGTAGGGGTCGGCTCACTAGCCAGTCGTCCACAACTTGTGGACAAGGCTGTGGATAAGCCCCTGGGAGCCCGGGCGGTGGGGCGGCGGCGGGGCCGCGCGTTCCGGGAGCCAGAAATCCCGGGGCCAACCCGGGAACCCGAGCGGGTTCGCGCACTTAGGCGCGGGCGGTTGGCTGCCGGGTGCCATATGTGTAAGTGTCTGAAACTGCTGTTGTTTGGACCTTTCCTTGACGCAATGGGTGGGGTCCCTTAGTCCCAGAGATGAGGCAGATGCGCAGCCAGCTCACGTTCCCCTGGATGGTGCGGCACGCGGCCCGCGTTGCGGGACGGCGCGCGCGCACCAGCCTCGCGCCGCGCGTTGCTCCAGCAGCGGTGCGTATCCCCGATCCGCGGGTGCTGCCCCTCCCCGTACGGTTCATCCCGAACGGCCCGCAGATCTTCGTCCATGAAGGCGCTCGTCAGGCGCTCGAGCGTCGCTTCGACGTGGCGTTCGAGGGCCCGGTTCAGCTGGCGGTGACCGACAACCGGCGGCGAATGGTCACCCATACGCGGGTCAAGGGCATCTTGAGGGTGCGGGTGCACATGATGTTCCTGGACGCTTCGGAGCGCATCCAGGATGCCCTGGTGCGCTACGTGGTGCATGGCGACCGGCAGGCTTCCCAACTGGTTGGGGCCTTCATCGACGCCAACTCGCACCGCATCCGCGCCTGGCGCAGAGCTCCTGGGCCGCTCAGGGCCCAGGGGAAGGTGCACGATCTTCGGAAGATCCTCGAGGACTTGAACGAGCGTTACTTCGCCGGGAGCCTCAGCGAGGTCCTCATCACCTGGGGACGCCGCACGAAGCCGCGCGGCAAGAAGCGCTCGACCATCAAGCTTGGCAGCTACAGCGCGGTCGAGCGGCTGATCCGGATCCATCCCTGCCTCGACGCCGAATGGGTGCCGCGCTACTTCGTCTCCTACATCGTCTACCACGAGCTCTTGCACCACGTCCTGCCGTTCGCCTCAGGGGGACCGGGGTCGCTCCACCCGCCAGAGTTTCGGCGGCGTGAGCGGCAATTCCGTCACTACGAGCGCGCGATGGACTGGGAGCGCAAGCATATCGATCGGCTGTTGCGTGCCGGGTGATGGATCGTTCGACCCTCAGCGGTTTTCCTGGGGTGACTGGTAGTTTTGAATACCAGCCACCCTGGATCCGGTGATTTGCTCGACTCCATGGGTAAGGTCCTCGCGTCTGTAGAGAGCAGACGGGAAGTCGGCGCCGGCCTCGCCGGTTCTGGTGTGGGGTCGTGGTCTCATCTGCCGATCGAGATCTGCTCGTGCCAGAGACCTCGAAGTTCTTCCGGCCTCGTCGGCTGCGCCTCCTCGGCGCCTGTTCTGGGGACGATGGAGGAGCCTGCGAACGGCTTGGCTCAGATTTCAAAGACGAGGCCCAGCATCCAGGTGCTGGTGCCGACCTGCATCTGATCTGCCGCGCCGAAGCCGTCCAGGCGGCTGAAGTACCACTCGATGAAGAAGTAGCTGTTGTTGATGCCTGAGGCGGCATCCATCCGAACGGCAGACTCGCGGTCGAGGGCGTCGAGCAGGAGCATGCCGCCGAGGGCGAACTGATAGCCGTAGGAAGCACCCCGGCCGCTGACGTCGCCCGCCTCTGCGGTGCCGGCGCCGTCGCTGACCCACCAGAGGGCGTACCCGAGCCCTGCCTTCGCGTAGGCGGCCAGGGGGACGGGGGTTTGCTGCGCCAGCGCGTCGACCCGGAACACGCCCACGAGATACATGGGCATCAGCGACAGCGAGGTCTCCTGCTCGCTCAAGCCGGTGCCGTCCGCGAAGGGGGCGCCGGCGCTCATCGTCGTGTAGCCCCAACCGATCCCGGGTCCGAAGCTGCCGACATTCGGGATGCGCAGGGCTTGCCAGTCGACCTCGAGCCCGAGCAGATAGCGGTTGTCGTTGCCGAACGTCTCTTCGAAGGGCGCGGCGTCCGAGAACTCGTCGTCGACGTTCGGCAAGTAGGGCCCGAAGCGCACCTCGAGCGCCAGGTACTGGTCGCTCGCAGGGCTCGTGTCGCCGTAGGCGCCGAATTCGTCGACGCCCTGAGCGCGGGCGGTCCCCGCGCCGAGGGTAGCGAGCGCCAAGGCGGTGGTGGTGAAGAAGAGGGATCGTCGGTTCACGCTGCGCGCCTCCGGCGCCGCCAGATGTAGGTCAAAAGCCCGCCGCCAAACAGCAGCGACAGCGCCGGTTGCGCAGCGCCGCCCGCCGAGCAGAACCCGCCGCCGCCTTCACCCCCCGCTTCGCGGTAGGCCTCGAAGAAATCCGTGACCTCTTTGGGGACGGCGCAGCCGAGGGAGGAGAGCGGCCCCACGTTGCCCATTCGGTCGACGGCCGCTACCGCAACCGTGTACAAGATCCCGTTGGTCAGGCCGGTCGCATCGGCGTTATCAGCGATGCCGCTCGAGGCCGATCCGCAGCGGTGACCTTCGAGCGCCGTGGTCGGCACTGCGCCAGGGGTCAGTACCGACGAGGCCGAGCAACTCTGACCGCTGGACGTGGCGCCGCTACCGGCATCGCCGCTGGGTCCGGGCCCGGGCCCCACAGCCCCCGCGCTTCCGGCGTCACCGAGCGTTCCACCGGCGCCCGCCGTGACGCCGCTGCCCCCGATACCCGGAACGCCACCGGTCCCGACGCCCGCTGCGCCGCCGAAGGTGCCACCGGTGCCAATGAGGCCGCCGGCCCCACCCGTGTCGGTCAGACCACCCGAGCCTCCGGTAGCCAACCCGCCGAATCCGCCGGAAGGCGCCGCCATCAATCGCGAGCTCGTCCCCGCGTCCATGCTACCGCGGGGCGACGGGTCGCAATAAAGCCGATAACCGGCGATGTCCACCTGCGAGCTCCGTGTCCAACTGACCACCAGCATCTCTTCCCCAGCGCCGGCACGGACGCCGGGAGGGGGGCTGGGTCCGATCAGGTCGACCCGCGATTCCCAGGTGGCGTAGGCGCTGTCGCTCGCGAGGAAGCCAGTGCCCGTCATCAGCATGACGTAGAGGGAGAATTGCTGCGCGACATCGGTCGCGGAGCTGACGTCGCAGACGTTGTCGCCGTCACTGGGGTACACGGCGGCGACGATGTCCTGGGCGCGAACTTGGAGCTCCTGAGCTGGCTCTTGTGGTTGGGCGGTGCCAATCCGAAAGCAACGCTGCCCGATGTCGTCGCGATTGTCCGCATCGTTGCAGGCGATTCCTGCACCAACCCAGATCTCCAGGATATACCCGGCCGTGCCGGTCGTCGTGATCGGGATGGTGAAGGTGTCGTTATCCAGACAATCTTGGCGACCGATCCAGAGCCGTGTTTCGTCCGCCCGCTCCTCGCCGCTGACATCGATCGCCGTCTGATTGATCGTCACCGTCTGCGCGCTCGCGTCGTTTGGCCAGAGCCAGAGCGAGAGCGCAACGAGGGCCAGGGGGACGAGGCGAAGCAAGCCGGGCATGGGGCGCCTCTCCAGCATACATCGTGCCACGCTGCAAGCTTTCGGGCGCTGCGCTCCATGGTCGCGGGCGCGACGCGCCTGCCGCGTCAGGCTGTCGGTCGCGCGCCGAGCGGACTGCCAAACTGACATCGGGATCGGCGGAGGCGCGCTCATCCCCGAGGATCGCACACGTGGCGAAGGCGGCTTCCCCGCGGGCGTCGCGCACGGCGTGGAGGCGCCGAAAGGCGGGACGCGGGCCGGCCGCGCCGCTATTCTTCCGACAGTGACGTCGCCCGGCGCGCCCGATGCCGGCAGACGTGGATCTACCCCGCGGCTGCTGGCCTTCCTGTTGCTGGTATCGGGAGCGCTGTTTCTGGTCATCGGCGCCGTCGGGACGCTGTCGTATCACGTCTTTCGCTCGCCGGGTTCCCCCGCTTCGGCTTTGGACGCGGGCCCGCGCCCCGAGATCACTCCGCAAGACGCAGGCATCGCTGGCGACCCGAGCGACGCTGATCCGGCGGTCGAGCTGTCCGATGAGCTGGTCGTCGGGCTCGACGGCATCGAGCCCGCGGCGGCGAGCGCCTCGGAACGGAGCGCGTTGCTGCCGCTGGACGCGGACACGCCGCTCTGGGGAGGGGCGGGCGCGCCCGTCACCCTGCTCGTGTTCGGCGATCTCGCCTGCCCCGAGACTCGGCGGGTGATCCCGGTCCTGCTCCGGCTCAAGCAAGCCTTCGGCGCGGACCTGCGCCTCGCCTGGAAGCACCTGCCGCTCACGCTGCACCCGCATGCCCAGCCAGCCGCGGCGGTGGCCAGCGCCGTCCATGCGCACGGCGGCAGCTCGGCCTTCTTCAAGCTCTTGGCGCGGGCCGCGAGGGGCGCCCTCATCGCTGAATGGCCGCTGCTCGAGCGGCAGCGTGAGGCGCTCGGCCTCGCGGCGCTGCCGCCGAGCGCGTCGGCGGCCGACTTCGAGCGGGTCGTCGACGATCAGCTCCGGCTCGCCCGCCAGCTCAGGATCCGCGCCACGCCCACGCTGTTCATCAACGGCATGCGCGTGACGGGCTTTCGAAAGTTCGCCGATCTGCACGGGGCGATCGACGACGAGCGCCGCCGCGTCCGGATCCTGCTCGCGACCGGGGCGGCACGTCCAGAGGACGCCTACGCGGAGCGGGTTCGGAAGAACTTGATCGGGGTCGGCGACGACCTCCCCGAGCGGCAGTGCGTGCCGCTCGGGGGCGCTCCGGCGCGGGGCGCCGAGGCGCCGCTCGTCACCATCGTGGAGTTCGGCGACTTCGCGTGTTCGTCCTGCCGCCAGGCGAGCAGGCGCCTGAGCGCGCTGCTCGGGCGCCACGCTGGCGATCTGCGGCACGTCTGGAAGAACCTCCCGAGCCCGCAGGCAGAAGCGAGCGCGCCGGCGGCGCTGCTCGCCATGGAGGCGTTCGAACAGGGGGGCGAGGCGGGATTCTGGCGGCTGCACCAGCGGCTGCTGGCGTCCCGAAGCCTCTCGGTCGAGGCCTTGGGCCCGATCGCCGAGGCCGCGGGCTTCGACGGACCGGAGCTCGTGAGAGCGGTTCGCGACGGCCGCCAAGCCGCGCGGCTGCAGGCCGACCTGCAGCTCGCCTTGCATCTGGAGGTGAGCACCGCGCCCACCTACTTCGTCAACGGTCGCCGGGTCGAGCTCGCCGAGCTCGCACGGGCCGCTCGGGAGGAGCTCGCGCTGGCGCGCCGGTTGGTCCGGCAAGGCACCTCGCGCGAGCAGCTCCCGCAAGTGCTCTGCGGTTCCCCCACCGACCTTTGAAGGAGCTACAAGCGGACGTCGACGTGCGTGCGCTTGCGCAAGCCGTCGAGCCAGTGGCGGCGGGCCTTGTTCATCTTCTCCATGTAGACCCGCTCGCTGAGCTCCTCGCGAGCTTCCTCGTAGGTCGGCAGCTCGCTG
This sequence comes from Pseudomonadota bacterium, assembly GCA_023418705.1. Classification (GTDB taxonomy): domain Bacteria; phylum Myxococcota_A; class Polyangia; order Polyangiales; family Polyangiaceae; genus JAEZYZ01. Next base: position 7,130 of record JAEZYZ010000332.1, on the reverse strand, counting down.
GCACCGCGTTCGACCAGCTTGAGCACGTAGAGCGCGTCCCCATGCCGCAGCGGTGCCGAGACGTCGCCCAGCTCCAGGCCGAGCGCGGCGCGATCGAGCGCTGTCGGCAGCGTCCCGGGGGTGAGGGGAGGCAGCAACCCGCCCGCGCCGCGGCTCTCGGCGTCGTCGGAGTGGCGCCGGGCCAGCGCCGCGAAGTCGGCCCCTTGCCGAGCCTCTTCGGCGATGCGATCGGCGAGCGCTCGCTTCGCGGCGACGCCGGGCGAATCCAGCGGAGCGTCGATGCGCACCATGGCGACGCGGAACGGGAGCTTTCTGCGCTCGTCGAGCTGGATGCGGCGGTAGGCGGTGCGCAGGTCCTCCTCCGTCACGCGGATCCTGCCCTGCAATCTCACGTTCAGGAGCTTGGCTTCGATCACCTGACGCCGCAGCTCGCTGCGGTACTGGCTCTCGGTCATGCCGGTGGAGGCCGCCTCCGCCAGCAACCGGTCGACGGTGATGCCGTTCTGGGCCGCGATGCGCGCCATCGCGTTGTCGATTTCCTGGTTGGTCACCGTCAGGCGCGCGCGGGCCGCGGCGCGCTGCTGCAGCTCCTCGTCCACGATGCGCTCGAGCACCATCCGGTACGCTTGCGAGATGGCGGCGGTGCGTTGGGCGCCCGGCGGCACCTCGCTGTGGATGCGGAGCAAGAACGGTCGGGTGCGCTCGCGCAAATCGCTGAGCAGGATGGCCCGGTCGCCGACCACGGCGACCACGCGCTCGACGATCGCTGCGGTCCCGGTGCTGCTCCAGCAGAGCCCGGCAAGCAGCGAGAGCGCGCCGAGCCCTCGGCGGAGCGAGGCGCGCCCATCAGGTCGAGGCGTCATCGACGAGCGACCAACCGACATCGCCTGCGTTCTTAGCACCGGTCGCGGGCCCGAGGACCCCAAATCTGCCCTGGGCTCGCAGCGGGCGCAGCTCAACGGCGCATGTGGCTCGCGGCCGAGGTGGTCACCCACTGCCCGGGCGGCCAGTGCCGGTAGTAATCGACCAGGATCACCGGCGTGCCGTCCTGATGGCGCCGGTCGGCGATGCGGCCCACGATCCGGAGCAGGGAGTCCGAGCTGACGCGCAGCTTGCCGAGATCGTCGTCGCGCTCGAGCTGCACGAGGGCGTGCACCGTCGCGTGCTCCCGATCGCTCACGGTCACGCGGCACGTCGCCTCGTCGGCCGTATCGCACAGGTTGCGCTCGCTCAGCGTGCGCATGCTCAGGGTCACCCGGGTTTTCCCTGCAGGTCCGGGTTGACGCTCCTGCACCACGCCGAACAGCGTCACCTTGCTGGCTTTCCACTCCGCGGGAAAGCGATCGACCATCACGGGGTCGTACTCACGCGCTCCCTCGGTAGCGTCCTCTTCACCGTCCGCGGGCGAATAGGTGCGGCTGTAGCCATACGGGCCCGCCGACGAGCAGCCGAGAGTCAAGATCAGGCCGAGTGCCCAGCCGAGGCGCATGGCCCCGTCTACCACGAACGGCGGCCCGGATCTTCTGCCCTCCGCATCCTTGGACCGAGCGGCCCGGCGCCGATCAGGCCGGCTTGGCCAGCTCCCGGGGGCGCGCGCGATAGCGCCGGTAGCTCCGCAACAAAAGCTCGCCCGCGAGCAGCACGAGCAGCAGCAACGCCAGCTCGGACGAGGCGTCGACCTGAGTGGTCTGCGCGGCGCTCTGGGCGAGCCCCTTGGCGGTGGGATCGCGAGGTTGCTCCAGGATTTCGGCTTCGGAGGGCACCACGACGCGGAAGCTGCGATCGCCGTCGATGGTGACCTCGTGGCGGCCGAGCGTGGCCGGCACCACGAGCTTGGCGTGGCCGTCCCCGCTCGGCGCGGACAGGTCGCGCAGCTCGAGCGGCCCGTCGGGACCGACCACCTGGACCTTGGCCGACTCCGGGAAGGTCCAGGCCGCGCCTGCCACGCTCCGGCGCGGCCCGCTCCGCCGGCGCGCCTCGCCGATCAGGTGGTCGAGCAGCATCAGAAAGCCAGGCCGAAGCGCGAAGTCGCTCACCGCAACCGAGCTCGGGAGCGCAGCGGTGAACACGCTGCCGCGCCCGACGTCCCGCTCGAGCAAGAACGCTTCGCCGTCGCTCCAGCGGGCCGCGGCCTGGGCGTCGCCCGCCGCGTTCGACAGCCGCGCCCGGCCCTTGGGCGCCAGATCGACCAGGCTCGCCGCCTCGGCGCCGGCCCAGCTGGCCGTGCCCGGATCGATGCCCGCGCTCTCGGTCGCCTCCCACGTCACCGCCCCGCCGCTCACGAACGGCTCGAGGGTGGAGCCGAGCTGGACCGACTCCACCCGCGGCCCCAGCAGCGCGAGCGCGACGCCGCCTCGGCCAATCCACTGCAGCAGCGCGGCGCGGCTCTCGGGGCTCAGCCCCGGCGGATCGTCGATGACGAGCGCCGAGTACTTCTCGAGCTCCCGCACGTCGTCGAACAGCACGGGCATCGGCAGCACCCGCAGATCGCCCCCGAGCGCGTCGAGGGCCTGTTCGAGCACGGGGGGACCGCCGGTCATGACGGTGCTCTCCGGAGCGGCGAGCACGCCGACGGCGAGTCCTGGCGGCTCGTCCAGGACCGGCAATCGGTCGTCGGCGGCGAGCGCGTCGTCGCCGCTCAGCCGGGCCGCGAGCCCCACCAAGGGAGCGTCGAGCTCCACGCTGACGGACTGCAGCCCCCGGCGCGCCGCAAGCTCGGCGTGGGCGAGCACCTCGCCGCTGTCGGGCAGCTTGCCCGCGTCCGGCGCGCGATCGCGATCGCTGAGCGCGGGATCGGCGGTCACCTCCACCCGCCGTCCCTGCCCGGCCTCCGCGGTCGAGCACGCCACCTGGATCGTGACGCGCCGGGATCGGCGCTCCGCCAGCGTGATGCCGCAGTCGCCGACAGGTTTCCGGAGCTCGGGCAACGGCGCTACGATCGGGGGATCGCCTTCGGGGAGATCCGCGGCGGCGAAGTCGCTCAGGACGACGACCCGCTTGTCGACGTGCGGCAGCGGCCCGAGCGCGGAGCGGGCGATTTGCACGGCGCCGCCCAGATCCGTCGGCCGATCGCTGACCACGCGATCTTCCAGCAGGCGGCGCGCGGCGCCCAGGTCGGTGGTGGTCGACAGCAGCAGGCGCGCGGGCTCGCCGGCGAGCACGAGCGCGACGGCGTCGCCTTCGCGGGCGGAGGCGAGCAGCTGCCGGGCGCCGTCCAGCGCTCGATCGAAGCGCGGCTCGCCGTCCACTTCGGCGCGCATGCTGAGCGAATCGTCCAGCACTACGGCCAGCGCCACCGACGCGCCTCCCTCACGAGCGAGCGACAGCCGCGAGCACCGGATGAGCGGGGTCGCCCCGAGCGCCGCCAGCGCCAGGATCATCGCGCCGCGGATCGCCAGCAGCAGTCGATCTTCGATGCGGCTGCGTTGGCGCGCCGCAGGCGGAGACACCGGGACCAGCGCGGTCGGCGGAAACTCCTGCTCGGTCGCACGACCGCGCCGCAGCAGATGCGCCGCGATCGGCACAGCGATCAACAAACCGACGGCGAGCGCCGCCGCGACCAGAAAGCTCAAGGGCCCCCTCCGGCGGCGGTGATCAAGATCGAGCGCACGACGCTGACGGGGTCGTCCGCGGTGGTGCAGCTCACGAGCCGGCCCTGTCGCTGGGTGAGCGCCGAGTCCCAGCGCCGCGCCAGCTGCGCGAGCGCGTCGAGATAGCCCGCTCGCACCGCCTGAGCCTCCGTCTCCAAGACGCGATCGCCCTCACTCGAGCGGAGCAGCACCGCGCCGTCGAAGGGGAACTCCGCTTCGACAGGGTCGAGCACCTGGACCGCGAGCAGCGTGCGCCGGCGGGTGGAGAGCGCGCAGAAGCGATCGAGCGCCTCCGCGGGCAAATCCAACAGATCGCTGAGCAGCACGATCACAGCCCCGTCCGGGGCGCGGCGGCTGACCGCGGCCAGCGTGCGATCGAGCGCCGCGGGGTCGACCAACAGGTCGCCGCCGGCGCCGGCCGACTCCAGCGCCGCCACGACCCGCTCGAACGCTTCGCGACCGCCGCTGGGCGGCAACGAGGTGGTGCGGGTCCCGCCGATCCAGTCGAGCGACACCGGGTCGCCGCCAGCGAGCGCCACGCGCGCGAGCGCGGCCGCGAGCACGGCGGCATAGGCGAGCTTCGCCGCGTCGCCGCGCTCGCTCCGAAAGCGCATCGAGGTGCTGCCGTCGACGATGAGGCACAAGGCGCGATCGGTCTCGGTCTCGAACTCGCGGATGAGCAGCCGGCCATGGCGCATCAGCGCGCGCCGATCGAGCCAGCGGAGATCGTCGCCCGGCACGTAGTTCCTGTGTCCGCCGAATTCGACGCCCGCGCCTCGGCGCAGGCTGCGGTGGACGCCAGCGTACAGCCCACCGGCGATCTGGCGGGCGCGGAGCCGCAAGGGGCCGAGCGCACCCCAGTCGAGCGCGTCCTGGAGCCGGGGCGCCGCGGCGTCCGCTTTGGGCATGACCCAGGGATACTACCTGAGGCACGCGGGGCCAGCGATCGGGACCGCGCCGCTCAAAACCGGCCCCGCACTCCGGCGGCGCTCACCCCGAGGTAAGGCACGAGGGCGGTGGAGCGCGGCTCGGGCGCGCTGAGCAGCAGCGCCAGGCCGCCGCCTGCGCCGAGCGCGCCCACGACGTAGCCGATGGTCGAGACGGTGCGCAGGGTGCGAAAGCTGCGAAGCTCGTCCGCACCCGCGGTGCCCTCGACGCACACCTGGCCCGGGCAGCTGGCCTCGACGGCTTCATGACGCTGCAAGGCCAAGAGCCCCGCCGTCACCCCCACGCCGAGACCGACGGCGCCCGCGCCGAAGCTCACGTACGCCAGGGTCCGCTGCGACGCGCCTCGCTCGCCGAGCGGCGGCGCTGCGCCCGCGGGCTGCGCCGCCGACGGCGTCCATGAGCCTGGAGGAGCGACCAGCGACCGCCGCACCGACCGCACGCTGCCAACCTCGAGGTCGACCACGCGGCGCGCGTGGGCGCCGCCCGGGGTGCTGGCGGTGATCTGGTGCGGCCCCGGATCGACGGGCATCGCGATGCCCCGGCGGGCCGCCGGGATCTCCTGCCCGTCGAGCCGCAGCTCGGCCGATGACGCCACGCTCGCCGGCGCATCGAGCACGATGTGGAGCCGCGGGATCGTGGGTTCGAGCTCGGCGAGCTCTGCCTGGGCGTCGCGTACCGCTTCGCCGAAGACGCGGGGTGCTCCGGGGCCGAGCGGCGCCTGGACGGTGCGGCGGTACACCTCGGCCGCCTCCACCAGCCGCCCGAGCTGCACGAGCGCTCGCGCGCGCCGCAGCGAGAGCGTCGGCGCGGGGACGAGCTCGTGGGCGCGGCGGAAGAGCTCCTCGGCGGTGGCGTGGTTGCCGCTCTCGAGCGCTGCCGTACCCTGGTGCGCCAGCTCCCGCGCGGCGGCTTTGCGGGGCTCGTCGATCTCGGCGAACGAGCTCGGGGCCAGCAAGGCGACCATGAGCCCGATACGCGCGGCACAGCGACCGTGTGCCCGCCCGGCGCTCGCGGCGGTGCGCCCAAGCGGCATGCGAAGTGACCGAGCGGGACCGGCACCCATCACTGCTCCTCGGCTTCGAGCTCCCTGCGGGCGGCTGCGAACGGATCGTCCAGGCGATCGATCGCGCGGTGGAGCACCGGCTCGTCCGGCCGTTGGTGCTCGAACCAGGTGGCGGCGAGCGGTCGCCCGCAGACGTCGTCGCTGGCCCCATGGGCGAGCAGCCAGCCGGCGAGCGCCCGCCCGAGCTCGAGCACACTCTGCCAGCGCGCGCTCGACTGCCGTTCGAAGCCGCGGGCGAGGATCTTCCAGAGTCCGGCGTCGGCGACCCCCTGATCGAGCAGCGGTGGGATGGGTCCTTCGGCGATGTGACGGAGCAGCGCGCGGTAGTTGATGTCCCGGAACGGCAAGCGCCCGGTCAAGCACTCGTACAGCACGACGCACAGCGCCCAGGCGTCCGCCCAACGCCCGGCGTCGAGCTCTCCGCGGGCCTGCTCGGGGCACAGGTAGTCGGGGCTGCCGAAGACGATCGCCGGCGCGTCCAGATCGCGGTCGAGCGCGGCCTCGCAGAACTCGAACTTCGCGACGCCGAAGGCCGTCAGCTTGGGCACCAGCCCGCGGCTCGTCTGGGCCAAGAAGATGTTCGGCGGTTTGACGTCGCCGTGCACGATCCCTCGCGCGTGCGCGGCGCTGAGCGCGCCGGCGATGGGCAAGAGCAGCCGCACGGCGAAGAGCGGCGCGAGCCGTCTGCCGCGCTCGAGCAGATCGGTCAGCGTTTCCCCGGTGAGCAGCTCCGTCACGACGAATGGCTCGTCGTGCTCGGTCAGACCGAGATCGTGAACGGCGATCGCGTTCGGGTGCTGCAAGGCCATCGCGGCTCGTGCCTCGGCGAGGAGCCGGTCCGGCGCGTCGGCGTGGATCGGCTGGCCGCCGAAGATCTCGAGGACGACCGGCACCTCACGGGTGCTGTCCGTGGCGACCCAACGGCTGCAGGTCTGCGTACCGCCCGTCAGGCGGACCAGACGGTAGCGTCCGGCGACTAGATCTCCGGTCGTGGGCCGATGGCTGGAACCGACGGTGTCACGCGCGGGCTTGCGGAGGGCAGCGCTGGTTCTGGCAACGGGAGGCAAGCGAGAAAACCACCTTCGAGAGGTCTGCCGGGCGACAGATCCGTCAGCCACGCGTGGGTCTACCGTCGACCGACGGATCGGCGCCCTAGGGAAAACTCGGGCAACATAACGCGGGCGAGGGGGCCCGTCACCGCCGCGAATGGCGCCTCGGGGCGGTTATCGCGACACTGCAATCAAGACAGAGATCGCTCGGGTCCGGTGTTCGGCGCGTTGCCTCGGCGTTTCCGGCAAGGGCTTCCGGGGGGCCTCAGGCGCCGAGCAAGCTCAGGATGACGCCGATGGCGAGGCCGAGCGCCGTCGCGAAGACCCCGGCAATCACCCAGGCCGGCCGGAGCTTGGGCGGCGCGTCCTCCGGCGCGTGAGCCGGCCGAGCTTGCGTCGCGCTCGGGAGCACGTCCGCGGCACGGTCCGGGTGCCTTGGGGCGAGGCGGGGCGCTCGCCCGGAGGCAGCCGCGGAGGCGG
>JAEZYZ010000023.1 GCA_023418705.1 Pseudomonadota bacterium | reverse complement strand
CTGCCAGCTCGGGCGCCGGGCAAGCCGGCGGCGGCGCCGCGGGAGGCCCGCCCGACGACTGCCTGGCCGAGCCGCTGCAGGGCCTGTACGCGACCTTTCGGGTCGAGGACGAGGTCTTCCGCGCGGTCATCACGAGCCAGAGCGGCATGCAGCAAGCGCGGGATCTCTGGCAGGGGGCGTCCACCGCCAACATCCCGAACGGGGCGTTGGTCTGCACGCCCGACCCGCACAACTGCGGCTACGATTGGCACCTGGATGCCACCACGATCGAGTTTGCAGAGGTCACGATCGAGCTCTGCGACGGCCTGCCGTCATTCGTCGACGCAAACTGCGACAGCTTCGGGGAGCGCTATTGCCCCTGGTCGGCAGAGCTCGTCGACCTGAAGTCGTGCACGCCGGGGGCGGGGTGCCTCCCGGTCATGCGGTGAGTCGCTGCCGGTCAGGGCCCCTAACGCGGCGTCGCGTGTCGCCAGCGCGTCAGGCCCGTGACTCGTCGGGTTCGTCCCAGGCCCTTGCTCAGGGTGCCGCGGGTTGAGCCCCTCCGCCGCGCGGCGGTCAGTGTAGCGGCGCGTAGATGTCGATCCGCGTGCCGCCACGGGGCTCGGAGCGCACCAGCATGCGTCCCCCAAGCAACCCGAGCCGCTCCCGCACGCTGAACAGGCCGAAGCCCCCGGCGACGGCTTCGTCGGCGACCAGATCGCCGGTGTCGAAGCCCCGCCCTTGGTCGGCAACGATGATGACGACCTGGTCTCTTTCCTGCTTCAACCGAACGGTGGCGCGGTTGGTGCCAGCGTGCTTTTTGACGTTGAAGAGCAGCTCGCGAACGATCTGAAAAAGCAGCAGGCGCAGCCCCTCATCCTCCAAGGGCACCACGCTCTCGGCCTCCAGGGTCACCTCCAACCCGTGCAGCTCCCGCATCTGGCGATGCAGCCACGTCAGCATCGTGGCAAGCTCTTCCTTCTGCAGGACGGGAGGGCTGAGATCCACCGTGAGCCGTCGCGCGGTGCGGATGGCCTGCTCGACCCAGGCGCTGGTGTCGTCGACGCTCTGAGCCAGCTCCGGTCGGTCGCTCTCCACCAACGCCTTGCGGAACAGCCCCATCTTCAGGTTCAGGCCGTAGAGGATCTGTTGGAGATCTTCATGGAGGATGTGCGCGATACGGCGGCGTTCCTCCTGCTCGGCGACCGTCAGGCGCCGCGAGAGCTCACGCACCTGCCGGGTTCGAATCTCGACGCGATCCTCCAGCCGCTGGTTCAGCTCCTTGAGCTCCTGCTCGTTCTGCTTCTGCTCGGTGACGTCTCGCCCGATACCGCCGATGCGCACGATGCGACCGTCCCCATCGCTGATCGGGAACTCGGTGTCCCGGACCCAGCGCACCTGCCCGTCCGGCCGCCGGATGCGATACTCGAACGAGACGCGCTCGCCAGAACGCACCCGCTCGATCGACGCCAGCGCCGCCGCGCGGTCTTGCGGCACGATCAGCTCCGCCCAGTGCCGCAAGTCGCCGGCGCTCATCACGGAGCCGCGCTCGCACCCGTAGACCCGCTCGAAGGCCGGGCTCAGGTACTCCCAATCGAGCGTCGCTGCGCTGCGGATCCACAAGACGTCCGATGAAGCCTCGCCGAAGCGACGGAACCGCTCCTCGCTCTGAAGCAAAGCCTGCTCGGCCTGTTTGCGTTCGGTGACGTCTCGCAAGACGCCGTTCAGCTTCACCGGTTGTTTTGCCTCGTCCAGGACGAACGCGCCGTAGTGCTCGATCCACCGCCACTGCCCGTCGGAGCGGCGTCGGACGCGAACACTCGCCTGGAAATCGCCCCCCGTGCAGATCGCCTGCTGCAGAGCTTGATCGAAAGCGCCTCTGTCGTCCGGGTGCAGGTAGGCGGCCTCGAGCTCTTGCTTGCTGATGGGCAGCTCCGCGCGGCTCAGCCCGAAGATCTCGTACACCCGATCGTTGTTCCAGATCGGCCGGTCGTCGCCGAGGTACCACTCGAACACGCCCAGCCGCGCCGCCTCCGTGGCGATGCGCTGCCCCTCCTCGCTCTGGCGCAGCGCCGCCTCGGCGCGCGCCCGCTCGACCGCGGACCAGGCGCGATCGGCGGTCTCCTGGAGCAGGTCGACCTCCTCCGGCGTCCACTGGCGCGGCACGGAGCTGACCGCCGTCATGACGACCACCGGGACGCCATCTTTGACCAGGGGCGCCGACAGCGTGGCGCGGATCGAGCGGCTGAGCAGGGCGAGCCGTTCGCTCTCGCTCAGCGTCGGCTCGCGCGCGACGTCGCCCACCACGAGCGGACGCTGGGCGAGCCACGACCTTGCGTGCGCCGGACAGGCGTCCAGGCCGTATTCCCCCACCAGGCTCGGCAGCGCGCCGGCGTGGCGGGCTGTCGAGCAGTGGTCGCGGGTGATGGTGATGACCCTGCGGCGGAGATCGACCTCGCCGTACTGCGTCCGCTCGACGCCGAGGTGCTCGCCGAGCACGCGGCAGGCCTCCCGCTGCACTTCCAGCGGGTCCGAGAGGGCGCGCAGCGCGTCGGAGAGCCTCAGCAAGAAGGCCTGCCGCTCCTGCTTGGCACGCAGGGCTGCCTCCGCCCGCTTGCGCTCGTTGATGTTGTTGAAGAGCACCCCGACGAGCCGCTGGCGGTCACCGACGCCGATGCGGGCGGCGTAGACGTCGACCCAGAGGTCGAGCGCCGCGACGTGAGCCTCGAAGCGCGCGGCCCTGCCGGTCGTTGCCACGTGGTCGACCGCCGCCAGCACGCTGGCCTCCATCGCAGGCACGACCTCACGGACCGTGCGCCCGACGACCCCCGCGAGCCCCGACTGCCGCTCGAAGGCCGGGTTCACCTCGATGAAGCGGAAATCCAGCGCCGCGCCCGCCAGCTTCTCGACGATGCAGAACCCCTCGTCCATCGTCTCGAAGAGCGTGCGGTACTTCTCCTCGCTCTCGCGCAGCGCGATCTCCCGGCGCCGCCGCTCCGAGACGTCCTCGAAGGCGACGCCGACCAGATCGTCGCCCGCATCCCCGATGCGGAACTGATGCACGCGGTACCAGCGGTCGACGCCGCCGACGTGACCTTCCGTCCGCTCCGCGCGACCGGTGTCGGCGACCCGGGCGTAGCCATCGATCCAGTGCTGCTCCAGGTTCGGAATGAGCTCGAACACGCTGCGGCCGATCACGTCGCTCAGTCCGACGTGGCGCGCGAAGGCAGGGTTCGCGTCGACGATCATCAGGTCCGCGATGCGCCCCGTCGCATCCCGCAGGAGCCGCAGCACGCAGTATCCCTCGTCGATCGCTTCGAACAGCGTGCGGTATCGTGCCTCGCTCGCCCCCAGCGCCGCCTCCGCCTGCTTCTGCTGAGTGACGTCCTCCATCACCACGATCGCGCCGACCACCTCCCCCTGACCGTTCTGCATCGGCGACGCGCTCACGCGGGTCCACACCTCCCCCCCATCCGGCCGCAGGTGCCTGAGGTCCACCCCAGGGCTCACCGTTTCCCCGCGCAACGCCCGGCTGCCCGGGTGCTCGTCCGCCTGGAGCGCCCGGCCACCCTCCACGAGGGCTTGCCACCGCCAGCCCTGCGGCGCGTCCCGTGAGGGGAGCGTCTCCGGAGCCATTCGCCGCCAGCGCTCGTTGCAGGTCAGGAGCTGCCCCCGCTGATCGACCACACCGATGCCCAGCGGCGCCTGTCGGAGAATTGCCTGGATCCGCTCCTCGCTGTCTCGTAGAGCCCCCTCTGCCTGCTGGCGCGCCGCTTCTGCCGCCCTCCTGGCCTCCCTCTCCTTGTCCCGAGAGAGGATGATCGAAGCCGTGTGCGTGAGCAGCGAGGCGAGCATCCGCTCGCGATCCGTCGGCTCGCGCGGCCGCCGCAAATAGATTGCGAAGGTGCCCACCAGCTTGCCCGCCGCCGTCCGCATCGGAAAGCTCCAGCAGCTCCGGTACTCGAAGCGCTCTGCGAGCCACCGCCACGGCTTCCAGCGACCATCCTGCGTCACGTCGGCCGTGATCACGGCCTCCCCATCGCGCGTGGCCAACCCCCACGCCAGCGACTCCGGCCCCAGCGGGGAGCTGTCTACGGCTTGGGCGTAGGCGTCCGGCATGCCCACCAAGTGGCGCAGCGACGTCCCCTCGTCGTTGGCAACGTAGAACGCTGCCCGCGTCCCGTCGCCGAACGCTGCGACGGCCGTGCTCACCAGCACCCCTAACGATACTTCTGGTGGGGCGTCGTTGACAGCCGATTCGAGCGCCTGCCGCTGTCCGAGCAGCCACATTTCCTGTTCGGGCGGCGCAAGCCCGGCGTGCTCCGATCGCCAGCGGCCCCGATGATCCTCGTCCTTCATCCGCGACCCCCCGTTTACCATAGGGATCCTCCGGACTAGCGCAATCCCGGCGCGCCGCATTCGCGTTTTAGGGCATTCCGTTGCGGTGAGACCCGGCATGGCCGGCAAAAAACGGGCCCGACATCATCCCGCCTGGTGACGAGGTGAGCCCCTCCGGGAGCCCCGCTCCCACGAGCACCCCGCCGGTCCGAGCATGGGTCGCCAGTCGGGAGGGAGGCCCTACGGCCTGCCTACGAAAGTGGTCACGCTCTTGCCATCCAGGATCGCGCTGAAACGAGCGTTCTCGAGCGAAATCGGGGCTTTCGCGGCGAGATTGTCGATGTCCGAAGTGACCCAGGGCGTGACCGAACACGGCGCCGGATCGGAGACGAAGAGCGACACCGGTGTCGCGTTGCCGTTCTGATTGATGGCCACCACGGCCACGGTGCCGTCGGCGGGGTTCGTGTACGCCGAGACCAGCACGCCGGACGGAGCCTCTCCCGAGGTGGCGACGCGCAGGAAACCCGGCCGAACGAAGCGCGAGAAGTTGCCGAGGACCCAGAGCCGCTTGGTCCACACGTTCGTATCCGTGTTGTAGACCCCGCTGGTGCCTCCTGCCCAGAGCCACCAGTAGTGCCAGGCGTTCAGGTTGGCGCGGGTGAGGTGATTGTGGATCTCCTCCGCCATGTGGAGCGCGGTCGGCATGTTGTCGCCGGTCGGATCGTCGGCAGCGCGCCCCGTGTCCACCTCGGTCTGCCAGTACTCCTTGCCGGCGTCGCCGATCGCTGGCTCCGGCCGAGTCGGTCCGAGGCCATAGGCATGGCTCGCGAAGATGCTGACGTGCTCGAACGCAGCACTGTCCTCCTGGATCGCCGCGAAGTAGTCGGAGAAGCCCCACCAATTCATGGTCTCGGGCCCCATGATCTTGGTGTTGGTCCGGGCAAGGGCGGGACCGAGGTGGCCACCGATCCACGCTGCGAGCTCGGCGGGCGTGAACGACACCGTGTGGTTCATGCCGCCGCTGTCCGGCTCGTTCTCCGCCGAGATGGCGTAGATGGGGACGCCCGCCGCCTCCATCGAGTCCACGAACTCCACGAGCCGGCTGGCCCAACCCGCGGGATCGATGAGCTTCGGCGCCGGCTCACACGGATCGTTGGTCGGGCACATCGGTCGATCGGTGAAGCTGTCATCGACCTCCCACGGCGTGGCCCAGACCTTCACGGCGTATTCGACGGCCTTCTGCGCGATGCGGATCTCCGAGGTGTCGCCCGCACCGATGCGAATGCGGTGTAGCGAGAGGCCGGCGCCGGTCGTGGTCGACCAGAGCACGTCGGGGTCGCGGTCGGGATCTCGGAAGTCCCCGGCCCACGCGGACGACACGCCGAAACCCGAGATCTTCTGCTCGAGGCTTGCGAGGCTCACGGTCACATCCCCTGGC
>JAEZYZ010000423.1 GCA_023418705.1 Pseudomonadota bacterium | reverse complement strand
CCGCCGACCAGCTGCTGGCGCGCGCCGAGCGGTATGCGCGCGCCGGCCGCGCTGCTCGCGCGCTCGCCCTGTGCGCCGAGGCGCTGCGGATAGCGCCGGCGCGGCTCGATTTGCACCTGATGCTCGGACGAATGCGAGAAGCGGTCGGCGATGATCGCGAGGCCGAGCGGGTCTATACGGCCGCCGCGCGGCTGCCGGCTGGCGCCGCGATCGCGCTCCGGCAGCGGGCGCGGGTGCGCCAGCGCCTGGGACGCAGGCTCGAAGCCGTCCTGGACCTGCAGCGCGCGGCCGAGCTCGCCAGCGACCCCGCGACGCTCGAGCAGCTCGCGGCGCTCTACGTCGCCCAGCAAAACTGGCCGGCGGCGCTCGCCACCTGGCGCAAGCTCGCCCAGACCAGCGCACCAGCAAGCGCCGCGCGCGCCGCCGTGCAGGTCGAGGCGCTGCGCTTGTTGTCCGGTCCCAGCGACCCGGTCACGGCCGGCGACGATCACCCGGACTGGGTCCGCCGCGCGCTGGCCGCCATCTCCGTGGGCGCGTCAGTCGAGCGTCCGTGAGGCGATGGCGACGCTCTCGGGCGCCTTGAAGCTTGCGCCGAGATCTTCGGAAATCAGCACCGGGTAGGAAGCCGATGGACGATCGGCGCCCCCGTAAAGAAACACGCGCTCACCCAGCGCCAAAAGCCGTCCCGGCACCGCCACCTCCGTCCGCACGTCGGGGTGGGCTTTGCCGTCGAAGGCGAGCGAGAACGGGGTCCACGTTCGGCCGTCGTCACGGGTCGACGTCACCCGCACCAGATCGTGCATGTTGACCGCGACGATGGTCGCTCCCGCGGTGCGCGCCAGGTCGAGGGGATAGCGGACTGGCTTGCCGTCGAACTGCGGGGTCGGCATCGGCGCGCAGCGCCCGCGATGTTCGCAGAGCACCAGCTGCACCTCGCGACGGCGCTCCGACTTGAGCGCTGCCACGAGCCCCGACTCGTCGCAGGCCAGCGCAAACAGCTCGAGGCTTCCCGGTCCGAGCTCGGTCACCTCCGGCGCGCCGGCGGGGCCGGAAGAAATGCTCTGCCAGTGGGTGGCGCCTGGGTCGAGCGCCACCTCGAAGCTCTTGGCCGTGCCGGGGATGGGACACCGCTCGGCGAACTCGCGCAGCCGCGGGTCGCGCAGCGACGCCGGGCGCCAGGTCAAGCCGTCGTCGCTGCTCCGATACACCGACAGGTTGGCTCCCTTGCCGAACGCCACCAGAAACCCCTCGCTGCTCCGGGCGACGGCGCGGTAGCGCGTCCGCCAGGCGGGCAGGCCATGGCCGATCCCCGGTTTTGGCAGCGCGACCGGGTGCATCGCCTCGTCGGCCGTCTTGCTCGGCCGCAAGCGCCGCACGTAGCCGTCACGGATGAAAGGCCACGCCCGGCGCGAGAGCTCGGCCAGCGGCTGCGCGGAGATGTGCAGATGGTCGACGGAGAGCTCGTCGCGGCTGCCCGCCTGGGCTCGATCAGCCGCGGCGCCCCCATACTCGACGAACTCGGCGGCGGTCGCTCGGTGGGCGCGCTCGACCTCGACCTTGCCGGTGATTTCGCGGGCGAGCTTCGAACAGCTCGCGAACACCTGCTCGTCGGGGGCGGCGGCGACCAGGCGCCGGCGCACCATCCGCCGGAAATCACTCGCGCTGTCGCGGATCAACGACGGACCGGTTGGCCCCACCATGCACAGGCCGTAGTCGGCCAGGCTACCCGCCGTCGTGTGCAGCCGCCAGGCCGCCTGCGCCCGCGGATAGGCCCACAGCCCGAGCAGGCCCAACAGGCCGACGAGCAGCACGTAGCGCAAGCGGATCGGCGGCGCTGCAGGGCGCGAGCCTTCCCGATTGGGAGCAGCCGACATGGGCGCCACCATAGAAAGCGCCCGCCCGGTCGGGCAAAAATTCCGAAGCGCAGGCGACGGCAGCGCGTCGGCGAGCCTCCGCTAAATCGCGTCGGTTCGCTGCCGCTTGCGCCGGCGTCGGGCCGCTTCGCTCATCTTCTTGCGGCGCTTGATGGACGGCTTCATGTAGTGACGCCGCCGCTTGAGCTCCCGCAGGATGCCTTCGGCCGCCATCTTGCGCTTGAGGTGCTTGATCGCGCGTTCGATGCCTTTTTCGCCGACCTGCACCTCGAGCGGCTTACACTGAACTGATTCGCTCGGATTCGCCAAGGGGTCGCGGATATGGCAGACAGATCGCCCGAACGCAAGTCCTTTCGGATTCTGCCCTCGGTCGCTGAGCCGGCCGCTCGGCGTTCCGGCACCCAGCGCCTCTCGAACCCCCGATGACCACTGACCCCCGTATCGTTCCTCGCCACGTCCGAGCCCCTCACGGCGCCACCACGCTCGAGATCACCTGGTCGGATGGACAGCGCACCTCCTACCCCCACGCGATCCTGCGGGGCTACTGCCCTTGCGCCGGCTGCCAGGGCCATTCAGGAGTGATCCGCTGGATCGAGGGGGGCAACCTCGAGCTTCGAGAGCTCTCACCCGTGGGCAACTACGCCCTCGGGATGCGCTGGGGCGACGGGCACGAGGCCGGCATCTACAGCTTCCGGTACCTCCGGCGCGTCGGCGACCTGCTGGCCGCGCACGGTCCCGACGGCCTGAAGGCTCTCGGCGAGCTGCCGCCGGCCTGAGATCGATGCACATCGCCCTGGTGTCGAGCTCGTTCCCCACCGAACCGGGCGACCCCGGGGGCCACTTCGTGCTCGCCGAGGCGAAGGAGCTCGCGCGCCAGGGGCACGACGTGACGGTGCTCGCGCCGTCCGCCGGACGACCGAGGGACCTGGGCGCCGGCGCCCCTCGGGTGATCGACCTGCCCCACGCCGGGCTCTTCGGTTGGCCCGGAGCCCTGTGGCGGGCGCGCGCGCGGCCTTGGCGCGCGTCCGGCGCGCCGCTCTTCGTGCGCGCCGCGCGGGCCGAGCTCGCGCGCCTCCGGGTGGATCGTGTGATCGCGCATTTCATCGTCCCCTGCGGCTGGCCGATCGCGCTGACGCAGCGTGCGCCGCTGGAGGTGGTGGCGCATGGCAGCGACGTTCGCCTGCTCGAGCGCGCCCCCCGGGCGCTGCGCGATCACATCTTGGGCAAGCTCATCCAGCGCGGCGCCACCTTTCGCTTCGTCTCGAGCGAGCTGCTCGAACGGCTCGCGCGAGCGAGCGCGCCCTGTCTGCGCGCCAGAAGCCACGTGCAGCCCTGCGCCATCGACGTCACCGGCGCGCCCGATCGGGCCCAGGCGCGGCGGCGATTGCGCGTGGCTCCCGAGCAGCGGCTGGTGGTGATCGCGTCGCGGCTGGTCAAGAGCAAGCGCGTCGAGACCGCGCTCTCCGCCGCAGCGCTGATCGGACCGGCGCGGTGCGTGGTGTTCGGTGATGGCCCGGAGCGCCGCTCGCTGCAGCAGGCGTTCCCCGCAGCGGAGTTCCGCGGCCTGGTGCCGCGCCCGATGTTGCTCTGCTGGGTCGCGGCGGCCGACGTCGTCCTGAACGCTTCACGTTTGGAGGGCGCACCGAGCATCGTCCGCGAAGCGCGGGCGCTCGGCGTGCCCGTCGTCAGCGTGCCCTGCGGCGATCTCGCGCAGCTGGCGGCGGAGGATCCGGACCTGTTCGTGTGTCGCTGAAGCCGCTCCCCGCGGAGACGCCGCTGTCGGCTCAGCCGCCCTCCGCGCGCACCCGCGGCAAGAGCTCGACGAAATTGCACGGCCGGGTGCGGTGATCGAGCTGAGGCAAGATGATCTTTTCCATGGCCAAGCGCACGGCCCCTGACGACCCCGGCAGCGCGAACACCAGAACGCCTCGGCACAGCGCCGCCTCGGCGCGCGACTGGATGGTGCTCGTCCCAATCTCGGCGTAGCTCAGGTGACGAAACAGCTCACCGAAGCCGGGGATGGCCTTCGTCACGAGCGGAGCCAAGGCCTCCGGCGTCACGTCGCGCATCGTGATACCCGTCCCCCCCGTGATCACCACCACCGAGACTCCCGGGTCCGCCATCCAGCGCTCGAGCTCGCCACGAATCACGGCCACGTCGTCGCGCACGATGCGCCGCTCGACCACACGGTGCCCGGCGCTCTGCAGCGCCTGCTCGGCCAAGGCCCCGCTCGTGTCGGTCTCGAAGGTGCGCGTGTCGCTGACGGTCAGCACCGCCACGGACATCGGGATAAACTGTCGCTCGGCCATTTTCGGCACGGAGCGTACGGGCAGATGCCCCGGCGCGCCATCTCGTGGGTGCGCGCCAGGCGCGCGGGCGGTACGCTTTCCGGAGCAGTTTCCGCTCGTCTCCGATGAAGTTGGCCCCTCCGATGCGTCGCCCTCGCGCTCGCCCCTTCTGGGCGCGGACGCTGCCGTGGCTGCTGGTCGTCGCCGCGTGCGGCTGCCGTCGCGCCTCGCCGGAGCCCCCCCATCCCGACCCCGCGGCCTCGGTCTCTAAGAGCGCCCCCCACCCCGCCGCCAAAGCCACGCCGGCGGCGAGCGGCCGCTCGCACGCCGCCGCGACGCCGCTGCCCCCGCGCCCCCAAGAGGGCGGAGAGGGCCGCCTCGCCGGGCGCCACGGCGTCGTCACCTCGGTGGAG
>JAEZYZ010000394.1 GCA_023418705.1 Pseudomonadota bacterium | reverse complement strand
CGCGGCGACGGCCACACCGAGAATGAGGCAATCTGGAACGCCGGATTCGTGAGCAAGCTGGCCCGAAGCGGGGCTCTCGCCCGAGTGGGAACGCTGATGCATCGCGGCTCCGGGCTGCCAGACGGATCGGTGCTTTTGGCTGGAGGGTAGTTATGGTCGAGCTTCTTCGAGTTCTGTTGGTCGCGGGGATCGTTTCGCTCGGCGTGACGGCATGCCGGTCGGGCTCGGATGCGTCGGTCGGACCGGCGCCGTCCAAGGTGGCCGCCACGCCCGCTCGCTCGTCTGCTGCAGACGCCGAGCCAGAGAAGACGCTGCAAGCGGCGGCGTTCGACTTCAGCTATCACTCGCGGCTCACGATCCGCGGGCAGAAGCTGCTCGCCCGTTTGGCCGGAACGCTGTCGCGTTCGGAGCCGTGGAAGCTCGGCGAGTCCTGGTTTCGAACCTACCAGGTGAGTGACTCCAGCGTCGACTTGAGCGCTGGCGGTGAGAAGAAGACCGAGGTCGCCGGCGTGGACGAGCCGTTCATCGTGAGCGTCGGGCGACCGCTGAAGGTCGCCTTCGCCCACGACAGCTCGGCGGGCGCGCGCCAGCTCTTGTCGGGTCTGGCCGCCGCGCTGCAGGTTCATGTTCCCGAAGACGAGGCGGACGCTACGGAGTGGACGCTCGAAGAGCAGGACACGACCGGGAGCTATTTGGCAAGCTACGCGCGGGGACGGGACGGCTGGATCGAGAAGCGGAAGGCAAAGTATCTCGGGGAGACCGCCCCATTCGCCATCGACAAGAGCTCGATCAAGGCTCGCCTCGCCAAGGACGGCAGCGTGAGCGAGCTGAGCGTCTCCGAGGATCTGAGCTCCAAGGAGCTCAGCCTGGAGTACACGACGACGTTGGTCTTCGGCCCATCGAAGAAGCCTGGCGCCGTCGCCGCGCGCGCGGTCGCTCGGTTCCCGGAAGGCTATGACGTGCAGTCGATCATCGGGGCTGGCGGGGACCTCCCGGGCGCGAAGGTCGAGGATCTGGCGCCGGAGATGGCCTTCCTCGAGGCCTTTCAGGGCATGCTGAAGAGCGGCGCGGCGTCGCTCGATGCGCCGACCTTGTTGGCGGTGACCACGCGGCTCAAGCGCCACCCGAAGGAGGTCGAGCAGGTCGTGGCAAAGCTCCAGCAACACCCGGAGCAGGCGGCCATGCTGACGGCGCTACTCGTGGCGGTGGATGGGCCCGAGGCGCGGGCCGCGGTGCGGCGGGTGCTGGCCGATCCGAAGCAGCCGCTCAGGGTCCGGGTGGAGCTGCTGGCCTCGCTGCTGCTCCAAGGCCACGTGGACGCGGAGCTCTTGCAGACGGTTGGCAAGCTCGCCGCCTCGGGGGAGGAGCGACTCGCCATCGCCGCCATCAACGTCGAGGGTGAGCTCATCCGGCGCGCCGCGGAGGGCGGCACCGTGGATGTCGCGGCGTTTCGGAAGGCGTACCTGGAGCGGGCGACGAAGTGCGCCCCCGTCGAGCGGTGCGCCGCCTACGTCGCGGGGACGAGCTACATCGGGACGGAGGAGGCGCTCGCCTTCGTCCGGGAGCAGGGGAAGTCCAAGTCCGTCGAGCTGCGCCTGGCGGCGCTCCGCGCGCTGGAGTCGGTCAAGGACGGCCGGGTCGATGGCTGGATCATCGAGATGCTCGGTGCCGACGCGGACACCCGCGTCAAAGACCGCGCGATCAAGGCCTGCTCGTACCGGGGGTCGAGCGCCTGCGCGAAGGCGCTGGGCGCGGAGCTCGCCGGCAAGGCGAACCCGAATGAGCGCATGAAGCTGTTGCAGGCGCTGGGCGGCGGACGCTTCCCCGCCGCGACCTCACGACCGGCGATCACGCGTCTGGCGAAGCAGGACGCCGATCCGAAAGTGCGGGCGTTCGCAAATCAACTTCTGGAGCGGATGGACCAAAAGTAGGCGTTCGGCAGCATCGCTATGGCGGTGCCTGCGAAGGACCGAGAAACGGGAGGATGGAAGTGATGATATCGAGAAAGTATTGCGGACTGGGTTCCTTGCTAGGCCTCGTCGCCTTCGGGACGGCGTGTGGACCTGACGGAGGGGGCGGGCGGCCCGAGGAGAGCGTCAACCCCGAGGGGCGAGGCGTGATCTGCATGGGAGCTTACGTCAACCGAGTCACCGGACAACGAATCGAGTTCCCCTGCAACTTTGACGAAGTGAGTGGGACTTGTGTGCCTGTTTTGGAGTCGCGCCATAACGAACTGTCGTGTGTCGCCGACGAAGACGCGGATGGAAAGGCGATTTTGCCTGGCTTCGAGAACTCCGATGATCTGACCCACGGCTACTGCGCGTGCAAGGACGCGACAGCCCCGGAGGATCAGCAGGTCGGGTCGTGCGCCAACGTCTGCGATGAAATCGTCTTGAAGTCGATGAACTTCAACGCGGGGGATCCGAATGGCCCATGGGGCTGCGAGGGGGTAAGGGCATCGGTCAACGGCGAGAAACCGTTGCTCGAGTGCGTGCATGGCTCGGTTGTGTATTTCAACGGCGGTCCGTCCGATTACACGATGCAGCTCGTCGGAACACAGACCTCGACCGGCTCCTTCGACTACGGTCTTGGAACCGTCAGCAGCAGCGGCTCTGGCGACGTCGATGGGATCCTGCGCTTCAGCGTCGGGGACCGCAGCCTGGGCTGCGCGTCCGGCTGTCCGCTGGAGGTGACAGAGCTCGGCATGATCCTGCACCCGTTCAGCGTGCCCGGGATCGATCTCGTGGTGTTCAGCTGGGGCGGGCTCAGCATGGGGACATCGTCGGTCGTGAATCAGGGTGTGCTCTACGGGCGTGTTTTCGACGACGGCAGCTTCGAGCTGGACGCGGGATTCGGCGCCTTGGTCGTCGACTATCGGGGGGATCGCAGCGGCAAGTTCGCCAAGGTCCTGGATCGAAGGTTGACTGGCACGATCAACTTCGCGACCAACTCCATGACCCTCGATCAGGTGACGTTGTCCGCCGGTGAGGGGCAGGTGAGGATCAACAGCCTGAGCGGCGGCGCGGTCGAAACCCCGCCGACGCCCGTGATCGCGACCCCCGCGGTCCATGAATGTGTGGCGCTCGACGCGACCCCGGTGCAGCTCGACGCCAGCGGAACGAGTGATCTGGAGGGCGGGCCGCTGCGCTACCTCTGGTCGATCGACGGGGTAGCCGCGGGGCGGGACGCCGTCGTGGACGTGGAGCTCGCCCTCGGCGCGCACGAGGTGAAGCTCACCGCCGCCGATAGCACGCTGGGACGGGCATCGACCCGCCTGAGCCTGGAGGTCGTCGACACCACGCCACCGGTCTGGGGACCCGTCGAGATGGCGGATCTGACCAGCTGCGACGCTCAGGTGGACCGGCACGCGCTGGTGGTCCCCGAGGTGACGGACGGTTGCACGGGCGTCGCCGAGATCGAAGCCTGGCTGGTCGAGGCCGACGGGGTATCCCTGCTCACGCCCGTGCTGCTCGACATCGAGGACGCCGTTCTGCCGAAGGGCCAGAGCACCGTGCGCTGGGTCGCCCGCGACGGCGCGGGCAACGAGGCCGAGGTCTACCAGACCATGCGCGTTGGCCCCGCGATCATCGCGTCCAGTCACCTGGAGCTGCGCGACCGAATCCGAGTGCTGAACGCTAGCGGCGCCGAGGGCGCGGTGGCCTCGGTCGGGGAGCAGCGCTCCACGCTGGGCGTTCAATCCCGGGTGGCCGAGATGCTGAGCTTCGGGCCGATCTTCCTGCAGAACAACGCGGTCGTGACCGGCCGTGCGGCGTCGCGCGGTGCGATCGACCTGCAGCACGGTGCCTTCGCGGGCGTGCTTCAGCCGAACTCAGCCGTGGACCTGGGCGTCATCCCCTGGCTCGCTCCGGTATCGGGAGCGACCTTCGACGGCGCGGACGTCACGGTGCCGCCGGACAGCGTCGTGGTGCTCACTTCGGCGGACAATGGCCGGGTTCAGGTGGCGTCGCGCGCTCGACTCGTCATCGATCTGGACGAAGTGCGGATGCGTGAGCTGTGGATCGAGCCGGACGCGGTGGTCGAGCTCGGCGCCGCCTCACCGCGGCTGGTCGTGCGGGATCGCGTCGTCGACCGGGGAAGCATCCTCGGCGTCCGGACTGGCCAAAATGCCGAGCTGTTCGTCCTCGGGACGGAGGCGCGGTTCGAGCGACCGGTGCGAGGTCTGTCGGTGGTGGCACCGAACGCTCGGGTCACCGTCAGCACGCTGGCCAACGAGTCGCGGATGGGGCTGCTCGTCGGCGACGTTGTGGAGGTGCAGCCGGATGTGACACTATGGTGCGACCGAGGCAGCAGCCTCCCGACCGAGTAGCGTAGTGTGATGCCGAGCGCGATCGTTCCCTGGCTTGCCGCCGTCATTGGCGCCGGAGCGATCGCGCTCGGAGGCTGCTCCCCCGAGGACGACGCCGAGCCGCAAGAGCCGAGCTGTGAGGGGTGTGAGTGGCTGGTGCGAGGGTCTCCCGTTCGGGCAGCGGCGCTCGACAGCGACGGCCAAGCGCTGTTCGCCTTGAAGCTCGCGACCAAGGAGCTGCAGCGTTTCCCTCACGAAGGCACAGGGATGGAGGAAGTCGCGACGGGTTTGACCAGCGCCTTCAGCTTTGTCGTCGGCGAGCGCGTGATCTGGCTTTTGGTCGCGAATGGGGCGGCCGACACAGAGGAAGTGGTCGTGCTGGACAAGGCTTCGGGCGCGGAGCGGTCCCGTCAATCGCTCCCGGGCGTCTTTGATTTGCGCAAAGGCCCCGGCGGGCTGCCTGTGGTGGCGGTGAAGATCGGGGCCACGCACCGGATCATCGCGCTCGATGAGGACGGTGAGGAGGCAGAGCTCTACTGGAAGGATGAAAGCAATACCTACTTCCGTAGCTTCTCCGCCGACGCGTCGGGGGTGGCTTGGGTTCTGTCGGATGGCTTCACGGATGAGCTCTTCTGGCTTGCCTTCGGGGTGGAGGTGGTTCGGCTTTCTGTGCGCGAGCACTCACTGACCACCACCGGGCTGGTGAGCCACGCCGGTTCGCTGTACGCGATGGGCCTCGGCGCGAACGACCAAGAGCGCGTCCTGTATCGTCTTGCTGCAGATGACCTGGTCGAGCTGGGGAGGCTGCCGGCCAAGACGGAATGGTTGACGCCGATCGGGGAGGCGTTCGTCACGGGCCGGCAGTATTCAACCGATCTGCACGTCTTCGACCTCGAGGGGAACGAGCTCGGCATCCAGAAGCTGTCCTTCAGCCCGA
This sequence comes from Pseudomonadota bacterium, assembly GCA_023418705.1. Classification (GTDB taxonomy): domain Bacteria; phylum Myxococcota_A; class Polyangia; order Polyangiales; family Polyangiaceae; genus JAEZYZ01. The sequence goes on along the minus strand of JAEZYZ010000394.1, from coordinate 17,501 downwards.
ACATCGCGCCGGTCGCGGATGACGCCTGGCTATTCGTCGGCGGGGAATCTGACTTGGTGCGGCTCGCGTTGGCGGAGCTTCACCGGTGAGATGCGGGCGGGCGTGGCTCTGGGCCTGCGCCGTCCCTCTTTTCGGCTGCGGTGAGGAGCTCGAGCCGTTCGGTGTCACTTGGCGGCGTGACGGGCTTGCTTATCACGCACGGTCGGACGATCCGTTCGCTTGCGTCGAGGCGCTTCCCCCCATTGCGCGCCACCGGAGCGGATTCGCCGAATTCTTCGGCATGCCCCACGTCGCCGGGACGCGGCTCGAGTATTTCAAGTACCGCGACAACGTCGACTACCAACGGAACGCCGGCTGCCCCCCGACCAGCGCCGGCTGCTTCGACGGCAACGTGCACTCGCCGCTGCCGCTGCACCACCATGAGCTCTTGCACGCCTGGGTGCGGAGCGGCATCGACGTGTACACGCGGATCTTATCCGAGGGGCTGGCGACGGCGCTCAGCTGCTCGCCCCTGGCCAAGGATAGCTCGACCGCAGCGCTGACGCTCGACATGAGCGATCCGGACGGTCCCGGCTACGAACACGCCGGACGGCTCGTGACGCAGGCGCTGCGCGAAGGGTCGGTCGACGACTTGCTTTTCGCGCTGGCCTGGGCGGACACGGCGGGTCGGGACGAGGCGGCGGTTCGAGAGGCGTTCTCCCGCACATACGGGAGCACGCTCGAGGAGCTCTACGACCGCGCGCTGGCGGAGCGCGCGCCGCCCTGCTTCGCGCTGGGACGCTGCGCGTCGGCCGCGCCGCTCGAGCTCGGCGTGGCGCGCTTCGAGGGGACCTGCGAGGGACCACCGGCGCGCCTCCTGTCCTCCGAAGCGGGCCCCGCGCTTGGGCTGCGAGTGACGGGCGATCCCTTGGACGTCCTGGCGTGCGCGCCGAGCGCGGCTCCGTTCGCGTTGCGCCACACCGGTATCGGTGATGCCGGCGCTTCGGCGCCGGTCGAGCTCTTTACGGAGACGCCTGCCGAGCCGCACCTGTTGACCGCGACGGGGCAGTTTGCGGCGTTCGAGACGCTCCTGCAGGCGCGCGTCGCGGACGGCCTCTTCAGCCCGATCTGTCCCGACGACGCCGCCACCGTGCTCGATGCGGGAGCTCTTGCGCGCCTGGTCGTCCCGCAGCGCGCCGCTCGTCTGTACTTCTCGCTAGAGGTCGAGCAAGCGCGGGCGCTCGGCGTGCGCTGGTCGGGACACCGCGAGACGGACCCCGGCGCGGAGGTCTTTCGGTGCGCCGGATGCGATGGGGAGCAGGGCGCGGAGTGCGTGGCCATCGACGCCGCCGCCGGGGCGGAGGTCGAAGTCGGCGATCGCTTGCTCCTCCGGATCGACAGCTCTGCGGCCGCCGCGCCCGGGCTCACCCTGGAGCTGCGCTGACGCGGCGGCGACCTTTGCTCTCGCAGTCTCAGTCTTTCACGCAGCGGACGCTGTGTGTGCGTTGGAGAGATCGAAAACGGTCCACGCGCGCGCAGTCGTCACCAAAGCCGAGCATGAGAACGCCGACCCCCTGCGCGTTGGTGGACGCCGTCCAGATCCCGGTCATCGTGACCCAAACGGTGCCGGCGCTTGGGGTCATGACCTGCGGCAAGACGGACAACCCGGAGGTGTCGGTGTTCACATCGTCCTCGCCAGCGTTGACCCAACCCTCGGTGGACTTGAGCGCGGCGCCGGTGTCGCAGTCGGGTCCGGTCGCCGTGCCGACGGCGTCGAGCAGCGTCATGGTCTCTTCGACGGTCGGGATGTGCCAGCCGTCGGGGCAGATCCCTTGGTGGGGCGCGTGGATGAAGGCCAGGCAATCGTCCGCCTCGCACTCCGGCAGCGCCATGGCGGTGTGCCAGCGGTACTCCGCGCCGGCGCGATCGCACCAAGCGGGATCCTTCAGCGGGCATTGCTTCAGCACCTCGCCGCCGGCGCCGGCGTCCGGGTCGTCGGTGAACTCACCGTAGTTCAGCGCCGTCCCCATCCAGGTTTGGGCGCCGATGGTGACCGAGCGGTAGGTCCTGCCGTCGCGCGCATCCACGAAGCTCGAGCAGGTCACGTTCGGCTGTGAGCACCCCGGGCTCTCATAGTCGTCGAGCCAGGGCCAGAACGAGGTTGGCCCTGGTCCCGGATCACCGGCGTCGTCGTTCGAGCCCGTGCCGGAGCAGCCGGCAACGCTCACGATGAGCCAGCAGAGCAGGGGGCAGAACCCGGCAGGAACGCCGACGGTCGTCGTCATGGCCTGTCATCACAATGCCATGAGGAGGGGCGAATGGGGGAGGATGAAGCGCCGGCCCGCACCCTTTGCTCGCTAGCGGTAGGAGCTGGCGCTTGGGCGACCGAACAGCTGGCCGAGCTACTCCCAGCGGGATTTCAGCTCGCTCCAGGTGCGCCGCAGCATCCAGGTGTCCCAGTCCGTCACGAGCGAGGCGCGGCCAGCGACCATCACGCTGTTGGGTGATGGGACGCCCGGCGCCCACACATTCCAGTTGTAGTAGTCGGGAAAACCGATGCCGTGACCGAACTCGTGCAACCAGATGTGCTGGTGCTGGTTGTTCACCGTGTCCTGAAAGTAGGCTCGGCCCACGCGCTGGCCCCAGTCGCCGCCGGCGCCGCCCGTCATGCCCTCCGTCAACCAGAGCGACAGGTCGTAGTGGTTGTCGTATCCCCCGGGGCAATCGGGATAGGTGTGGCCGAGCTGCCGATTGAAGAATCGCCCGCAGACTTCCGGGCACTGCGGGGCGTTCTCCCGCACGTCGCCGACGTAAATCGGCACCGAGTCGTCCTCCCAGGCGAGGGTGTTGCGGTTCATGACGGCCCAGCCGACGACCTTGACCGGGATCTCGTCGTACGGGAAGCAGTCGTACCCACGGAGTTTGTCGAACCATTCGTCCACGCCACGCTGCAGCGCCACCTCGATTTGATCCCGCAGCGTCGCGCTTGCCGACACGTCCGACTCCCAGCGCACGCAGAAGTTGAGCGTGCCGCCGGTCTCCATGACCTGGTCGAGGATGAGGTTGGTGAAGTTTCGCACCGAGGCGGACTGCGGGCGTGCGCCGGTCTGCCCTTGAAAGCCGCCTATCATTTCCTGCCAGGTGAGATCGATCGTCTGCTGCATGTCGGCGGGCGGATCCATCGTCACGCACGCGCCGCCACCGGTGCCGCCGCTGCCGGGATCGCCCCCCGTGCCGGGATCACCGCCGGTGCCGGGATCACCGCCGGTGCCAGGATCACCGCCGCTCCCGGCTTCCCCGCTGAAGCCACCCGATCCGCTGATTCCACCCGATCCGCCGGAACCGCTGAAGCCACCCGATCCGCCGAAGCCGCCGGTACCACCGGAACCACTGAATCCGCCGCTGCCGCCCGCCCCACCGGTGCCAAACGATCCACCCGTTGCCGTTGTGGCTCCGGTCCCCGCCACCGCGCCCGCGCCGCCGGTCGCGCTCGACCCGCCGCTGGCGCCAAAACCACCGGTTGCTCCCGTCGCTCCGGGATCGCCGGCGCCGCCCGAGCCCGCGGTCCCGCCGGCGTTGGGGTCCTCCGCGCCGCAAGCGACCAGCGCCGCCGCGACCGGCAAGGTTTTGAGCAGCCTATTCGTCAACGTGCGCCACATGGGGTCACGGCCTCCAACTATAAGGGGGAGCGATCGTGACCTCGTCCACCGAGGAGACGCCGCTCCAGTCATTCGGCACGAAGCCGTAGAACGTGTTGCTCGACTTGCTGCTGGCGATGAACTCGACGTCGCCGAGCACCCGCGCGGTGCCAGAGACGGACTGGTTGTTGCCGAACCAACCGAGCGGGTAAAAGGTCGTCTGCACCACGGCGGAGCCGCTCACGTTGAAGCTGCGCGATTGGATGCCGGAGCCGCCCTGACCCACCAGGCTGAGGGCGCCGACCCGGCCGCCGCTGACGGTCCCGTTGACGACGGTGGCGTGGTCCTCGATGCGCGCGTTGCCGCTCACGTTGCCGCCAATGATCTTGGCGTAGGGACCGACGTAGACGCTGGAGGGGGTGCCAGAAGGGGCGCAGCCGCCGCCGTTGCCGTGGCGCACGGTGCCGCCTGGACAGGCTTCGAGCTGGCCGTTCTGGAAGCCCGCCGGCCAGGCCCCGTCGATGTGGACCATGTACGGGTAGCGGTAGATGGACGGGTACGGTGCGCCGTCGGAGGGATTGGCCCAGGTCAGCTTCTGGTACTGCGTCGGTGTCGCGACGACGACCAGGTACAGGTTTTCACCAGCGTTCACGCAGAAATCGAGCTCGCCGTCGGCGCCGGACACGAGCGGGCCGTAGCGCGAGGTCGTCAGGTTGGCGTCGGTGGCGACCAGGCCCCAGCGCCAACCGGAGTTGGCGCCGCTCTGGGTGACGCCGCGGAAGGTGACGCGCACGCGGGTCGCGCCCGACTCGGGGTGCAGGCGGACGACGTTGTAGCCCCAGCGCTGCGGGGCCCAGTAGTAGGGCGACACGAAGCGGCGGTTCTGTGCCCAGGCGTCGTCGAGCGGTTCGAGCCGTGTCAGCCGCAGGCGCCGATCGGTGCGGCCGCTGGACGTGTAGTTCGGTTCGATCGATCCGTAGCGCTGCCGGTAGATGGCGCCCTGGTCGCTGCCGTTCGTGGGCGGGGGATTCTTGTAATCCCAGGTGATGTTGTGCATCGCCCACTCCCCGAACAGGTCGTTGAGCTGCTCGATGTCCCAGCCGCGACTGAGCATGAGCTTCTGCCAGGGATCGCGTTGGCCGCTCGGGGCCTGATGGGCCCACATGTCGTTGACGGCCTGGTAGCAGTGCTTGTCCTTCAGAAACTCGAAAAACTGCCAGTTGCAATAGCGATTGCGCGTATTGCCATAATAAAGATGCGGCATGTTCGGCAGCATGTCCGAGCAGTGCACGTTGTCGCGCCAGATCTGGTGCGGCATCCAGTTGGCGTGGCTCTCGAAGACCCAGCAACCGACGCCCCCGCAATCGGGAAACGCTTGGGTCATCGACTGCAAGCCGTGCATGAACTCGTGGCCGAGCCCCCACTGGTCGCTGGCCGCGCCCGGTCCAATCCACATCCCCATGTAGTTGATCCCGCCGCGGCTCCAGCCGCCGCCCCAGAGCGGAAAGTCGTTGTCGAAGTGCACCGCGGCTTTCCACTTGTCGGCGGAGCTGCAGTACGGCTCCGGGAAGAAGATGGGGGCGCCGAAGTAGCTGTCCCAAATCATCTCGAGCGTGTTGGCGGCGGTCTGCGCCTGAGCCAGGGTGATGTTGGTGCCGTCGGGCCAGTAGATCGCGAAGTGCTCCGATTCGTGGCGCTGCGGAGCGTTCGTCTCACCGCCGTCGCGCGGGGCTCGCCAGGTGCCCGGTGTGCAGCTCACCCGGGCCGTTCGACAGCCGCTGGCCCAGGTCGTGCTGGTCGTTCCCGGCTCGCAGCTGCCAGGGGCTCCCCCCGTCCCGCCGCTGCCGCCCGACCCGCCTGACCCGCCCGAGCCCCCCGTTCCGCCGCTGCCGCCCGACCCGCCGCCGGTGCAGGCGCCGTCCGAGCAGGTCTGTCCCGCGGCGCAAGCGTTGCCACAGGCGCCGCAATGGGCGCTGTCCGTGCTCACGTCGACACACGCGCCGTCACACAGCTCTCGGCCCGTCTCGCTACACCGGCAGCTGCCCTGGTCGCAGATTTGCCCGGCGCCGCACGCCTGGCCACACGCGCCGCAATGCTCCGGTGAGCTCGACGTGTCGGTGCAGCTGCCCTGGCATTCCGTGCTGCCAGGGGCGCAGGCGCATAGCCCGCCCGAGCACTGCTGTCCCGGGGCGCACGGCTGGCCACACCCGCCGCAGTGGTTCGGGTCCGTGCCGCGGATGTCGATGCAGTCCTGCCCACACTGCGTCAGCCCCTGCGGGCACGAGGTGACACATTGCCCGGCGGCGCACACCTCGTTCCCAGGGCACGCCGTCCCGCAGGCTCCGCAGTGCTGGCCGCTCGAGCTCACGTCCACGCAGCCCATCCCGCAGTCGGTGAGGCCGGCCTGACAGACGCAGCTCGAGCCGGAGCAGCTCTGCCCGGTGGCGCAGGCGCTGCCGCAGGTCCCGCAGTGCGCCGGGTCGCTGGTGGTGTCGACGCAGCTTCCAGCGCAGGCGCTGCGACCGTCGGCGCAGACGCACTGGGACGCGCTGCAGGTTTGGCCTGCGGCGCAGGCGTTGCCACAGACGCCGCAGTTCGCGGCGTCGGTCGAGGCGTCGACGCAGCGCCCAGCGCAGACGAGCTGGCCCGCGGAACACGCCGGGCTGCCGCCGGTGATCCCACCGCTGCCGCCGCCGCCCGTCACCCCCGCGCTGCCGCCGCTCGCGCCGTCCTCTGCCGGATCCGCGCCGCATCCAAACGGCAGCGCGCTCAGCGTGAGCAACGCCGCGAACAGGAAGGCTCTTCTCATTTATCGACCAAAATTCGTGTTTCGCGACGGCGCGTCGTCGCCGGCAGGCTCGCGGAGCCTTGCAAGGAGTAGACGAACGAGGTGTTCGTCGGCAGGCACGAGCGGCGCCGAACCCGGCGGGAGCGCGCGTCGCCACGCCCCAATGCCCGCTGGCGACCGCGGCTTGGAGCGGAGCGTCGAGGTAAGCCGTTTTGGATTTTTCCGGTCTCGCTCGCCGCGCTCACCGTCGCAGGTTCAAGCCGAGCCAATACGTCGCGTAGCCGTCGATGGCGCGCTCGGCCACGCCGCCGGGATTGGTATCGCTCGCGCGCCCCTGGAGGCTTGCGAAGATCACGGCGGCCTGGTCGCTAGCGCGACCTCCGCGGGCCGGATGGCGGCCGACCGGCGAGGCAGCCGGGGCCGAGGCAACCAGGGCAACCTGGGCCGCTTTGGCCGCCGTCTTGCACGGAAATCAAGTGGGCCGCGCCTTCGGAGGAGGAACCAGGAGAAGGTGAACATCATGCAAAATAGAGGTTTGATCGCTTGCGTGCTGACCGCGGGTCTCGCTGCGTTCGCGTGTGACGCTCAGCAGGAGCAGGACAGCCAGATCCGGGAGGAAATCCAGGATCTGCAGGAGGCGCGACAGAACACCGGTCAGGTGGTGACGGAGCTTCAATCGGACCTGGATCAGGCCAAGCAGCAAGTCAAAGAGCTGGAGAAGAAGCTCGAGCTCGCCAAGCAAGGCATCACCGACGACGTGCTGCAGCAGAGGGGTGAGCTCAAAGAAGCCGTGAAGGGCCAGGAGCAGGAGGTGCAGGAGCAAGTCCAGCACGCCGAGCAGGAATCCAAGCAGCACAACCAAGCCGTTCAGCAGGCCACCAAGCACCTCGAAGAGACGAGCCCGCCCAAGGTCGAGGCGAAGGTGGAGTCCGAAACCAAAGTCACCAAACCCCAGAAGGACGAGGTCCGCACCGAGACCAGCAGCGAACGGATCGAAGTGCAGGAGGTCGAGGGGCTGGAAGAACCGCCGCAAGAGCAGGGCGCGGAGGCGGAACCCGAGCGGCCACAGCCAGCGCCGCAGGAATAGTCGGGCGCGGACGCTGGTTTGCGCTGGTTACGGCGAGGCGGTCGGGATCCGCTCGGCGATCGGTGTGAGGTCGTCGTGGCCAGCGACCTGACGCTGGCGGCGATTACCAATGCAGGGGCCGTGCGCTAAGCTTCGAGCCGCCCGCCCGAGGACTCATGAAGACCGGCCAGCAGCGTCCAGCGCAGCACTCGAACTCAGGAGCGACCCAGCCACGCGCCGGGGGGGAGCGTGGTCCGCGCGAGCGCGCGGGGGGCAAACCGCGACGCCGCCGCCGGGGCAAGGGCGGGCCGGCGCCGGCACCAGCGGCGGTGGTGGCACAGGCGGTCACCGCCCGGCCGGTCGTCGGCCAGGACAAGTGGGTCGAGGAGCCGCTCAGCGAGCGTGAGGTCGCCGTGATGCGACAGCACCTGCGTTTCTTGCGGGAGCACCGCAAGGTGCTGCACCTCAAGGTCAACGCGCAGGAAGATCTCCTGCTCAACGAAGCGCGGCCCCCGACGCGGCGCGGGGTCTGCCAGCACCTGCTCGCGAAGGTGGATCGCTCGCGGGTGTTCGCGGCCGCCGAGCGGTTGGAACCGGCCGCGGCGACCCGCCTCGTCGAAGGCGTGCTGCGCATCTCGCCCGATCTCGATTACTTGATCTTGTATCTGGACTGCGTGCGGCGGAGCGCCTCGCAGCAGCAGGCGGTGCTGGCCTTGAGCGAAGCGCTCGAGCACCTCGACTTCTCGAGCCTATCTGCGGTTCAACTGCGACGGCTGCTCGAGCTCATCGTGGAGGTGCTGGATGAGCGCCAACGCCGGCAGGTGCTGTTGGCGCTCTTGTCGGGGCAGGGTTTCCGAGACGCGGTCGACCGCACCCACACCGATCTGCCGCCGGCGCTCAGCGACTGGGTCGTGCCGCTAAAAGCGGTCCACTCCGTGGTATTGCTGGGCAAGGGGAGCGGAACAAGCTCGGCGTCGCTCGAGCAAGGAGTGCGCGCGCTCTTGGAGGGCGACCCGCGGACCCTGTTGAGCTACCCGAACAAGGTTCGCCGACGCTTGCTCGAGCTGGGCGCTCAGGCGTCGGGGGCGACCGGTCTGCTGGCGGAGAACCTGCGCCGCCTGTTGGACAGCTTCAAGCAGGACGAGCGGGAGCACGGTCAGCTCGGGACGGAGCTCGCGCGCGCGTGGCTGGCGGCCGGCGACGAGCCCCGAGCCAGAGACCTGCTGCAAGCCCTGGTGAAGCAGTACCCGAGCTATCAGCTGCCGCGCCGCTGGCTCGCCGCGCTCGCCGCGCCCCGCTGCGGGCCGCTCGCGCTGATCGAGCCTCCGGCGCCCGACGCCGGCGCCGTGGAGCGGGGATCTGGCCTATGGCTCGAGACCTTGCAGCGCGTCTGGATCTACGCGGCGCCGGCCGAAAGCGCGCAGTATCGAGCGCTGGTCGACCTCTGGCAGGGGCTTACGTGCCCGAGCGTGGCGCCCGTGGTCTACAGCGGGCGCCATTCGGACGGTCGCGACTACCTGGCGGTGCGGCGCATCGGGCGCCGCCTGGATGCGCGCTTCAAGCCGGCGCACGAGCGCGCCGTGTTCAGCCTCTGCTGGCAGCTGTCAGCGCTGCTCGGCGCGTTGGCTCGGTTTGGTGTGGCACTGCCCGATGCGGAGCTCGGACGTTTCGAGGTCTGCGAAGCTGGCCGGCTCTGGCTCGTGGATCTGCGCGGCGCGGAGCGCGCCGACGCGGAGGCGCGGCACCTCGAGCTCGCGCGCGCCCGATGCAGCGAGATCCTGGCGCTCGCGGATCGCTGGATTTTTCCCGAGCCCTTGATCACCCGCGTGCGTGAGGCGAGCTCCAGCTCGGAGCTGGCGCGGGTGTTCGCCTTCGCCGCCGAGTGACCCGGCGATCGCTGTGGGAAAAAGCGGATCGAAGCGACGGCGTGGTGCGTTGGCCCACGGCGCGACCTCGGGCGCGGCAAGCACGCGCCGTGCGCGGCCGGCGTTCCGCGATCCCGCGGGCCGCGTTGCGTTCTCCCCAACCCGACGCAGCTTCTCGCCGTGGAAGAGCCCATGGCGACCTGGCCGCTGTCCGTCGGCCTGTGTGTCTTCGTCGGGTCTGCGCTGCTGACGGGGATCCTCGGCGTGCGGCTGTCGCGGGCTGGGGACGAGCTGGCAGATCGTACCGGTCTGGGGGAGGCGGTGTTCGGTTCCGTCTTCTTCGGCGCGGTGATCTCGCTGTCCGGGATCGTGATGACGGCGACGGCGGCGGCCGAGGGACACACGTCGCTGGCATACAGCAACGCGGTCGGCGGCATCGCCGCACAGATCCTGGCGCTGGCCGTCGCGGATGTCGCCTACCGCAAGGCGAACCTCGAGCACGCGGCGGCGTCGATGCCGAACGCCGTGTTCGCGGTGCTGCTTGGCTGCCTGCTCTGCATTGCCCTGCTCGGCAGCCTCTCGCCCGACATCACGCTCTGGGGGATCCACCCGGCGTCATTCGCATTGATCGGGGCGTACGCCTTCGGCGTGCAGCTCGTCCGGCGTGTCCAAGGGGACCCGCAGTGGCACCCCAAGCTCACCAAAGAGACCGTTCAGGACGCGCCCGAGGCGGGTTCGGGGCGCTCGTCGCTGCGTCTTTGGACGGATTTCGCGCTGTCGGGCCTCGTCGTCGCCGGGGCGGGCTGGGGCATCGCGCGAGCGGCGGCGTCGATCGTCGAGCACCTCGGGCTCGAGGCCAGCTTCGTCGGCGCGGTCTTGATGGGCCTGGTGAACGCCCTGCCCGAAGCGGTCACGGCGGTGGCGGCGGTCCGGACGGGCGCCGTCACCCTCGCCGTCGGCGGTGTCATGGGGGGAAATACCTTCGACGTGCTGAACCTGGCGATCGGCGACCTGGCGTATCGAGAGGGATCGCTCTTCCACGCGGCCAAGCCCGACGACCTGTTCGTGACGGTGACCGGTCTCTTGATGACCCTGATCTTGCTCGGCGGGCTGCTACGGAGGGAGCGCAAGGGCCCTTTGGGCATCGGCTTCGAAGGCGTGGCGCTCGCGTTCGTCTTCGGCGCGATGGTGCTCGTCACGCTGCTGTGACGCCGCCGCTCGCTTGCGTCGGTCGCTCAAGCGAGCGGAGGTTCGGCTGCCGGACCGGTCGATTGGTCGAGCTCTTGCTCGACCTGCTTGAGCCGCCGCTCGATCACGAACGGACCGAAAGGCAACAGGCCGCCCAGCAAGATCAACCCGGCGCGCGCCGCTGGCCAGCGAGCGGCTGTCACCGCCGGACCAATGGCCAGCGCGAAGGCAACGAAGAGCACGCCATGGATCCAGCCCACCACCTTGACCGGCATCGGGTTGTCCGCCAGGTACTTCAAGGGCATCGCGATGGCGAGGAGCACCAGGAACGACACCCCTTCCAGGATGCCGAGCACGCGCAGTCTGGTAATCGGCGACTTGAACATGCCGCTTACTTTGAGCCAACGGCAGGGGACGTCAACGCATCGGACGCGGCGGCCGCCTGGCGTCAGGTCCTTGCCGGCGGCTCGTGCGTGGGGCGTCTGCGGCCGGGGACTCCGGCGAGCCGCGCCCGCTCCGGCGGTGTCGTAGCTTGAACGATCGATCGGGGTCCGCGGCGCGCCCGGGGGCGGCCGCGCGCTGGGGCGACGCCGAGCTGGCTTCGACGCGGATGGGGTACTTCAGCAAACGCTCGATTTGGCGCAGCAGCGCTTGCTCCTCCGGATCGCAGAAGGAGATGGCCGTGCCCTGGCTGCCCGCGCGCCCGGTGCGGCCGATGCGGTGCACGTACGTCTCCGGCACGTTCGGCAGGTCGTAGTTGATGACGTGGGAGACGCCTTCGACGTCGATCCCGCGCGCGGCGATGTCCGTCGCGACGAGCACCGGCATCGTACCTCGCCGGAACCCGTCCAGCGCCCGTTCGCGGGCGTTCTGCGACTTGTTGCCATGAATCGCGGCCGACTGGATGCCGGCCTTGCACAACATGTCGGACACGCGGTTGGCGGCGTGCTTGGTGCGCGTGAACACCAGGGCGCGTTCGATGTCCGCGGCGCGCAGCGTGCGCTCCAGCAGCGCTCGCTTGTCGAGGCGCGGGACCATGTACACCGACTGGCGGATGCTGGGCGCTGCGGTGGTCTTGGGCGAGACCGCCACCTGCACCGGATCGCGCAGGATCCGCGCGGAGAGCTCCCGGATGGGCGCCGGCACGGTGGCGGAGAACAGCAGCGTTTGCCGCTGCGCCGGCAGCGCGGCGATCACCCGCCGCACGTCGTGGATGAAGCCCATGTCGAGCATCCTGTCGGCTTCGTCGAGCACGAAGACCTCCACCGCGCTCAAACTCAAGAGCCTCTGCTGCAGCAAGTCGAGCAGGCGACCGGGCGTCGCCACGAGCAGGTCTGGCTTGCGCTCCAAATCGCGCTCTTGCCGGCGCTGAGCGACCCCGCCGTAGAGCAGCGCGCACCGCAGGTCGCCATGGCGCCCGTAGGCTTCGGCGCGCTCGGCGATTTGGCCCGCGAGCTCGCGCGTCGGGGCGAGCACGAGCGCCCGGATCGCGCCGGTGCGGCCTCGCTTTCTCAGGCGGTGCAAGATCGGGAGCAGAAACGCCGCCGTCTTGCCGGTGCCCGTCTGTGCGCACGCGAGCAGGTCCCGGCCGGCCAAGACCGCGGGGACGGCGTCCCGCTGCACGGGCGTGGGCTCGACGTAGCCCTCTTGTTCGACCGCGCGCACTAGCTCGGCAGAAATCCCGAGCGCAGCGAAGGCGTGCCCCTTGCCCGCTGGTTGAGCGGCGGCCGGGTTTGGGCCGCCGTTGATGATGTTTTTCAAAGTAAATCCTTGGTCGATTACAGCTGCGCGAACCGGTCCGAAGCTCGACCGAGGTTTCGGATCCCCTGCAAGGAAGCAGGACGCGCCGGGCGCCACGCCCGTGTCGAAACGGTGGTGGCAGATGGATGGGTTGGTCGCGTTCAAAGCGCTGATCGTCCGCCGGTCCGGGCCCCAAAATGGGATCCTCCGAGCCGGCCCCCGATGCACGGGCAGCCTCTGCTCGGATCACGGCTCGGCCTTACTTCACAGCGAAGAACGCGCGGATCAGCGTAGCGGTCTCGTCTTCTCGGGCTGATGGGTCAGGAGCGGTACTCGGCGTGGGCGACGTAGCGGAGCACCCGCTGGCAGCTCGCCGAGCCGGTCTGGCCAACGCAGGGGTCCTCTCCCTCGAACTCGTTCTTTCCAGCACGCAGGGCGTGCAGGACCTCGGCGGTGATGTCGTGCCCGCCCTCTTTGCAAGCGCGGTCGCCGCACGGCAGGACGAACAGCGCGCGGGCGTGTTCCACGACGACACGGCGAATGTGCGTCGACTCCAGGAGCTTCGTCCCGGCGCGCCGTTCTTCGATGTTCATGTCGAGTTGAGCCAGCTCCGGCACGATCGAGCTGAGCGCGGGGGCGGCTTCTTCACGGCGACGCCGCTCAGCCACCCGTTCTGCGATCTCACGTCCGCGACGGTTCATTGGGCCTCCTGAACGAACGGCTCCGGCCAGCGCTTCGACATGCTTCCTCCTGATGGAGCGCGCTGGCGGGAGCCTGGTGGACTCCACGCGGAACTGCGCGCAGGGACGACTTCGGCGAGAGGGCCCAAACTCAACCAGCCGTCGGGGTCGGAATCAGGACCGGTTGGAGGGGATCCCCAACCTGGAGTTCGCCAACCGTGGCCTCTTGCCTCACGCAAGGCAGCGAGCGGCAAGGCCGGGCTGGGCGAACCACTTCATAATAGTGCAATTTGCCGGACATGCAACCCGCCTGCCAAGAAGCGCCAGGTTCTCGATAGTTAGACCCTCGTCTCGCCGCCATCGCGGCACCCGGGATCGATCCGCGCGCGCCGCGAGCCGTTTGAACGCCCTTGTTTCACTCAACCATTGGAGCGGCCGTTTGGGTCCTGATGAGCCTTCTAACACCCGGAAATGAGACGCATTTCCGGGATATTTTTGACGAGTATAGAAGGCCCAAAAGCGCCCAGCCCCTGCTCCAAACGGAGCCGTCTCGTTCCTCTGCCGCAGAGCGCTCGCGGTGAAGGGGGGCGGAAATCCTTGCCGGTTGTCGGCCAAGGCGGGTTGGGCAGATGCGAGCCATCGGTCAATTTCATGGGTTGGTACAAGGGCTGCTGATCAAAGCACTGGGCCCGCGCGCGGAGGTCGACGATCTGGTGGGCGACATCTTCGTCCGCGTGTTCGAGAACGCAGGTCGCGTGCGGTCGGCGGAGGCGTTCCGCAGCTACGTCGTATCGATCACGATGAACACCATCCGGCGGGAGCTGCGCAATCGCCGGCGCGACGCGCGGCTCTTCGACTGGAGTGGGGGCGATCAGCTGGTCGAGCAGCAAGCGGGCGTGGATGATCCCGAGGCGAAGGCGGCGCTCTTGCAGCTCGCGCGTATCCTGAACGAGCTGTCGGCGACCGACCGGCGCGTGTTCGTCTTGCACACCCTCGACGGCATGGCGCTTCACAAGGTGGCCAAGGTCATGCAGATCTCCCACTCGACGGCCAAGCGCCGCTCGCGCCGCGCCGCGACCCACCTGCGAAAGCGCGTCAGTAGAAACGCCCTCCTGGCGGACTACGTCGCCCGCGACTCGGGCTGAGCCGGGCGAGGACCCGGTGAACGCTTCGGACGCGGTGGGCGCGGCAGCGTTCGATTCCATCCTCGACTTTCACCGCTTCGATCGACCGCTTCGCGGTTACACCAAAGACGGCGCGACTGGGAACGGCCTCCCGTTCCCGGGGCCCACCTTCCGGGGGCCGTGCCTGACCGGGCAGGCGTGCCGGATTTGGGACTACAATCTCAGCACGCTCGACGTCTATCTGAGGGAACGGCTCACGTGGCCGACCTCCGACAACAACAAGCTGCCCCTGACGGTCACGCACACCTTCTCGAGCGCCGTGGATGACGTCGGTGTGTGCGCCGAGATCCCGGGCGCCGGCTGGGATGACGAGAGCGACCGGTGTTCGATCACCTTCTTGAATCAGGCACTCGAGCTTTTGGGCGATGGCATCGGCAATGACAACGGCCTCTGTGAGTCGAACGAGACCTGCGTTTTTACGCCAAATTTCGGCGCCTATCAGGGGCATGGCAGCCGTCGCGTGCTCGAGGCGAACCTGTCGAGCGGTGGTCTCAGCGGCATCCGCCTCGAGGCCTACGAGGACAACGGGTACTAAAGGTGCGCCGCTGACGACCTCACGGGGCGAGCTCGCAGCCCTCACATTGGGGCGCGAACCAGTCGGAGAGCCCGGGGCCGAGGCGGCTCGAGCGGATCGTTACCACGCCGCCCGCCGCCGGGCTGCCGACCGCATAGACGGTGTCGCTCGCGTCCAGGTCGCTGCCGAGCTCGAACCGGCAGCGCTCGAATGAGAGCCGATGGTCGCCCTCGGGTGGAGGCTCTTCCGGGTCGAGCTGCCAGCGAACGTCCACCATGGGAAACACCCGATCGGCTTCCGGCGTCTGCTCGGCTTCGTCCTGGCGCTCGGACGCGATCAACGTGCTGTCGGTGACCTCCACGTCGTGAGGCATGGTCCAGTTGTTGTGCCGCTCGGTCGGGATGCCGAGCTGAAGCACCGAGTCGCTGATGCGGACCGAAGAGTCGAGGGCGAGCAGACGGAACGGCGGCGCGGTCATCGTGACCCGGCGCAGGACGACGCGGGAGTCTTCGGCGAGATCGATTTCGATGTCGCCAGTGGCGAAACGGGCGTCCTCGATCTCCACGTCGATGTGCCGCGTCTCCTCGTAGCCCGGGGTGTTCCCATCGATCCAGAGGCCCGTGGTCCCGCTCGAAGCCGTGGCGTCGAGCCCCCGCAGGCGCATGGAGCTGCCGCCGCCGTGCAAGCTCACCCCTTCGCGCCACAGGTCGTGGGCTCGGATCCGGCAGAGCGCCACCTCGCTGTTGGGCCCCACGGCGACGCCGTCGCCCGTGCCCGACTCGATCCGCACGGCCTCGACGACCGCCCGCAGGCGCCCCGGCGCCGCCGGATCCCCGGCGAGCGCGATCAGGTGGGCGTCTTCGAGCTCGAGATCTCGATAGGGGCCCTGGGCGTCGCGGCGGCCGTCCACCGAAACCCCTTCGATCAAGGTCGGGGGCGAGTCCTCGGAGCCCGAGTGCTGCACCCGCAACGTGATGTTGTCCGCAGGGGCCGCAGGCGGGCGGCGCAGGCGAGCGCCCCGGGCCGACAGCGTGGTGCCGGTGAACAGCTCGATCCCGCCGACCTCGTAGTCACCCGGAGCGAGCACTACCACCGCCGGCTCGAGCTCGCGAGCGGCGTCGAGCGCGGCCTGCAAGGGCGCGCTCTGATCCTCCGAGCTGCCGGCGCGCACGCCGAACTCGGCGTTCGCGTCGATGATCGCCGTGCGGTCGTCGTCTTCGATCACGAGCTCGACCGACGAGCTTCCCACCAAGGTCGCGCCCCGCAAGCTGGTGACCGTGAGCTCGACGACCTCGTCGGTCTCCGGCAGGTCGTCGTCGCCGATCCAGATGGCGACGTCCGCCACGGCGCTGCCCTGCTGCCAAGTCACGGTCCCTTCGACGACCTCGTAATCCGGATCGTGGCAGTCGTCCTGGGCGGTGACGCCGCGCACCTCGAGCAAGGCCGTCACGTCGCGCTCCACCGGGAGCTTCAGCTCGAGACCGAGCGCGAGCGAGCCGGCCCCTTCGCGCACCCGCAGCGGACCCTCGGAAAGCTCGATCACCGCCGTCTCGAAGACGACGTCGTCGAGCGGCGCGCACCCGATGAAGAGGCACGCCACCGCGGCGGCAGAGAGGCGCCTCGGCTCCGAGCTCCCGCTCATCGCCCCGCTGGCTGCCCGACCCGCTGCCGGAGGGCAGCGGCTTCGAATCCGTTGGGGTAGCGGGCGAGGTAAAGATCGATGGCGGCCCGCTCTTCCCGGACCCGCCCCAGAGCACGCAAGGCTCGGATCTTGCCAGCGAGCGCCTCGGGGGCCAAAGCGCCGCCGCGCGCCAGGTAGGCGTCGAAGGCCGTGAGCGCGGCTCTCGGCGAGCCCTGACCGAGCTCGAGCTTGCCCATCGTGACCAGCACGGTGGTGGCCTCGGGGCTGCCTGGGTGGTGTTTGCGGAGCGTGCGGTAGGCGCGCAAGGCGGCTCGTGTGTCGCCCCGTCCGAGCGCTCGGCGCGCCTGCTCCAGCAGCTCGGCCGCCGCCTTGGGCTTCTGCGCCTCCGCCGCCTTGCGGGCGGCGGGCGCCGGGCCGTGCGCGGCCGGATCGACGCTGCGCACCTGGCCGGCTTGGACCTCGACGTCGAGCGCCGCCAAGGTCGGGTCGCCCTCCGGGCCTCGCAGCGTCACCTTGTGTTTGCCCGCGGCGGTGAACACGCTGAGCGGCAGGTCGAAGGGTCCTTCGGCGTCCACCATCGCCTGCGCGAAGGCCGGGGCGGCCGCCAGGCGCAACACCCCGAGCTCGCGCCCTTGCCAGAGCTCGCGCGGGGCGACGAGCGCCAGCAGCCGCGCCTCCTCACCCCTTCCGATGATCTTGCGCGCGGGCGGCGCACCGGCGCGTAGATCGAGGCGTTGATGGGCCTGGAGCAGCGACGAGCTGTCATCCGTCACGCCGCGCACGGCGACCTCACCTTCGACGACGAGCACGCTCGTGGTGCCTGCCGCGAGATCACGCCGCAGCGCGAACGTCGTCCCCCGCGCCTCGGCGGTGACGCCGGTCGTCGCCAGCGTGAAACGGTGACCCGGACGGCGCTTCTCGAGCGTGGCGACGACCTCCCCGCGGACCACGCGCACCTGGACGTGGGCTTCGTCCAGCGCGTCGAGCAAGAGCTCGCTCTGCTCGCCCAAGCACACCGTGATGGCCGGATCGATGCCCAGACACCCGCGCCCGCGCCCGGTGGCGATGCGGTCCTTAAGCTTCAGCGTGGCGCGCTCGACCTCCGCCGGGCGCCCCTCGATGCGCAGCTCGCCGCTCGCGAACACCAGCTCCGAGCGGGCCACACGTCCAGTAACGGCGCCAGCGACGGCGGCCGATGGGGCGGGGTTGTTGGCGGC
>JAEZYZ010000315.1 GCA_023418705.1 Pseudomonadota bacterium | reverse complement strand
CGCTTCGCCCGCGCTGCCGCCCGTACCGTCGCTGCCGGCGGCACCGGCGGTGCCCCCGCCGCTCCCGCCCGTTCCGGCGTCGGACTCCGTGATCTTGCTGCGATCCACGTCGGTGATCAGGGTGCAGCTCGCTGCCGAGAACAGCAGGGCAACCGTTGCCACGAGCAGGGAACGATCCAGCATCGCCATCATTGAACCTTGGGTTTCGCGGTGGAGAGGGGCGCTTCGATGCGCGTCCGACGCCTTCACCAGGAAACGCTTCCAGGATGGCCGGACGGCGCGGCGCCATTGTTCCCCGGCTGGGTTGCCGGGCGCAAGGGGTATCGACCGCAGCGCGCACGTTGCCTTACACGCTGCGGGCGCCCGGTCCCGCCTTTCGTGACGGGTAGGTGACGGCCGGGCATCGGCCACTGGACCCGAGGCTTAGCCTTGGGGCCGAGACAGCGAGAGCGCAAACGCGTCGTCCGCCGACGGTAGCCACTCGAAGACCTCGAGGCCCGCAGCCTTCAGGAGCGCCGTGGCGCTCGGGCGCGTGAACTTGCGGCTGATCTCGGTCCGGATCGTCTCTGCCGCGCGGAACGGCACCGCGAGCTCCAGGCGCTGGATGTCGACCACCTGATCGACCTCCGAGCGCAGGTGCATCTCGATCTGCGCGTTCTCGGGCTCGAAGAAGGCGACGTGGGCAAAACGCTCGAGCTCGAAGTTCGCCCCGAGCTCTCGGTTGATGACGCAGAGCACGTTCTTGTTGAAGGCGGCGGTGATGCCCTGAGCGTCGTTGTAGGCAGCGTTCAGGCGTGCGTGGTCTTTGACCAGGTCGGTGCCGAGCAGCAGGGCGTCACCCGGGTGCATGCGGCCGGCGAGCGACGCCAAAAACTGCGTTGCCGCTTCGGGCTCGAAGTTGCCGATGGTCCCGCCCAAGAAGACGTACAGCCGGCGGTCGCCTTTTGGGATCGCGCCGAGGTGGCGATCGTAGTCGCCGACGATCCCGTGCACCTCGAGCCAGGGGTACTCCCCAAGCAGCTGCTCCGCCGACTCCCGCAGCACCGCCTCGCTGACGTCGAAGGGCACGTAGCAGCAGCGTCGCGCGCGGCGCTCGATGGCGCCGAGCAGCACGCGCGTCTTGCGCGCGGTCCCGCTGCCGAGCTCGACGAGGTGCGTGGGCTCTGTGAGGTCGACGATCTCGGACGCGACGCGCTCGAGCAGCGCCTGCTCGGTGCGCGTCTGATAGTACTCCGGCGTATCACAGATGCGGTCGAAGAGCCGGGAGCCGACGGCGTCGTAGAAGTATTTCGGCGGGAGCCACTTCGGTGCGCTCGTCAGCCCGATGCGGACGTCCCGCGCCAACGCGACGGCGTTGGACGGCTCGAGGTGAACGTCGAGCCGGAACCGGTCGCTTTTTGAAAAGCTTTCGATGATCTGCGGAGCCGACGACATTCGCGTTTGACGAGCCACACCTCAGCCGGAGCAAGAGATCGGCATATAAGGCGCGCGGCCATCGTCCGCAATCCCAAGAAAAATCTCACGCCACAACGCCCCCTCTCGCTCGTATCATGACGCCGATGTGTCGGATGGTCGGCTATCTCGGGGACAGCATCGGACTCGCTCGGCTGGTGGAAGAGCCCCCGCACTCGCTCGAACGGCAGAGCTACGCGGCGCGCGAGCTCGACGGTGCGGTCGTGAACGCCGATGGCTGGGGCGTCGCCTTCTACCTGCAGGGCGATCCAGCGCCTTGCGTGTATCGATCCACGCTGCCGATCTGGGCCGACGCCAATCGCGCTCAACTCTGCCGCGCGGTGCGGTCTTGGTGCCTGCTCGCGGCGGTCCGCAGCGCGACCGATCCGCTCAGCATCTCCCAGGCCAACACGCAGCCGTTCGGCGCGGGGCCGCTCGCCTTCCTGCACAACGGCTATTTCGGCGGCTTCTCTCCCGCCCTCGCGCGGCGCCTCCGGCGCGATCTCTCCGACGACGCCTACGTCCAGATCCGCGGCACCACCGACTCCGAACACTTGTTCGCGGCGCTGCTGGACGAGTACACCCGCGCTGCGTCCGCTCCCGCCGCCGAGCGGCTGTGGCAGGCGGTCGAGCGGACGCTGGCGCGCATCCGGGCGCTCACCGCCGAGCTCGGCTCGCCCGCGCTCTTGTCGCTGGTGGTGAGCGACGGGACGTCACTGGTCGGTGTGCGCACGGCCGTCGGGGCGCGGCCTCCGTCGCTCTACGTGCTGCACCGTGACGGCGGCGAGCGCAGCACCGTCGTCGCGTCGGAGCCCCTGGACGACGACGGCGGCTGGCAGCGCCTCGCCGAGCACCACGCCGTCCGGGTGCGTCTCGGTGAAGCGCCCGAGGTGGTGGCGCTGCGATGAGCGAGCGACGAGCGATCGCCGCGTCGCTCGAGCGCGCGCGCCAGGGGACGCTCTGGATCGCCCAAGGCCTGGGCGAAGCCGAGCTCCGGCAGCAGTACGACCCCGAGCTGTCCCCCATCGGCTGGCACCTCGGGCACATCGCCTGGCAAAAGGAGATCTGGGGCCTGCGGGGACTGGGGCGGCGCGCGCCCCTCGATCCTCGGCTCGATGCCGTGTTCGACGCCTTCAGGGGCCCGAAGCAACAGCGCGGCGAGCGCATCCCGTCGCCGGAGGAGCTCGCCGTCTACGCAGCGCGCGTGCACGCCGAGCTTCTGGACCTGCTCGAGCGATCACCGGCGGCGCCCGACGGATCTCTGCCCGAAGCGCCCACGTTCCGCTTCCTCGCCAACCACGAGCGCCAGCACGCCGAGATCATCGCCGCGGTGCGGCTGGCCGGAGAGCTCCCCTTGGGCGACCCGCAGGGGGCGCGACGCGGCGAACGCGAGGCGCCGGCTCGCCAGGCCGCGGACGGCTTCGTGACGTGGCCGGGCGGCACGTTCGTGCTCGGCAGCCGTGACGAGCCGGAGGCCTGGGACAACGAGCTGCCCGCCCACAGCGTGAGCGTGCCGCCGTTCTCGATCGCCCGCCGGCTCGTCAGCGCGGGCGAGTGGCTCGAGTTCATGCGCGCGGGCGGCTACGCCGACGACCGCTGGTGGTCGGACGCGGGTCGGCATTTTCGCGCTGCCCTGGTGACCCCGGCTCCCCGCAACTGGCGACGCGCGGGCCCGAACGCCTGGCAAGAGCTGACGCTCGCCGGCCCTTTGCCGGTCGATCCGGCGCGTCCCGTCGCGCACGTGTCGTTCTACGAGGCCGAGGCGTTCGCCCGCTTCGCCGGAGCCCGCTTGCCGACGGAAGTGGAGTGGGAGCTGGCGGCCAGCCTGGACCCGGCGACGGCTCGCAAACGCCGCTGGCCGTGGGGAGATGACGCCGCGGCTCGCGCGCTCGCGCCGCGGCTCGCGCCGGCTCCTTGCGCGAGCGCTGCGCCGTCGGCGTTCGGCCTCTTCGACGCCGTCGGCAGCGTCTGGCAATGGACCGCGTCAGCGTTCGGTCCGTACCCGGGGTTTCGCCCCCAAGCGTACGAAGGTTACAGCGTGCCGTGGTTCGACGGCGCGCACCGCGTGGTGCGCGGCGGTTCCTACCTGACCGCACCCGAAATCGGCCGCTGCTGCTTCCGCAACTGGTACCTGCCGTCCGAGCGCAAGCTCCCGATCGGGGTGCGGCTGGCCCGCGCTGCGGAGTGACGGGCGGCTCGCGGTCGCTAGGTCCGCGAGATCGCTAAAAGACCGCGCAGGTATTAACCCGCTTTCGTGGGCTGCCGTTCGCTTCAGACGCGGAGCACACGGTATGCCGAGAGCGCCAGAGCGGTCCGGACGAGCTGCCGGGCCGTGGCGAAGCAGCGATGACGAGACGATGAGCGCCTCGGCGGTTGGCCGAATGAAGCGCGGTGCGTGGATCGTGGCGGTGATCGCCAGCGGGTGCTTGGTCGATCTGGACGATCGCTGCGGGCCGCATCAAGAGCTCGTCGCGAACAATGTGTGCACGTGTGTTGCGGGCTCGGTGCTGACCGACGCCGGCTGCGTTCCGTGTGGTCCCAACGAGGAAGCCTCCGCGGGCGGCTGCGTGTGCGCCCCGGGCTTTGCGCGTCCTGCGCCCTCGGCCGAGTGTGCGCCGGCCGGGATTGGGGCTCCCTGCGCCGGTGACGCCGAGTGTTCGGAGGCGGCCGCCCCGGTGTGCCACCGAGTGGACGACGCGGACGGCTACTGCACGCGCACCGGTTGCGCCGCGACCGCGGACTGTCCCGACGGCTTCGCCTGCAACACCAGCGGCGAACCGAGCGTCTGTGAACGCCCGCCGGTGGGCCAGGGCCAGACCTGTGAGACGCATGCGGACTGCGCCGGGACCGCCGCGACCTTCTGCGAATCGCTCTTCACCCACCAGTGTTTGGTGCAGGGCTGCGTCGACGACGGCGACTGCTTCGGCGCCTGGCAGTGCTGTGACGTGCGGCCGCTCGGCGTTTCGACGACCCTCTGCGTGCCGGCGGGGGAGTGCCCCACCCGATGACCGGGCGACCGCGGCGGCGCTGGGCGGGGCTCCTCGTGCTCGGGGTGATGGGGTGGGGTGAGGTCGCCGGCGCAGCGCCTGCGCCTCGTAGCGACGCCGAGCCGAGCAGCGCTCCCGCGGCTCCGGCCGCCGCTCCCGATCCGCCGGCGGACGCCGCTGACGATGCTGACGACTGGGACCTCTCCAGGTACACCGCCGACGTCAGCGAGTTCACCGAACACCAGGGCGTGAAGCTCTACGGCTTCGCGGACTTCACCTACCGCCGGCTGCTCGTCCGCGAAGACAGCGAGTGGAGGGACGTTCTGTTCCGGCATCCCTCGTTCGCGGTCGGCAACCTCAACCTGTACTTCAGCTCCCGCCTGTCCCACTCCTGGCGCAGCCTGATCGAGGTACGGCTGATGTACATCCCGAACGGGACCGAGCGGCGCGAGGCGGATGGCCAGCTCAGCCGATTTTCCACCCGTGTGGGTGATTACAACGACTTTGGTCGGCCGCTGCGCTGGGGCGGCATCGAAATCGAGCGCGCCTGGCTCGAGTACGGGCCCGCCGAATACCTGAACATCGTCGCCGGTCAGTGGCTGACGCCGTACGGGATCTGGAACGTCGATCACGGCTCGCCCGCCATCATCGCGGTCAACCGGCCCTTCATCATTGGGGAGCAGCTCTTTCCGGAGCGGCAGACGGGTCTTCAGCTGCACGGCAAGGCGTTCATCGGATCGAGCACGGTCGGCTACCACGCCACGATTTCCAACGGGCGCGGCACGGCGGACTCCCACCTGGACTTCGACGCCAACAAGGCGATCGGGGGGCGGCTGTACCTGCGTGCGCCGGCGGCCGGAGAGCTGGAAGTCGGCGCCTCCTGGTACGCCGGCAAGTTCACGGACGCGACCGAGACCCCGACGGTCGTCCAGACGCCGGCGGGGCTCGAGTACGACGAGAGGGTCACTCGCCGCAGCTTCGACGAGGTGAGCTACGGCCTGGACGTCAAATGGACGAGCGGTGGCTTCCACTGGCAAGGGGAGTTCCTCGTCAACGACGTGCGCTTCGAGGAAGGGCACCGCACCCCGTCGACCCAACCCGGCGCCCCCCCGGGGTTCGTGGCGGACCATCGCCGCCTTGGGGCCTACACGTTGCTTGGCTACCGCACGGAGCTGGTCGGGCTCATGCCGTACACCCTGCTCGAGTACTATAACTTCGGCGGATCTGGCGAAGGCCCCCCCGCCTACGGTGCGGCCTGGGGCGTCAACGCGCGCCCCGATCCCGGCGTGGTGCTCAAGCTGCAGTACATGACGGCCATCTTCCCGTCGGCCGGCAACGATTACTACCTCGTCCACGATCCGCTGCGCCTGTTCGAAGCCCAGGTCGCCTGGGTGTTCTGATCCGCGTGCGCGAAAAGCCGCAAGGTTTGCTACCATGACGCCGATGGCCAAACCTTGGACGTTCGTCGCCGCGGCGGTCCCGCTGTTCGCGGGCGCCGCGCAGGCGCAATACGCTCCGGATCTGGAAGCCGGCGGGCTCCGGCCGCCCCCGCCTCCGGAGTCGCACACCTACGAGGAGCTCGAGACGCAGCGCTCGCTCGAACGCGCCGAACGCGAAGACTCCGGCCGCGGGCTGGAGTTCTTCTGGCTCAACGGAGAGGCCGGGGTCATGCTCCTCGGCCTCCAGACGTTCTCCGCCGACGACCTGCTGCCGGAGGTGGAGAAGACGTCGCAGACGGGGCCGGCGTTCGGGGCGGGGCTCGGGCTTCGGCTGCTTTTTTTGACGCTGGGCGGTCGGTTTCGGCTCGGAATGTTCGACCAGTACCAAGTTTGGACGCTCAACGGGGAGCTCGGGTTCCATGTCCCGATCGGGCGGCTCGAGCCTTACTTCACGTTCGGTGGCGGCTACGCCTCGGTGGGTTCTCTCGAGGGCGACCTCACCGGCGGATTCGGTTCGGACGTGGACATCGACGGGTACAACGTCCGCGGCGGGTTCGGCATCGACTACTACCTGAGCTCGGTGTTTTCGCTCGGCGTGAACCTGACGGGCGAGATCTTGGTGCTGACGCGGCCGGGGCTCGACCCGAGCCAGCTTGGCACGACGCCCACCACGGCCGATGAAGCGTACCAGCGGGACGGCTCCAGCGTCGGCTCGGCCGCGACCCTCACGGCGGTGGCGGGCCTGCACTTCTAGGCGGCAACCCACGGCGCCCACGTGCTCGCCTGGCTCAGCTTCATCGCGTTGGCCGCGTTGCCGTTGGCGGCGGCGATCGCCGTCTTCAGGCTCGGCAGCCGCCGCTTCCCCGAGCCTCGGCGCGTCGCCCTCGGGGTCGTGATCGGCGGCGGGATCGCGGCGCTCGCGGCCGTCCACTTGGAGCAGAGCTTGCTCGAGCTGAGCGGCTTGAGCCTCGACGCGATGGTGGCTGGGGTTCGCGGGGCGCTCTTGGCGACGTTTTTGCTGGCGGCCCCGCTCGAAGAAGCCGCGAAGGTGGCGGTGGTGTGGCCGCTGTTCCGGGCGCGGCGCATCAGCGATCGGCGCAGCGGCGTGCTGTACGCCGTGTGTGCCGCGGCCGGCTTTGCTGCCGTCGAGGTGGTGCTCGTCCGGGAGCGCGCCGGATCGATGCCGCACCTGCGCCTGCTCGCCGGCATGTGCGCCCACCTGTTCTTCGCCGGAGTTTGGGGCTATGCGCTCGGCGGCGGTGGGCGCACCCGCGGGCGCTATTTCGGGGTCGCCTGGCTCGCGGCGATGGCGCTGCACGGCTTGTACCTGCACATCGTCTTCGGCCGCGGCCCCGCGGTGCTGGTGCTGACGTTGCCGATGCTCGCGGCGATGGCGCTGGTCAGCTGGCTCGCGTTCCGCGAGATCGCCGCCGGGCGCGCCGGGCGCGCCGGGCGCGCTGCCGCGCCGCTCTCCGGACCGGAGCCGGCGTCCTTGCGCACCGTCCGCCGCGCGCTGCGCCGAAGGGGCCGGCCGCTGATGGTGCACTGGATCGCCGTCGGGGTCTTCGTGACCATCGGGCTGATGCTCGCCTGTCTCGCACTCGCCGTGTACCTGGGGCATCGCGTGGGGGTCGATTTCGCGCTGGTCGACGAAGCCGACGTCCGCTCGAGCGGACCGTTGCTGCTGCTCGGTGCGGCGGTGCTGTTCGCGTTCCCCCTGGCGGGCTACCTGGTCGCCCGCGCGAGCGCCGCCCAGAGCGTGCTCGAGCCCGCGCTCGGCGCCGGCATCGCGATCGGCCTGGTGGTCTTCATGCTCTCGGTGACCGCGCCGGTCGCCGTCGTGTTCGCGCTGGCGATGGCCCCGATCGCGTTCGCCCTGGCATGCGGCGGCGCGTGGTTCGGGCTGAGCGAGGCCAGCTGAGCACCTGCCTGTTTTTTTTACAGGAAGACCATCAGGGCCTTCGGCCCACCGTGATTCATGAAAACGGCTCTCACCACTGAGCGAGCGTCGCGCATCGACGGGTGCGGCTCGGAGATCGTTCACAGGAAGCGCATCAGGGCCTTCGGCCCACCTCGAGTCAGTGAGTACGCATCTCACCACTGAGGTAGCGTCGTGCGTCGACGGGTCTCAACCGGAGATTGGTTACAGGAAGGATAGGAAGTTCGGAATGGGGACCGACGTCGTCGGTCTCCAAAGGGAGTTCGATCTCGAGCGGCGCGAGTCGCCCCCGTGGCGGCTACCGGACGCGAGGATCGCGTCGGGCGCCCCCGTCGAACACCCAAAAAATCGTCCGTTCTTCCGCTCTTCCTGTGAACAAAAATAGCAGAGCTCGTCGCGGTGGATTCGCCCCCGGCTGGCAGCGTCCTCCGGCTCACCGATCTGGCCGAGCGAGCTTCTGATACTCTTCGCTCTTCAGCAGCGGGTCTTCGGGGACGAACGGCGGTGCTTCGAGATCGGCGGCGGGGTCGTAGTCTTCGGCCAGTAGGCGGCGGAGATCGAAGGCGACGAAGCGGCCGAGCAGGTGGGGCGCTTCGCTGACCCAGATGCGTCGATCGGTGGTGTCCATGACGACGCCGTGGGTGGCGATGAGGGCGTCGATGGCGTCGCGGCTGCCGAGCGGCAGCGGGGCGTCGTTCAAGCCGCGGCGGTCTCTGAGCAGGCGCACGGTGGTCTCGACGTCGGCGCGGCCGTGCAGGCGTTCCAGCAACTGTTTGCCGCGCCGCTCGCGCGCCAAGGTGGAGGTGGTGTCGCGGACGCGCTGGTTCTTGGGATCGGTCGCGCCGGAGCCCAGCAGGTGGTTGGTGACGACGCTGGGCTCGGTCAGGCGGTACATGTACGGGGCGCGGCCGGGGATGCGTTCGACGACGGCGCGCTCGCCCTGCGCGTCGGCGACGACGACGATGTGGCTGACCATCGGATCGCTGGCCTTCAGCGCGGCGACGGCCTCGTCCGTGCTGCGGCTGGTCGACAGGACGCGGCGCAGGCCGTGCACGACGGGCTCGCCCTGGCTCTGCGGCTCCCCGGCGCGCGCGCCGTGCACCACCACCGCGACGCCTTCCAGGTTCAGCCCGCTGACGACACCGACCAGACCGGGCCAGGCGACGCTGGCGAACGGGATCTGGCCGTCCTCTCGCACGAAGAACACGGCCTTGCGTTGGTCGAGGATGTCCACCTCCATGTCGAAGGCGCGCCCGAGCAGGGTCTTGCCGCCGGTGCTCTTCGGTCCGAGCACGAAGCTGGTGCAGCCGATCAGCGGGGAGTGCTCGAACGACAGCGCCATGTCGTACAAGGCGTTCAGGTAGACGAAGCGCTGGTAGGTCGGAAACACGTCGAGGTACGGATCCGGGTCGAAAGCGAGCGCTCCACCGGCGATCTCCCGCTTGCGCGCCTCCGACATCCCGGCGTCCACGTCGCGGAAGCGCAGCTGCGCCAGGTCGAGCAGGAGCCAGCGGAAGGGCGCGAACGACAGGTTGTCGCGAAACTGCCCCAGCAAGACCCCTTCGTTCTCGACCATCTCGTCGTACAGCAGCCGGACGTGGGTGAAGCCGATCTGCTCTGGAGCCCCGGAGAGCCCCACCTGTAGGAGCTTTCCCCGTGGCTTGACGTAGGCTTGCCCGAAGCGGCGCAGGCCGTCGGGCGCGCGCTGCACGCCGCCCGCTGGCACCGTGACGTCCGGGGGCGTCAGACGTGCGGCGGCCACCACGCCCCAATGCAGCAACAGGGGCGTGGCCAGCAGGGCGACCAGGATCAACGACAGCTTGCGGAGCCTCCGCGGCGCCGCGGGTTTCAACGGGCGCCTCCGCGGCACACCAGCGTGGCGATCACCCGGCCGACGATCTTGGCCGGATCGCGCACGGCGTGGAAGTGGGAGACGCGCTCTCGGGGCGGCGGGTAATAGACGCGCACCGGCACCTGGGCGATCGGCACCCCGGCGCGGCACGCCCGGAGCAGCACCTCGGTCTCGAACGCATAGCCGTCCGATCGCATCCCGAGCGCCAGCGTCCGCTCGACCGGGTAGCGGCGCAGGCCGCACTGGGTGTCCAGCAGGCGCTGCCCGGTGAACGCCGAGACGAAAAAATTCGAGATGGCGTTGGAGGTGCGGTTGGCGCGCGGCGCGCCGTCGCGAGCCAGGTCGCGCACGCCGAGCACCAGCGCGTCGCGGGGCGCCGGGTGGTCGAGCACCACCTGCGCCGCCTCGGCGGGGTGCTGCCCGTCGGCGTCGACCGTGACCACGACGCCCGCTCCGCATCGGGCGGCGTGCTCGAGCCCGGTGCGCAGCGCCGCCCCCTTGCCGAGATTGCCGGGGTGGCGGAGCACCGTGGCGCCCGCGCGTTCGGCCAGCCTCGCCGTGTCGTCGGTCGAGCCGTCGTCGACGACCACGATCTCGCGGATCGAGGCGCCGACCACGCGCTCGAGCCCGGTGACCACCGAGGTGATGGTGCGGGCGGCCTGATAGGCGGGCACGAGCACCAACGGCGACATGGGGGCAGGGTAATCCGTGTTGGGCTGAATTCCAGCCGGGCGGCGACGTCCCCCGAGGATTTGCGACGCCGGTCTGCTAGATCAAGCCCCATGCAGGGCCTCGACCCACGCGTCATCGCCGCCTGGCGCCTGAAGGCCAAGCGCCAGCTGCGGCAGCGGATGCGCGGGCTGCGCGCGGCGCTGCCGAAGTCGGCGCACGCGGCGCGCAGCCAGGCCATCTGCGAGCGGGTGGCGAGCCTCGCGGAGTTTCAACGGGCCGAGCGCGTCGCGCTGTTCTGGCCGATGGTGAACAAGCATGAGACGGATCTGCGCCCGCTCGACGCCGTCGCACGGCAGGCGAACAAGGCGATCGCCTACCCGTATCTGGAGCGAGACGGCACGCTGATCCACACGGGGTTTCGCTGGGTGCCCGACCTGGGGGGCCTCTGCGAACGCGGCGCCGGCTTCCACGAACCGGATCTCGATTTACCGCGCGCCTCGCCGGGCGAGATCGATTTGATCGTGCTGCCGGCGCTGGCCGCCTCCGAGCAGGGCTACCGCCTGGGCTACGGCCTTGGGTTCTACGACGTGACCTTGCCGGAGTTTCGTCCGCCCGCGGTGGCCGTGACCGTCTGCTTCGACTTCCAGCTGGTCGCCGAGCTCCCGCACGAAGAGCACGACATCGCCTGCGATCTGGTCGTCACGGACCGCCGCCAGATCGCGGTGCAGAAGTAGGTTTGCGCGGGGCCGACGGGGAGCGCTACTGGCCCTCGCGCTCCGTTCGGCCCTGGCAGCTGCGGCACACGCCGTACAGCTCGTGCTTGTGCTCCTGGACCAAAAAGCCGTAGCGGGCGGCGACCCGCTCCTGAAGCTCCTCGATCAGCGGCTCTTCGAACTCGGTGATGCTGCCGCACACCAGGCAAATCAGGTGGTCGTGGTGGGCGTCTTCGTCGGCGAGCTCGTAGCGGGTGAAGCCGTCACCGAAGCGGCGCTCGTGCACGATGCCGCCGTCGGCGAGCATTTTCATGGTGCGGTACACGGTGGCGTAGCCGATCCGCGGATCGATCGATCGCACCTTCTCGAGCAGCTGATCGATGGTGACGTGATCGGTGGTGTCGAAGAACGTGTCGATGATGAGCCGGCGCTGCTCGGTCGACCGCAGCCCGCGATTCGTCATGTAGGCCGACAGCTCGCGCCGCAGCCGCTGCACGTCCGGTGCGCGCGGCTGCTCCCCTGCGATGACGGCTCCGCTCTGCCGACGTTTCACGTCACACCTATCCCCCTGGTTGGCGGGGGGGTCAAGGGTCGCCAAGGGTTTGCCGCTCGATTCCGAACGAGCGCAAACGCGCGAGCGCGACCAGCGTTCCGGCGAGCGCCAGCAGCGGCGCCAGGGCCGGGGGAAGCATCCCAAAGGCCACGCCCAGAGCGCCCCCGGCGCCCGTCGCGAGCGTCACGCTGAGGCCCAGGCGGGCCTCGGTCCGGCACTCATGGGCCAGCCGGATGGCGTAGGCCGCGTCGCGCACGTCGTCGGAGGCGAGCTGAACGTTCCAGTCGGCCACGGTCGAGCCGGCCATACCGAGCGCGACCGAAACATCGGCGGCTGCGAGGGCGGAGTCGTCCGCGGGGCTCCGCCCGAGCACGGCGACCACGCTGCCTGCGTCGGCGAGGCGGCGGACTTCGTCGCCGCGATCGGCCGGCAGCACTTCGGGGCGGATGTGCTCGATGTCGAGGGTGCGCGCCAGGGTCTCGCAGGTCTCCCGGGTGTCGCCGGAGAGCAGGACCGGCTCGACACCGACGTCCAGCAGGTGTTGCACCGCGGCACGCGCTCCGGGCCGCAGCCCGTCCTGCAGGCCAGCCACGCCGACGAGGCGGCCGCCCAGCGCGACCAGCAGCACCGAACGCCCCATGGCCTCCAGATCGCTGATGGTCGTCTCCGCGCTGGCGACGCCGATCCGCTCCTTGAGCATCAAGGCTCGGCTGCCGACCACCAGCTGCTGGCCGTCGGAGGCGACCGCCGGGAGCCCGAGCCCTTGGTGGGGGCTCGGGCTCCGGACCGCGTCCGGCCGAACGCCTCGGGCGCGGGCCGCGCGCTGGATCGCCTTGGCCACCGCGTGTGACGCGCCGCTCTCCGCCCCGGCCAGCAGCGCCAGGAGCTTCTTCGCGTCGAACGCGCCGACCGGTTCGAGGTTGGCGAGCTCCGGCTCGCCGAGCAGCAGCGTGCCCCGGGCGCAGAAGGCGGCGCTCGTCACCCGTCCCGTGCGATCGAAGGCGTCGGAGCTGCGAAACGCGATCCCGCGCCGGAGGCCCGCCAGCACCGCGCTGGCCACGTGCAGCGCGCCGATCTGCGACAGTCCCAAGTTGGCGACCGCTGCCTGCGCCGCCACGGCAAACATCGCGATGCCGAGCGGCTCTTGATTGCCGGCGTAGGCCGTCAGCGCTGCCAGGCCAGCTGCCACCGGCGCCCAGCGCTCGGCCGCGAGCCGTCCGAAACGCGCCATCGGCGCGAACACGTCGGCCCGGCGCTTCGGATCGTTGATCATGCGCAGCCAGGTGCGGTCGAACGACGCCCAACCGACCACGGCCCGCAGCCTCCCGCGCGCGACCTTGGCGCCCGCCACCACCGCGTCCCCTTCCCGTGGCTCGATGCTGCTGCTCGCGCCGAGCCAGGGCAGCAGCACGGCCTCGCCGGCGGTCACAGCGCAGTCGGCGGGGAACCGCTCGCCCGCTTCGACCAGGATCTCCTCGCCCGGCCTCAGGTCGTGGGCGCGCACCGTGACGACCTCGTCGCCGACGACGCGCCGCGCGGGGCCGTCGAGCTCGCTCTGAATGTGATCGCGCTCCACCTCGAGCGGGCGCACCGCGCGCTGGACGAGCAGCAGACCGATCGCCGAGGTCGCGACCACCAGGCCGCCGAGGGTCGCGAACCCGGCGGCCTGCGCGGCGCCGGTGACGGCGGCGACGCCCGCCCCGAGGGCCGCGGCGATCGGCGCCGCGAGGAACGCCGCGGGATGCGGATCGATGGCGTCGCGCCGCCCCATCAAATACTGCGCGACCAGCGCGCCGGCTGCCACGACCACGACGAGCGCGCGCGCGTGAATGGCGGTGGTCGAGTCGCCCGCCAGCGCCAGCGCCACGGCGAGCACGCCCCCCAAGCTCGCGAGGCCGAGCAGCAGCCCGCCGACCTCCGGCAGCGCGACGATTTCGCTCGGCTGCGTTGGAGCGTCGGCCAACTCGGGCGTCGCCGGCTGGTCGCCGCGTGCGGCCGGGTCCGGCTCGAGCAGCTCGGCGCTGGGCTCATCCGGCGGGCCCTCAAGAGGGCGGGGCGCCGCCGCCGCTTCGAGGTCGTCGGTGGCTTCGCTGGCGGGGGGCTTGCGCTTCGGCAGGGGCAGCGGCGTGCGGCCCGCGTCCGGGTCGTACGCCGCGCGGCAGTCGGCGCTGCAGAAGTACCTGAACCGCTCGTGGAAGATCGCGACGCGCGCGGCGCGCAGCGGGTCGACCGGCTTCTCGCAGCGGGCGCAGGCGAGGGTCGCTCCCGTCGCGGCGGGGTGGTCTGGGCGAACCGACGGCTCGATCCCGCTCATCCAGCGAGGGCCCACGCCAGGGCGGCCTTGGCCGTGTGCAGGCGAGCTTCGGCTTGATCCCACACGTGGCTCTGCGGTCCCTCGAGCACGTCCGCGTCGATCTCCTCGCCGCGATGCGCGGGCAGACAGTGCAGGACCATGGCGTCCTTCGCGGCGACGCCCAAGAGCTCACGGCTGACCCGCATGCCGGCGAAGGCCTTCAGGCGCGCCTCTTGCTCCTCTTCCTGGCCCATGCTCGCGAACACGTCGGTGCTGATCACGTCGGCGCTCTCGGCGGCCTTCCGCGCGTCGCGCACGATCGAGATGGTTCCGCCCCGCTGCCGCGCGGTCTGCACGAAGTCCGGGGCAGGATCGAAGCCATCGGGGCAGGCCAGGACCAGCTGCAGCTTCAGCAGGCCGGCTGCTTCGATCCACGAGTTTGCCATGTTGTTTCCGTCGCCGATCCAGGCGTACCGCAGGCCATCGAGCCGTCCCCGAGCGCGCCGCACGGTCTGCAGGTCCGCCAAGAGCTGCATCGGGTGGCCGACGTCGGTCAGCGCGTTCAACACCGGGACGGCGCTGTGCGTCGCCATCTCGTGCAGCCGTGTTTCTGCGCCCGTCCGGAAGGTGATGGCGTGCACCATGCGGGAGAGCACGCGGGCCGTGTCGGCGATCGGCTCGCCGCGCCCGAGCTGCGAGCCGGCGCTGGTGATGGCGATGGGGTGGCCGCCGAGCTCCGCGACCGCCACCTCCAGCGACAAGCGCGTGCGGGTGGAGGCCTTCTCGAACACCAGCGCGGCGCTCTTGCCCGCGAGCGGCTTCGGATGCTCCGGGCTCCCGCGCAGGTTCTGAAAACGGTCGGCGGCGTCGAGCAGGTCGATCACGCCAGCGGCGCCGAGGTCGCTCAACGACAATAGATGACGGCTCATGCCAAACCTCCGAAAACACCGTCGATGATGTCCAAAGCCTCGTCGATCTCCGCAGGCGTGATGAGCAGGGACGGCGAAAACCGGAGCGCCTTGTCGCCCGCCAGCGTCAGCAAGAGCCCGGCCTCCCGCAGCTTGCCCAGCAGCGCGCGGGCGTCGACGTCGTCTCTGAGCACCAGCGCCTGGAGCAGGCCCTTGCCACGGTGCCCGGCGACGTGGCGCGGGTGCCGCTCCTCGAGCCGCGCGAGCCCGCTCGCCAGGTGGCGGCCCTTTTCGACGACGCCTTCGATCACCCGCTCCTGCTCGAGGGTCTCGAGGACGGCCAGCGCCGCCGCAGACGCCAGCGGGTTGCCGCCAAAGGTCGAGCCATGGCTCCCTGGAGGCAGCGCGTCGCGCAGACGCTCGACGCACAACATCGCGCCGATCGGGACGCCGCCGCCGAGCGCCTTGGCGAGCGCGACGGCGTCCGGTCGCACGCCGTCCTGCTCGCACGCCAGGAAGGTCCCCGTGCGCCCCACCCCGGTCTGCACCTCGTCGAGCAGCAGCAAGGCGCCTGCGCCCTCGGTGATTTGCCGCAGCTCCGCCAAAAAGCCAGGAGGCGCGGGCAGCACGCCGCCCTCGCCCTGGACCGGCTCCACCAGGACGGCGGCGACGTCCGGCCCCATCGCTTCACGGACGGCGGGCGCGTTTCCAAACGGCACGTGCGTCACGCCCGGCAGCGGGCCGAAGCCGTCGCGGTATTTCATCTGGCCCGTGGCGGCGAGCGAGCCGAGCGTGCGGCCGTGGAACGAGCCCTCGAACGCGATCACCCGAAAGCGATCGCGCTGGCCGTTGGCGAAATGATAGCGCCGAGCCAGCTTGAGCATGGCCTCGATCGCCTCGGTGCCGGAGTTGCAGAAAAACACCCGGTCCATGCCCGCCGCCCGGCACAAGCGGGCCGCGAGGCGCAAGTTCGGCTCGTTGTAGAAATAGTTGGACACGTGAAGCAAGCGGCCCGCCTGCTCGGCGATCGCCTGTACCAGCTTCGGGTGCGCGTGCCCCAGCGTCGAAACCGCGATGCCCGCGTACAGGTCGAGGTAGCGCCGGCCTTCGGCATCCCAGACTTGAACGCCCTGGCCGCGGACGGGCACGATCGGCGGCTGGCGGTAGTTCGGATACAGGTGGGTGCTGCCCGCTTCGAGCAGCGTCGCTTGTGCCGGTTCCATGTCGCGCCGGGTGATCTAGCCTCACCGCTGCCGGGCAGCAATCAGCACCCGTGAAAGCTCTGCAAATCCGGCCCCGCGCGCCGACGGGGTCACGAAGCGGGGCGGCACGGTGGGGCGCCCGGCGAAGTTTTTCACCGCGACGGTGGTGTCGAACGCGGCAAAACAAGCAGCGTCGTTCTCGCTGTCGCCCACGAAGGCATAGCGGTGGCACGCCGCGGTCGGATCCTCACCCCACAAGAGCCCGAGCAGGCGCACGCTGCCCGAGGCTTTGTCGGCGCCGTCGAGGGTGACGTGCAGGTGCACGCTCGACGTGAAGGTCCTGGCGCCCAGCGAGCGCGCGCGCTCGACGGCTTGGGCGACGACGCTCGGGTCGACCTGGTGGTGCTCGGCGATGTCGAAGGCGAAATCGCTGGTCCGGAGCTCGACGTCGTCGGCGGGCCGGAGCGCCGGGAACGCCTCCATGAGGCTCGCGACGATCTGGGCGAGCGCCCGGCGCCGGCGCTCGCGCTCGCCGGGCGCCAGCGCGTCGTGGCGCCGCAAGGCGCGCCCCTCACGGTAGTAGCTGACGGCGCCGTTCTCCGTCACGAGCGCCGCGACCGGCCATTGCCGGGCCAGCACGGCGCCGTAGCCCGCCGGGCGCCCCGTGACCCCGATCAGCCGCAGCCCCGACGCGTGCAGGCGGTGGAGCGCGGCGTAGGCCTGCTCGGTGAGCAGGCCGTGGTCGAGCAGGGTGTCGTCGAGATCGAACAGCAGCCCGCGCAAGCCGCGGGCCTCTTCGGGGGATAGCTCATCGATCGGGCGCATGGTGGTCAGAGGGGGTGGATGCGGGCGATCACGGTGCTCAAGTAGAGCCCTTCGGGGAACGCCGCCGGCACCGGATGATCGGCGCCTTGAAAGATCCGCTCGATCACCACGGGGCGCACGTGCACGTCGCGCCCGCCCACGGCAAGGCTGCGTGTCAGCTCGTTCAGGCCGATGGCGGCCGAGCAGGAGCTCAGGGCGAGCAAGCCGCCCGCACGGGTCGCGCGGCACCCCAGCGCGGCCAGCTGCCGCATGGTGGCCAGAGCTCGCCGGCTGCTGGCTCGGGTCGGGGCGAGCTTCGGGGGATCGCAGATCACCAGATCGTAGCCCCCCTGGCGTCCGGCTCGCGTGAGCGCCTCGCGCGCGTCTTCCCGCACGAGCTCGACGCGACCCTGGAGGCCGTTGGCCGCGACCGAGCTGGCGGCCACCTCGAGCGCGAGCGCGCTGGTGTCCACGGCGCGGACGCTCGCCGCTCCTCCCGCCGCGGCGGCCATCGCCAGCGACCCGACGTAGCAGAAGGTGTCGAGCACGCGGCGCCTCTCGGCGAGCCGCCGCACGCGCGCCCGCAGCGGCCGCTGGTCCAGATAAAACCCGGTCTTTTGACCGAGCTCGAGCGGGACACGGTAGTCGATGCCGAGCTCTCTGAAGCGGAGCTCGGAGAGCTCGCTGCTGCCGCGCACGATCCCCACGCCGGGCTCGAAGCCTTCGGCGCGAGCGGCGGCCGGTGAGCTGCGGTCGATGATCGTGGTCGCACCGAAGACCTCTTCGATGAGCTCCAGCAAAAGGCCCTCGCGCTGCTTGAGGCCGATGGTCCCGAGCTGCACGACGGCCGTGCGATCGAACAGATCGACGACGAGCCCGGGGAGGTCGTCCCCCTCGGCGTGCACGGCGCGGAAAGCGTTCGTCCGTTCGTTGGGCAGCCCGAGCTCTTTGCGGCGCTCGAGCGCCCGTGCGAGCTGCTCGGCGAACCATTGCCGGTCGAGCCGCGTGGACGTGCGCGAATAGATGCGCGCGACGATCGCCGAGCTGGGTGAGTACAGCGCTCGGCCGAGGTAGTTGCCGCGCCCGTCCAGCACGTCGATCTCGGCGCCCGCGACGGCGCCGCCTTCGATGCGCTCGACAGCTTGCGGGAACACCCAGGGATGTCCCGCCCAGACGGGTTGAACGGTGCCAGGTTTGAGGATGATCGCGGACACGGGGGGCGGCATCACACCAAAAAAAGAACCCCGGTCCAAGTGGACCAGGGCTCTTTTCGTTTCGCGTCGGACAGGGCGCCCGCGGGCGGGCTCCTGCCCGCGTCGTCTCACTGAACCAGGTCTTTGAGGTTCTTGAGCGCCGTGGCGCGAACCTTCTTGCTCGCGGGCTTCGCCGGGATCGTGATCGGCTCCTTGGTGAAGGGGTTGATCCCCTGCCGCTCCTTGGTCGCCGGCTTCTTCACCACCCGCAGCTTCACCAAGCCCGGGATCACGAACTCGCCCGGTCCGCGGGACGAGAGCTGCTTGCGGATGATCTCCTGCAGCGACTCGAACACGCGGCTCACACTCTTCTTGTCGACGTCCGCGGCGTTCGCCAGCTCGGTAATGACCTGCGCCTTCGTCAGCCTTTTGCCAGCCATGCGCTTCCTCCTACCTTCAGAAACCTTTTGAAAAAGACAGCCTGTTGATTCAGCCAGCCCGCCTTGTCGTCCACCGCGGCGACGACTGATCGCCGTGCAGTTCGAGTCAGGCACGCGACGGATAACAGGGGACTTTAGGCCTTTCAAGAGGCATCGTGCTCGGATCGAGCTTTTTTTGTGCCGGAGCGGGCATGGCGTGTGTGGCAGATGGCTTCACAGTAGGCGATTTC
Organism: Pseudomonadota bacterium; assembly: GCA_023418705.1. Classification (GTDB taxonomy): domain Bacteria; phylum Myxococcota_A; class Polyangia; order Polyangiales; family Polyangiaceae; genus JAEZYZ01. Next base: position 3,106 of record JAEZYZ010000315.1, on the reverse strand, counting down.
TGCCCGTTCATGGATGCACTGCGGCATGGCCGCGAGCGCCGAAACGCGACCGGTCACCATCGCGAGTTCATCAGCAGGCGCGCGCAGTTACGAGCGAATCCCAGAGATGATTCGTGAGACGTCTCGTCGCCCGGCTGGGGGGCGCGTCGCTCGGGACGCGAGCGGGTGTGCGTGCGCGACCCGAAAAAAACGCCTGCCGCTCCGAAGTCCGACCGGTCCCGGGCGCTCGGGGCGCCCCGTTCGAGCTCGGCGCGCCGACGCTCATGCCCGTTTGCCGGCGCGCACCAGCCGGCGCGTCACCCGATCCATCTCGCGCTTTTCGGTGGCGGTTTGGTGGTCGTGCCCGAGCAGGTGGGCCACGCCATGGGCCAGCAGGAAGCGGACCTCGTCGAGCAATGGACGGCCGCGGCTCTTCGCCTGGCGAGCCGCCGTGTCGAGCGAAATCACGACGTCCCCGAGCAGGTGCGGTCCGTTGCTGCCCCCGCCCGACACGCCATCTTGAGGGAAGGCGAGCACGTCGGTCGGACGGGGTTTGTTGCGATGGCGTTCGTTGAGCTTGGTCATGCGCCCGTCATCGGTGAACAGCACGCTCAGCTCGGCGTCGGGCAACCCCAGCTCGGCGAGCATGCGGTCGGCGATGCGCCGGACCTCTCGGGACGACAGGGCGGGCGAGCCCGGCGCGCGCCGGCTCACGTACGTGGGCACGGCGGGCGACTACTCTTTGGGGATGCGCTCGGCATCGGCCAAGAACTTCTTCAGCCCGATGTCGGTGAGCGGGTGGTGCGCGAGCTGCTGGATGACCTTGAACGGGAGCGTGGCCACGTCCGCGCCGATCATGGCCGACTGCACCACGTGGATGGGATGGCGCACGCTCGCCACCAGGACCTCGGTCTCGAAGTCGTAGTTGGCGTAGATGGCGACGATCTGCTCGATCAGCTTCATCCCATCTTCGGACTGATCGTCGAGGCGGCCGACGAACGGGGAGATGTAGCTCGCCCCCGCCTTGGCAGCGAGCAGCGCTTGCGTCGCCGAGAAGCAGAGCGTCACGTTCGTGCGGATCCCTTCCTGCGCGAACTGGCGCACCGCCTTCAAGCCGTCGAGCAAGAGCGGGACCTTCACCACCACGTTGCGATGGATCTTCGAGAGCTCACGACCTTCGCTCAGGATCGCGTCGGTGGTCGTGGCCAGCACCTCTGCGGAGACGGGCCCGTCGACGACCTCGCAAATGTCGGCGATGGCGCGCCGGATGGGCCGACCCGCCTTCGCGAGCAGCGAGGGGTTGGTGGTGACGCCATCGATGGCGCCCATCGCCACGGCCTCTTTGATTTCTCCGATGTCTCCGCTGTCGATGAAGATTTTCATGAAAAACTCCCGGGCGTGGGGCGGCGAGCCCCACAACCACGCCGAAAAATCGATCGTGCGCGCCTGCCGTACCGCCGAAGCCGCAGCACCGCAAGATCGCGCGATCGGACAGATTGCCCTCTGTCACCGAACCTCAAGTTGTTTTAGCCTTGATGGGCGTGGCTCGCCCGTCTCGCCCTCCCGGCTTCGACATGACCTATCGGCCGACCGAGTCGTCGTTCGGTCCGCCCTTTCGCTCCTGGCTGCCGCCGCTTTTGTATCTGATCGCGGCCATCGCCGTGCTGGTGTTCGTCTTGGTGGGCGAGCACAGCCCGCCCGGCAGCTGGCTTTATAGCTACGTCGTCATCAAGGACGAGCACCGCGTGATCGGCGCTCGCACGCTCGCCGTGATCATGTTCGCCAGCGCCATCGCGTCGCTGGTGCGCGCCAATATGCGCGGCGTGCAGGTGCGCGGCGACGGCGTGGTCTACCGGGACGTGCTGGCCCTCGGTTGGCCGCGCGTGCGGCGCTTCAAGTGGGCTCAGATCGACTGCATCGTCTTGGATCAGCCGGGATCGATCGCGCTCGATCTGTGGGACGGCTCGCGCGCCTTCCTGCCCAAGGTCGGCGATCCGGCGGCGCTCTCGGCGGTGCTCGAGAAGGTGGGCGCGGCGCGGGCGATCCCGGTCCGCGGCGGCGTCGGTCTCGACGAAATCCCGGAGTCCGGAGAGTTCGAAGGCGACGCCGAAGCGTAGCGAGCCTCAGGTTTCGCCCACGCTGACGCGGTGGACGACCCCCGCGCCCCGCAGCGTGTACGCGCCGGCGCTCCCCGCCACGAAGGCGCTCTCACCCTGGACGAGGTGCTCGCTCGAGCCCTGCGCGCAGAGCTCCGCCGACCCCGCCGTGACCAGGACGATCTCGGGACCGCGGACGTCGGTCGACCAGGGTTGCTCCTGCAGGTGAATGCGCGACAGCCGGAACTCGGCCGCGGGCGTTTCGTAGACCAGCTCCGAGCCGGCGCCGGCCCTCGGCAGCAGCTTCACCGGCCGCTCCGCGGCGACCTTCAGGATCGACAGCAGCTCGGGCACGTCGACGTGCTTGGAGGTCAAGCCGCCGCGCAGCACGTTGTCCGAGCTCGCCATCACCTCCACGGCGATGCCCGACAGATAGCAGTGCAGGTTGCCCGCCGGCAAAAACAGCGCTTCACCCGCTTGCAGCTCGACCAGGTTGAGCAGCAGGCAAGAGACGACCCCGACGTCGCGCGGGTATCGAGCGGCGATCGCGTCGAGCCAGTCGAGCGCCGTCGCGTACTCCGGCAGCGCCGCGCGCTTTTGCCGCGCCGCGCGCACCACGCCCGCGGCGAGCGCGGCCTGGGTCTCGGCGTCGCTCTGCATCAGCGCTTCGAACGCGAGCTTCAGCCCGCTGTCGTCGCGCCGCTGCAGCAGCGGGGCCAGCACGCCCGTGAGCTCCTTGGCGGCGAGCCGCTCGAACAGATCCACCACCTCGGCGATCGGCCGAAAGCCGCACAACGCGACGAACGGACCCAGCGCGCACACGATCTCGGGCTTGTGAAACGGATCCTTGTAGTTGCGCTTCGGATCGTCGACGTGGAGGCCGCGCGCCGGGGGGGGGGGGGGGGCCGCCCCCCCCCGCGCCCCCGGCCTCCACGTCGACGATCCGAAGCGCAACTACAAGGATCCGTTTCACAAGCCCGAGATCGTGTGCGCGCTGGGTCCGTTCGTCGCGTTGTGCGGCTTTCGGCCGA
>JAEZYZ010000286.1 GCA_023418705.1 Pseudomonadota bacterium | reverse complement strand
CGGTCGCCGTCGCCGAGCGAGCGCCCGCGAGCGCCCCCGGTCCCCGTCGCCCGATCGAGCGCCCGCGCGCGTCCCGTCGCGGTCCCCGTCGCCCGATCGAGCGCCCGCGAGCGTCCCGTCGCTGTCGCCGCGTGAGCGCCCGCGAGCGCCCCGGTCCCCGTCGCCCGATCGAGCGCGCGCGAGCGTCCCGTCGCCGTCCCCGTCGCCCGAGCGAGCGCCAGCGAGCGTCCCGTCGCCGTCCCCGTCACCGAGCGAGCGCGAGCGAGCGCCCCCGTCCCGGTCACCGATCGAGCGCCAGCGAGCGTCCCGTCCCGGTCGCCGTCGCCGAGCGAGCGCCCGCGAGCGCCCGTCCCGGTCGCCGAGCGAGCGCGCGCGAGCGTCCCGTCCCCGTCACCGAGCGAGCGCCCGCGAGCGCCCCGTCGCCGTCGCCGTCGCCCGAGCGAGCGCCAGCGAGCGCGCCCAGGGCGCTAGTGCTCGGCGGCGCGGGGGGTGCTTGGTAGGTCGCGGGTGGTGCCGGTAGCGAAGGTATCGGAGGTCGCGTGACAGGGGATGGCCAGGCTGAAGCGCGCGCCGCGCCCGGGCTCGCTGGTCGCGGTCAGGGTGCCGCCGTGAGCCAACACGATGCCGTGGCTGACCGAGAGCCCAAGCCCGGTGCCCGCCCCCTCCGCTTTGGTGGTGAAGAACGGATCGAAGATGCGGTCGGCGAGCTCCGACTCGAACCCGTCGCCGTTGTCGGAGATGTCGATCCGCACCCAGTGGCTGCCCCGCCGCGTGTCGCTCGAGGCCCGCAGCACGATGCGCTTGGGTTCGGTGCGCTCGGGCGCGCGGGAATTGAGCGCGTCGCGTGCGTTGGTGAGCAGATTCATCAACACTTGCTGCAGCTGTTGTGCGCGGCAGACCAGCTCCGGCACGTCGGGGGCGATCTCGACCTGCAGCGTGATGCCGTCCTTGATCAGGCTGCTGCGCAGCAGGCACAGGGTCCCTTCAACGATGTCGCCGATGTCCGCGGCGACGCTGTGTGCTTCTTCGGCGCGGCCGAAGCGCAGCAGGTTGCGCACGATGCCGGCGATGCGCTCGCTCTCGCGTACGATCTCGGTCGCGAACTGCCGCTCTTCGCCCGGGCTCAGCCGCCGCTCGAGCAGGAAGGCGTAGTTCATGATGCCGTGGATGGGGTTATTGATCTCGTGGGCTACCCCTGCGGCGAGCGTCCCGAGAGAATCGAGCTTTTGCTTGTGCAGGAGCGGCTGCGCCATCAAAAGCTGCTGTCGTTGATCCTCCAGCCGCACGAGCGCTTCCTGGAGCTCCTTCAGGGAATGTTCGAAGCGGCGCGCCAGGACCCACCAGCAGCCGACCACGAGCGCGAAGAAGCCGAAGTGCTGCAGGAAGTAGCCGCTATGGGCGCCGATCAGGATGCCGAAATCCAAGATCGTGGCGACGAAGTACACGACGCTGCCGAGCACCATCGGCAAGAGGTCGCGGCGCGACCGATAGCGGGAGAGCAGCAGCGTCGCGAAGCACCCGAAGGCTAGCGAGACCCAGACCAGGTACACGGTGCCGGCCGCCGTGAAGGACAGCTGGTGACGGAACGCGGCGGCCAAATCCGTGTGCAACACCGGCTTCAGCACCAGGGATGTGGCCCAGACGATGTCGAGCAGGACGCCCAGCACGAACACCGTCGTGAGCGCCAGGTTCACCTGCTGGAAGCGCCGTAGCCAGGTTTGGCGCCCGCCGGTCAGGGCGATCGTGAGCTCCCCGAAGAGGTAGGTGATGTAGGGGGTGAAGGCGCAGATGCTCTGGCCCCAAGGCAGGGCGCGGGCGCTGATCGTGGTGCGAAAGTACTGGTAGGCGACGAAGCAATACGCCGCCTGAAGGGCCGCCAGCAGCACGAGGTGCAGGTGACGCACGTTGCGGGTCTGCTTCAGCAACGTGGCTGCGTGCAACAGGAACCCGAGGCAGATGCCCGCCGCAAGCAGCAGGCTGATGAAGTACCACTCGCTCATGGAGATTCTCGAGGTGAAGCACCTGAAGTTAGCCGGAGCCGTCGCGCAGCGCTGGGCGCAGGGGCGCGCCGGATGTGGCGGCTGGCGCCGCGAGGGGTGCTCCGTTGGGCCGTTTCAATCACCTCGGTCCTCGAAAGGCTCTAGCTTACCGCGAATTCGCAGCTCGCGAGCGCTCAAGCGAAGGTGTCGCCGGCGTGGCCCCAGAGGTGCGGCTTCGCGTCCGCGAATTCGAGGTAGATGCGGTCGGGCCGCACCCCCGAGCCGTCCGAGAGTCGGGCACAAAAATCGGCAGAGATCGCGCGCGTCCGCTCGGGCTTCAGGGTCGACCTCGACGTAGCAGGCCGGCTCCGAGGTCCCGGCGAACGTCATGGTCGTCTGCGGCATGAGGCAGGTCATCACATAGCTCTCAGGCTTGCCGAGGTGACGAGCCAAGCGCGCCGACAGATCGCTCAGCAACGAGCGCGCCTGGGAGGCTCAGGATCGCTCAACAATGTCCCTTTGCCGTTGGTCCCCTGGCGCGGGGGCTCCCAAGCCCTGCTGGTTGACGAGGTAATTTCAATTTATTGGTACTATTGAAATCTGGCGCTGCGCCGGCGATTTTTGCGCGCTTTCGAGCACTTGATGATGATATTCGGGAAGCGTCGTGCGCCATCCTGGCGCGGAGCGCGCACGATTTGCTGCGTCATGAGCCACCGCCGGTACGACGATTCACTTCACCTGACACGGAGCGTGGAAGCTCTTTGTCGAAGGACCATCGTCCCCCGTTCGAAGCCGGCCTGAAGCCCGGCAGGCGGGTCCCTCGAACGCTCGAACCAAGTCTGCTCGAGCCTCAGCCGCATCAGCGCGCCGCGATCTGAAATCGATACCAGGAGCACGAATGTTGACCGCCAGAAGCGTCCTCCCCGCGACCCTCACGCTTGCGGCGATGTTTGCCGCCGCCTCCTGTTCGTCGGAGTCGACCGACGGCAACGGCGGCGGCAGCAGCAGCGCTGGCGGTGCCAGCAACACCGGTGGTTCTTCGGCCTCTCCGGGAGCGGGAGGCTCGGGAGCGGTCGTGGGGAGCGGCGGGTCCGGCGCCGTCACGACCGGGGGTACCGGTCCCGGGATCGGCGTGGGCACGGGCGCCGAGGGCGGCACCATGTCGGGCGACGGCGGCTTGGACGATCTGCGGGACGCTTCGTGCGCTGGATGGGTCGTCGAGCCGGAGAGCGCACCCGCCGTGGTTCAGATGGTGGTGGACACCAGCCTGTCGATGAACGACCCACCGCCCGGGGGCCAGGAGCTGCGGTCGAAGTGGACCATCACCAGCACCGCGTTGCTCGACGCCATCGCGGCCTTCCCGGCGCAGACCGGCGCAGGCGTGCTGTTTTACCCGAATCGCGATTTGGGCAATCCGGGGACGGAGCCTTCGGACATCACCGAGTGCGTGAACACGTCCGCGCTGATCCCCGTGGCGGAGCTCGGGGAGGCTGGATCTGCCCAGCGCGCTTCGATCGAGAGCGGCTTCGCTGCGGTCGAGCCCAACGGCTGGACGCCCACGCACGACGCGTACACGTACGCGCTGATGAACGGGCTTTTGACCTCGACCGTCGTCGGCCAGCGCTACATGCTGCTCATCACCGACGGTCAGCCGACCCTCTCTCAGGACTGTGTGACCTCCGGGAGCTTTGCCGAGATGGGCGTCCCCCCAGAGCCCATCATCCAGACGATCGCCGAGGCGAACGCGCAAGGCATTCGCACCTTCGTCATTGGCTCACCTGGCAGCGAGGTCGGCGACGGGGGCGAGGACATGCGACCGTGGCTTTCGCAGGCGGCACGCGAGGGGGGCACGGCGCCGGCCGACTGCAGCGACGCGGGGCCGAACTTTTGCCACTTCGACATGACGCAGGAGCAGGATTTCGCGACCGCCCTGCGCGACACGCTCGAGGCGATCGCGGGCACCATCGTCGCCTGCAACTATGCGTTGCCGGAGCCCGGCAGCGGGCAAACCCTCGACCTCGACAAGATCAACGCCGTGTTCACCCCAGCCGGCGGCCAGCCAGAGTACATCGGCCGGGTCGCGGCGGGCGCCGCCTGCGAGGAAGGTTGGCAGCTGTCCGGGGATCAGGTCGTCCTCTGTCCCTCGACCTGTGAGCGGATTCAGGCGGATCGCACGGCTGGGTTCGAGCTGCTCTTCGGTTGTGAGAGCGTCACCGTCGTCGAGTGAGGATCAAGCGGCCCGCGCCAGGCGCCGCGTCAGCAGGTCCAGGGCGGCCTTGCGCAGCAGGGTGATCCCGAAAAAGCTCATCAACGCGGCCGTCACGAAATCGATGCTCCAGGCGAGCGTGGCGGCCAGGAACAGGCCGACGCCAGCGGTCAGGCCAGCGGCGTCGACGCTTCGTCGCACCCGCGCGTCGAGCGCGCGCCAGCGCTCCGGCCCCGAGCCCTCCAGCGTGGCCGAGGCCAGGGTGGCGCTGCGCTCCGGGACCAACCGCACGGCGAGGAAGCTCAGGAGGTAGCCCGCGGCGCCGACGAGGATCAACATCTCGATCGACATCCGTTCGGAGTTGGCGACCGCCGGAAACAACGCCCGATCGAGCGCGCTCAAGAACCCGACGTCCGGGCCGTGGTCGTAGAGCCAGGCGCCGGTCGAATAGGACAGCGAATAGGCCAGGCTGTTGACCGACATGAAGCCCGCGAACAGGCTGCCCGCCGCCGCGACAGGCACCACCGCGCCCACCAGGCTGAAGGTGCTCATCCGGATCAATGCGTCGGCCACCGCGACGAGCAAGTTGTAAGAGATGAGATAGCCAATCCGAACGCTGCCGGCATCCGCGAACGGCAACAGCGCGTGCAGGCCGGCCGTCGCCCGCCCGAACCAGGGCTCGACCAACGCGAACTGAGTGAAGATCAGCACGACCTGGATCAGGATGTACACCCGAAACAGGGCGCGTAGGCCCCAGCGCTCCTGCCACCGGACCCCCTTCCAGACGAACAGCAGCACGCCCAGGAAGGAACCCGCGCGGGAGGCTCCGTCACCGAGCCCGAGCTCGCTCTGACGAAAGCCGAGGTTCTCGAGCAAGTGGTTGTTCCAGAGCGCCCCCATCAGCGGCTGGAAGTGGAAGATGAAGAAGAACAGCATCACCCCGAGCAGAGGCCCGGTGTTCAGCCCATGCCAGAAAGCGCGGACCGAGGCCCGGAGCGGGATCGCTCGAGCGTTGTCTTTCGGCAGCAGCAGCACGACCCCCAGCACGACGAGGGGCGCGCCGGCCAGCGCGGTCATCAGGGCACCGACCGGCACGCGCTCGGCGAGGTAGCCGCCGAGCACGGCCGCGACGATGCCGGTGCCGTAGATCGATGCCCAGCAGATCGCCTGATTCAAGCCGACGGTGCTGGACCGCGGTCGATCGGCGGACTTCGCCTCCTGCTCGCCGACGATCACGGTGGCTCGGTCGACGGACACGTCGGTCGCGGCCAGCAGCAGCGACAGGCCGAACATGGCCGCGAAGAACACGAAGGGGCCGGTATCGACCAACGGCGCGATCAGGTAGCCGAGCGACGCCGCGCTCAGCAGCCCGATCAACAGCGTCCGCGTCTTGCCGTAGGCGTCGATCAGGAACCCGAGGATGGGTTTGATGCTCCAGGCCAGGTACGACTTGGCGAACAGGTTCTGAGTCGCCGCTTCGCTCAAGCCGTATTCGAAGCGGAAGTGACGGAAGAATGGCTGGTAGGTGACACCCTGGAACGGATTGGCCAGGCCCTGCAGCACGTACTCCAGCGCGAAGACGAGCTTGATCGGAGCGACGCCGAAGAGCCGACGCCCTCGCGCAGGATCGCCAGGCTCGGCGGGGGGCGTGCGCGCTCCCGTCATGCAGCGCCGCGAATCACTCGACGAGCCATAGCTGCCGAGAATTTGCCAGAAGAGCGCGCCCGACACGAGCGCTTTCGCGCTCACCGAGCGCGCGGCGACAGCGGCTGCACCTTGCCATCGTCGGTCTTCACGTACCCCCCGCCGGCTCCCGGCAGGTCGATCAGCTTGCCCTTGGCCAGGCGCAGCAGATAGTCGTCGATCTCCTTGGGCGTGAGCTCCCGCACCGGCTCCGGCACGGGGCCGACTTCGAGGTCGATTTCGAGCACCGGTTCGTCGCGCAGCCGACGGAGCTCGGCGCCGTCGAAGTACTCTTCCCGATACCGCAAGACGACCTTGCGCACCTTCTCTTGGCCGCGGTAGCGGGGCAAGTCCCCCCAGTAGAAGATCTGGTCGCCGGGGGCCTTCAGAAAACGCAAAGGACGCGGCAACACGTGCTTGCGAGCGCCGCGATTGAGCTCATGGAAGAAGCGCCGCAGGTACTGCTCGTGCCGTGCCGCCATCGGCGCGTTCTTCGGTTCGATGCCGAAGCGTCGCCGCACGCCCTCGAGCCGCTCGAGGCTCGGCCCGGCCGCTCGGATCGCGTCACGCAGCTCCGGCTTCCAGACCTCTCCCAGGTGGTAGGTCACGACGGGCACGGGCGCCAGGAAGCAGCCGTGCACTTTGCCGTAGAGCCGCTCATGCGGGCACATGAAATCGTTGTACAGGCCGTAGAGCTTGCCGCTCTCTCCTTCCACCTGCCAATGGATCCGCTGCGTAAAGGGGGAGTCGAACCAGCCGAGGGGCATCGGCGTCCAGAGTTTGTGCCGCAGGGGAAAGAGCAGCAGAAACAGAAGGCCCGCGAGCATCGACCAGGGGCCGAAGGCTTGCTCGGCGATGGGCGGCGGGATCGACGAGACGAGGACGGCGATCGACAGATTGGTGAGGATCCAATCCCAGAACAAGAGCCCGGAGACCGCGAACACGCCCAGATGAAACGCGCACCACGCCAAGCAAAATCCGATCGCAGCCGTGGGGTGCAAGAGCGCCAGCGGCGCCAGAAGCTCGATGCCGAAGGTGGTCAGCTGGAGCGGCTTCTCGACCGCCTTTAGCCCGTCGATGACGCGCCGCCAGCGGCTCCAGGGGAAGAAGCGCGCCCAGCCCCAGCTGTACGCGCTCGCCGCCATGTGGTGCAGCTTGTTGTCGCTGACCCAGGAGGTCCACTTCGGGCCGAGCAGGCACTTGGCGAGGGCCGTGATGAGGTAGTGGGAGATCTGGATCACCAGGACGAAGAACAAGAGCGCTGTCGCGTCCCCGAACAGCGGCGTCGGGCCGAGCGCCCCGGCGAGGCAGGCGTAGGCCACCAGGGCTTGGGTGACGCGCATCGGGAAGGTGGCGTGGTGCTCCCACAGACCGAACGGCTGGGTCAGCAGCAGCGCCGCGAGCGGCAAAAACGCGGGGCTCGTCCAGAGCAGCGGAACGCTCCCAACGAGCAGCCAGCGCGCCAGCACGTGGCGTTCTCCGATCACCAGATCGATGTCGCGCGTGGTGGCCTTCCAGGCCAGGATGGCGACGAGGAACAGCGCGAAGATGCGCAGGACGCCGCCTTGGGGGATCGCCTCCCAGCGCCAAGAGGGGGCGAGCGCCAGCCAGGGGACCGCGAAGACGGCAACCTGAAGATCCGGACGGGCGGCGCCGAGCCGAGTCATCAGCCGCACGTAGCCGTCGCGCCGCAGCAGCCGATCCACGGCCCAGTAGCCAGCGGTGAGCGCGGCGAGGTCGGCGGCGTGCAGCAAAGCGGGGGTCATGCGCAGCTTCGGGCGACCGCGCGGCCTTGGGGCGCGGGCTTCCCTTCGTCAAGTTGCGGACGGCCGGCTCCGGCTGCCACCCGGATCCACTCCGAGACGCGGAATGCCGCGTATACTCGCCGGCCGAGATGACCTGGGAACGACCGCGGAGGGGCGAGGCGGCGGAGCCGATCACGCCGGGAACCGGCTATTGGATTGCGGAGGCGTCGTGAGCCGCGAGGCCATGCTCGAGCTGCTGCTGTCGATGGGCCGGGAGATCCGGGGGGCCGTCGTCGCCGCCTGCGCGGCGCAGCGGACCGAGCAGCTCTCGGCGGTAGTGCGGGACGACGAGGGGGACACGATCTACGCCATCGACAGCGTGAGCGAGCAGATCGTCGTCGCCCGGGTGGAGGCGGCCGCCGCCGCGCTGGGCGGCGTCGTGCTGGTGGCCGAAGGGCTGCGAGGCGGTCAGCTGGTGCTGCCGCGAGGCAGCTCCGAAGCCGCAGCCCACTGGCGGCTCATCGTCGACCCGATCGACGGCACCCGGGGCATCATGTATCAAAAGCGGAGCGCCTGGGTGTTGGCCGCGGCGGCGCCGAACCAGGGCGAGCAGACGCCCTTGTCGGCCGCGGAGGTGACGGTCCAGATCGAGATCCCGACGCTGAAGCAGCACCTGTGCGATGATTTGTGGCTCGTGGCCGGGGGGGAGGTGGTCGCTCGGCGGGTGGATCGGCTCAGCGGCGTCGAGGCCCCGCTCGAGCTCGGGCCGAGCCGTGCCGGCTCGATCGCGCACGGCTACGCCATGTTGAGCCGGTTTTTCCCGGGCGTGCGCGCCGAATTGGCGGCCATCGACGAGGAGGTCGTGCGCGCCGTGCTCGGGGTGTCTCCGGCCGGCAAGGCGCTGTGCTTCGAGGATCAATACGCCTCGACCGGCGGACAGCTGTACGAGCTGATGGCGGGTCACGATCGGTTCAACGCCGACCTGCGCCCGCTGTTCGGCGAAACGCTCGAGCGGCGCGGGCTGCCGAAGAGCCTGTGCTGTCACCCCTACGACGTCTGCACGTTGGCCATCGCGGAGCGGCTGGGCGTCATCGTCACGGACCCGCTGGGGCAGCCGCTCAGGGTTCCGATGAACCTGGACGCGGACGTGGCGTGGGTGGCCTACGCGAATCACCGCATCCGCGCCGAGGTGGAGCCGGCGCTGCGCGCGGCCTTGGTTCGGCGTGGGCTCGTGGCGCCGTAGCGCGGCATTCTGTAGGTCCGAGGCTCGGCGCCGCGGCGCCGAGCGCGGGATGTTTCCTTTGGGTCCGACGCGCGGCTCGGCGGCCGCGGCTCGGCGGCGCCGCGGTTCTGGGG
>JAEZYZ010000217.1 GCA_023418705.1 Pseudomonadota bacterium | reverse complement strand
GGGCTGCACCGGGGCCTTCGCCGCGGCCGCGGCCGGCGCCGGGGGCGCAGGGGCGCGGGCGCTGGAGGTGGTGCTGGCGGGCGCGTCCGGGCGCGAGCAGGCGCCGAGCAGCAGCAGCAACGGCAGGAGCGGGCGGAGAGGCATGCGGGGGCCGAGCTTAGCGCTCCTCCTGGACCGGCGCAGGTCCGAGCGCCTCGTCGGACCTACTGCCGGCAGAGCCACAGCGCGCGCTCGAGGATTTGCGCTTCGCTGACCAGCACCTGCTCGGCGGCCTCGCCGAGCGGGATGAAGCTGTCGGCGCTGGTGACGCGCGCGAGCTTCGCCGGGCTGCCGGCGTCGACCAAGAGCGCGAGGATGGCCTCGGAGACGCCGCCGCTGCGGCGGGTCTCGTCGACCACCAGAACCCGCCCGGCGCGCGCCGCCTGGGCAAGGATGTCCTCCGCAGGCAGCGGGGCCAGGAAGCGCAGGTCGAGCACGCTCGCCGACAGGCCGTGCTCGCGCTCCAGGCGGAGCGCGGCGCGCCGGCTCAGGCGAACGCCGTTGCCGAAGGTGACGAGGACCAGATTTGGGTCGTCCACGGGGTAGAGGCGGCCTTTGGCGAACGGCGCCGCGCCCTTTGGGCAGGCGGCGAGCCACGCGCCGTCGCCCTCGGCGTACAAATCGCGCGTGTGATAGAGGGCGATCGGCTCCACGATCACCACGACCCGGCGTGCCGCGCGCGCCAGCGCCAACGCGGTTCGGAGCAGCTCCACGGCGTCGTCGGCCCGCGCCGGCACCAGAAGCACGATGCCCGGGATGTCCCGCAGCACCGCGAGCGAGTTGTCGTTGTGAAAGTGTCCGCCAAAGCCCTTTTGATACCCGAGGCCGGCGATCCGCACGACCATGGGGTTGTCGTAGGCGCCGCGCGAGAAAAAACGCATCGTGGCGGCTTCCCCGCGCAGCTGATCCTCGGCGTTGTGCAGGTACGCGAGGTATTGGATCTCCGGGATGGGCAGCAGATCGAGGTTCGCGGCGCCGAGCGCGAGCCCGAGGATGCTCTGCTCGTCGAGCAGGGTGTTGAAGACCCGAGCCGGACCCGCCTGCGCGAGCAGCCCCTTGGTCACGCCGTACACCCCGCCCTTCTTGGCGACGTCTTCGCCGAAGATCAGCGCCTCGGGGTAGCGCTCGAGCGCTTCGGAGAGCGCCCAGTTGATGCCTTGCGCGAGCGTCATCGGGGTGCTCGGCGGGTGCCGGAGCGCTCGCTCGGCGTGCTGTTCGACGCGGCGGTCGGGTTCGAGGGCGATGGCCGAGGCGACCTCGGCGGCCGTGCGCAGCTTGGGCCGCAGGCGGGCGCGCGCGGCTTCGGCGCGCACGTCTTGCCCGATGTGTTCGTCGAGCTCGAGGATCTCCTCCGGGTGCAGGACGCCGGCGCGCGCGAGATCGAGCGCTGCGGCGAGCACCGGATCGTGGCCCTCTGCCCGCTCGATCTCCGCCGGGCTGCGGTAGCCGGTGTCGGCGTCGCTGCCGGCGTGGCCGAGCAAGCGGAAGCACCGCAGGTGGAGCACGGCGGGCCGCCGAGTCTTCCGGCAGTGTTCGACCGCCTGGCGCGCGGCCGCGTAGGTCTCGGCGAGCTCCCACCCGGCCGCCTGAAAGCGGGCGACGTGCGGCAGCGCGGCGAGCCGCTGCTCGATCCAACCGCTCGGCGTGCGCACGCTGATGCCGAGGCCGTTGTCCTCGACGACCACGAGGAGCGGCGCGGTCAAGCGCTGGTGCACCGCCCAGCCGAGCGCTCCCAGCGCGCCCGCGGCGGTGCTGTGGTTGACGCTGGCGTCCCCCAGGCTACAGAGCACGATGGCGTCCTCGGGGGAGTCGCAGGCCAGCCCGAGCCGGCGGCGCCGCTCGAGCATCAAGGCCAGCCCGACCGCGCGCGGCAGGTGCGAAGCGATCGTGCTGGTCTTGGGGATGATGCCGAGCGCCTTGCCGCCGAACACCTTGTGGCGCCCGCCGCTCACCGGGTCCTCGCTCGAGGCGACGAGCGAGAGCAGGATGTCGCGCGCCGGGTCGCTGCCCGGCACCTGCCGCGCGCGCTCGATTTGCACGGCGGCGCTGCGGTAGTGGAGCAGGGCGGGGTCGCTCGGTCGGGTCAGTCCTCCGAACACGACGTTCGCCTCGTGCCCGGCGCTGCAGATCGTGTAGTGCCCATCCCCGCTGGCGCGCAGCTCGAACGCCGCCGTGTCCAGGTGCCGCGCGGTGAGCATCGACGCCAAAAATGCGCGCCCGAGCTCGGGAGGATGGGGCCACCGATCGGGCTCGGGGACGTCGACCGCCAGCTCGCTCAAAACGCTGCGCAGGCGCCGGTTCAACCTCTGCAAGCGCTCCAGGGACATGGCTCACCCCCGAAGATAGCTCATCTTGGGCGCGTGGCGCCGGTTTTGCCGGTGTCGGCGCCCTGCCTCAGCTCGGCCAGAACACTGGGATGAGGAGCGTGGCCACGCCCAGCAGGATCAGGTTCAAGGGCCCGCCTACCCGCACGTAGTCTCGGAAATGGTAGCCGCCCGGGCCGTACACCATCGCGTTGGTCTGGTAGCCGAGCGGTGTCATGAAGGACGCGGAGGCGCCGAACATGGTGGCGACGAGCAGCGCATAGGGATTGATCCCAAGATCGCGGGCGGCGTAGATGGCGATGGGGGCGAGCACGATGGACGCTGCGTTGTTCGACATCACCTCGGTGAGCAGGCTCGTGGTCAGATAGAAGGCGCCGATCACGATCGCGGGGTCGACACCTTCGAGCCAGCTTGCCAGGTGTTGAATCAGGAAGGCGGCGGCGCCGCTCTTCTCCAGTGCCAGTCCGAGCGGGATCAAGCCAGCGAGCAGGAACACCACCATCCAGTCGAGCTCGGCGTACACTTCTTCGATCCGGACGCACCCGGAGAGCAACATCAACACCACCCCGACGAGCGCCGCCGACATGATCGAGACCCAGCCCACGGCCGCCGCGCCCACCACCCCGGTCATGATGGCGATGGCGACGATGGTGCGCGGCCTGGGCGCGGGCAAGGCGCGCACCTCGCTCATGGGCACGAAACCCGGGTCGTCGGCCAGCGCCTCGAGGGCCGGGGCGTTGCCGTGCACGAGCAGCAGATCCCCCGGCCGCAGCCGCACGTGGTGCAGCCGCTCGCGGACGATCACACCATGGTGTTGAATGGCGAGCACGGTCGCGTCGTGCCGCTCCTGGAAGTGCAGCTGGCTCAGCGTGTGTCCGGCGTAGGGCGAATGCGGCGCGACGATGAGCTCGACCAGGCGCTCGTCGTCCAGGTCGTCGGTGCCGTTGGCCCGCCGCTGCGCCGGGGTGGCCAGCGCCTGCTCCTGCGCCAGCATGAGCAGCTGCGCGGCTTCGCCCTGGACGTAGATGGTATCGCCCGGGCGCAGCAGCGGTTGTGAGAGCCGCCCCCAAAACGACTGCCGGCCACGCTGAACCCCGAGGACGGTCACCGAGTACTTGTCCCCCCAGCGGGAGGGGTCGAGGTGCCGGTTGACGACCGGGGAGCCCTCGGAGACCTGCAGCTCGGTCACGAATTTTCGCACGTCGTACTTCAGCGACAGATCCGCCGCGGCGGTTCGCTCGGGCAAGAGCCACCGGCCTACCGTGAACAGATAGAGGAAGCCGACCCCGAAGTAGATCAACCCGAGCGGTGTGATCGAGAACATCGTGAGGCCATCGAGCCCGCGATCTTCGGCGATGCCGTGCACGACCAGGTTGGTCGAGGTGCCGATCACCGTGACGGTGCCGCCCAGGATGGCCGAGTAGGACAGCGGGATCAGGTAGCTCGACGGCGATTGCCCGTACTGGCGCGCCATCGAGAGGAAGACCGGCAGGAAGACCACCACCACCGCGGTGTTGCTCAAGAACGGGGAGACGGCGCCGACCGCCAGGCACAGCGCGGCCAGCCGAAGGCGTGGTCCACCGAGCGGCGCCCGGCAGATCCACCTGCCGATGGTGGCGACCGCTCCGGTCTTCAGCAGTCCCAGGCTCAAGGCCAGCATCGCGGCCACCGTGA
This sequence comes from Pseudomonadota bacterium, assembly GCA_023418705.1. Taxonomy (GTDB): domain Bacteria; phylum Myxococcota_A; class Polyangia; order Polyangiales; family Polyangiaceae; genus JAEZYZ01. The sequence continues at coordinate 4,559 of JAEZYZ010000217.1, read as the reverse complement.
CGGTGGCCGGATGGGCCAACCCCGAGACCGCTTCCTCTGCGGTCAGCACGCCGCTCACCAGCAAGACCGCCGGGACCGTGACGGCGACCAGGTCCACCGGCAGCCGCTCGGTGATGAAGAGCACGAGGGCGATCACGACGACGGCCAGGACCACCGCCATCTCCCCCGTCATTTCGCCGCCGAATGGCTGACCGGCTAACGCGAGATGAGGTTCAATGGTGGGCCTCCGCCTGTCCGCGCGCCCTTGGCCGCGGTGAAACAGTCCGCGGTGAATGCCGCGTCCGCGGCCAAAGTGGGGAGCGATTCGGCGTCAGTCAAGCGGCGCTGTGAGTTTGCAGCGCTGGGAGAGACGATGCTTTCGGGCCAAAGGGTTCGGAATCATACACCAGCGTCGAAAGCGCACGGCTCGGCGCCGGAGGTTTGCTAAAAGCTCCGTCTCTGGAGTTTTGGGGCGTCCCGAACCGTGCCGATGCGACTCGCCTACGTCATCACTTCGACTTACGCACGAGCTGAGCAACTCCCCACGCTGATCGGGGTCGAGCGTGACGCCGCGGTGCTCTGCGATCGCCTGCAGGCGGCCGACGCTGGCTACCAGGTCGAGCGGCTCGAGGCGGACCGCGATTTGCCGGATCGGCTTCGCCGTTCCATCGCCGAGCACGGAGCCATCCAGTCGCTGCTGCTCTACGTCGGCGGCTACGGCGTCTTGTCGCGAGAGCGCGGCGCGGCCCTGCTCCTGGATGCCCCCCGGGTCGGCGCGCTATCCATGCCGCGGCTCGCGGGGTTGCTCGAGGGCGTCGCCGAGCAGGTCCTGGTGCTGCTCGACCTTCGGCCGTTCGTCGACCCGGGGCTGTCGATCCTCGAGTTCGTCAGCGCGGCCGGGACGAAGCTCACCGAGCTGCCCGCCGTCAACGCCCTGATCGCCGCGCGGCCAATCGAGGCGGGGACCGAGCCCGAGCCTTCTCCGCTGCTCGGTCGGTGGCTCGAGGCGCTGGGCGAGCTGTCGCGGCGGCGTGCCGGGACAGGCGCAGAGCTCGAGGCCGTGTACGCGCGGATGTTGGCCGCGCCCGGGGGCGGGCTGCTGGATTTATCACTGTTCGCGGCGCGCACGGGGTTTTCGCTCCTGGTGCCGCCCGCGGACGCGGCCCCACCGGTGGGGGACTCCGGGCCGCACGAGCTGGCGCCGGAGCTCGAACCGGATCGGAACACGCCGGAGCTCTCGGCAGGGGAGGCTGAAGCGGCTCGGTTCGATGACGAGACGACCGCGATCCCGACCCAGCGCGAACCCGCGGCGTTCGACGACATCACGGCGGTGACGTCGACACGGACCGAGCCGCCGAGGTTCGACGACGTGACCGCCGTCATGCTCGCCAACCCCGGCGACGTCGACCCGCCGGGGGCGCAGCTCGACTCCGGCGTGGAGCTTCACGACCGCGGAGCGGCGCCGGACGCGTACGATGATCTGACCGAACCGCGCGCCTCGGTCCCGCCGAGCCTCGCGGCGGCGCCGCTCGTGCCCGACGACGCCGCGGCGAGCGCCGCCGGTGGGGATCTGCTCTCCAGCTTCGGCGAGGACCAGCTCCCGAGCTTCGCGGCCGGCGACGACGCTCCGCCCACGGAGGCCGAGCCGATGCCTGCCGCTGGCAGCTTCATGGAGCGGCTGGCGGGGAGCCCGCCGCACCGGCGCGAGTCCGGGGTGGAGCTGCGGCGTCTTCCCGAGCCTGCCGAGCGCGCCGCTCCGAGCCCGCCACCGCCTGCCGAACCCGCCGGTTCGGAGCCGGTCGCGACCCCTGCGACAGAGGCGACGTCGCCGACCATCAACGGCAGCGGGCGGCCGCCGCCCCCAGCGTGGACCTTCTCGTCGCCCTCCTCGTCCACCCCCCCGCCGCTGCACAGCGTGGAGGGGTCGCTGGCGAAGGGCAAGGAGCTCATCGAGCAGGGGGATCACCCGGGCGCCGTCACGGAGCTGAAGCGAGCGCTGTTTCTGCTCGGATCCGAGAAGACCCCGCAGCGTGCCGAGATCTATACCTGCCTGGCCGACGCGCAGCGGCGGCTCGGGCGCATCGCGCCGGCGCTGAACAACTACGAGAAGGCGCTCGACATCGAGCCGCAGAACGCGGCCGCGCTGCAAGGAGCGACCGAGCTGTTGTGCGACGCCGGCGACCACGGGCGGGCCGAGGAGCTGCAGCGCCGCCGGCTCGAGCTGCTCGCGGCGCCCGAGGAGCGCGCCGGGGCGTTTGCGGGCCTGGTGGCCCTCTGGGTCGAGCGCGCGGGTGAGCCGCGCCGCGCGTTGCCGGTCATCGAACGGTGGTTGTCGGAGAGCCCCCAGTCGGTGGAGGCGCTGGGGCGCGCGGTCGAGGTGCACCACGCCTTGGGTCAGCACGCCCAGGCAGTGGCCGAGCGGCGGCGCCAGGCGGAGCTCTACCACGCTCACCCGGAGCACCAGGCGCTGCTCTACGCGCACGCCGCGGCGGCAATCGTCCAGCACCTGGACGATCGCGCTCAGGCCATCGAGCTGTCGCTCCGGTCCCTCGAGCTCGATCCGCGCCGCCTCGACGCGCTCGAGCTCGCCGCTCGCCTGTTCTCGGAGGAGCGGGACTACGCGCGGCTGGCGGGCGCCTACGAGACGCTGATCGAGCGCACGGCAGATCCTGCGGTCTCGCTCGACCTGTGCGTGCGCCTCGGGAAACTTTGTCTGCGCGAGCTCTCCGACCCCGTGCGCGCCGTGCGGGCGTTCGGCCGCGCCGCCGAGCTCGATCCCGCGGACCCGATCCTGCGCCTCGAGCTGGCGACCGCCTGTCAGGCTGCCGGCGACGGTGCGCAGGCCGCACGATACTGCCGCAGCGCCATCTGCCTCGCACCGCGCCAGCCGGAGGTGTACCGGCGCGCGAGCTCGGTGTTCGAGCGGTGCGGGCAAGCCGACGCTGCGTGGAACGCCGCCGTGATCTTGGACTTCATCGGCGAGGCAGACATCAACGAGTCGCTGCTGGCCGACTCGCACCGCCCCGAAGGGTTGATCGCGGCCCGCGACGTGCTGACCCATGGCGACTGGGAGGGCGCGCTGTCGGCCGCTCCGGATCCGGAGCTCGGCCGCGTGCTGGCGATCTTGCGCGAGCCGGCTCGCAACCTGAAAATCGCGGCGTTGAAGAAGGCCAGGCAGCTACCCGTGCTCGACGAAGCGTGCCGGCACGACCTCGAGAAGAGCACGACGACCCTGGCCAAGAGCCTGCTCTGGACCGCGCGCCTGCTCGGGCTCGGAGCGCCCGCGTTGTATGTGCTGCCGGAGCTCGAAGGCGACGTGAAGCCGGCCATCGCCGAAGCGCCCGCGGTGCTGGCGAGCCGCAGCCTCGGCAGCGGGCTCGGCCTGGCCGAGCTCGCGTTCCTCTGGGGGCGCCAGCTTGCGCTGTTTCGGCACGAGTGTTCGCTCTTGATCTTCTATCCCACGCCCGCGGAGCTCGGCACGCTGGTGCTCGGCGCGTTCGGCGCGACCGGCCGCGCCGCGGTGGATGCCAACCCCGAAGCCAAGCGCCTGGCGGCCGGACTCAAGAAGCGCATCGACGCGCCCGCCATGGAGGCGCTGCGCGCCGCCTTGCAGCCGCTCGCTGGCACGGACCTGACGGAGCGCACCACCCGCTTCTTCCAGAGCGTCGAGCTCAGTGGCTTGCGCGCCGGCCTGGTCGCCTGCGGCGACGTCAGCACGGCGGCGCGCCTGTCGGCCCGCTTCGCGGGCGCCAACGCCGCCGCCGAGCTGAACGATCTGTTCACCTTCGCCGTGAGCGAGCCCTACCAGGCGCTGCGCGCACGGCTCGGGGTGGCGGTGGGCGCTTGAGCTCGGAGTGCCCAAGCGCTCATTGAGCGATGCACTCTTGCTGCATCACCGCCCAGACCTGGTCGGCCACCTTCTTCCCGCCCGCGGGCGTCGGATGGATGCCGTCGGTGAGCACGTCGGAATCCGTCCAGCCGGGGCGCAGGTCGATGAAGTGGCACCTCGGGGCCGTGAGGTTGTCGCAGAGCTCTTGCATGCGCGGCCGCAGCGCATCGAGACAGGTCCTCAAGGTACCGCTCGCCAGGGGGCCCAGAGGATCCGGATAGAAGAAGTAGACCACGTCCTCGGTGCCGTTCTGGGCCATGTTCTGGAAGAGCGGCACCGCCGCGTCGTAGGCGCCGTCCGGGTTGTTCATCTGAAGGCAGTCGTTGCCGCCGCCGTCCATCAGCACGACCTTGACGGGGCTCGCGTTGACCCCGTTTTGATACTGGCTCGGGATCTGGTTGTTGGCGAGGGTCGTGCCGCTCACCGCGTTGCTGCGATACCCCTCGTTCTGGGCCAAGACGCCCGCGGCGCGGGCGTTCGCTTCCAGCTCCGTCACGATCGAGTTGTTCAGCGCGATGAACGAATCGCCGATGAACAAGACCTCGCTCGGCGCGACCTGACCGGTCATGCACGCGTCGCTGCCACCGGCCCCCGAGCTGCCGCCGGCCGCGCCGCCGCTACCGCCGGGGAAACCGCCGCTGCCCCCGGCGAAGCCGCCGCTGCCCCCGGGGAAGCCGCCGCTGCCGCCGGG
>JAEZYZ010000059.1 GCA_023418705.1 Pseudomonadota bacterium | reverse complement strand
CGCGGCGCCCGCTCACTCGATGGTCGAGCCTTCGATGATCTGCGTGGTGTCGTCGTGCATCGAGATCCCTGGGCAGGATGTGCCAGGAGCCGCCTTGGTTGTCGCGGATCACCGAGTCGGTGATGCGCAGCGTGCCGTCATGGTTGTTGCTGACGAAGAAGATCGCAACCTCGACAATCTTGTCCATGGAAGGCCCGGGCGCGCGGCCCACATTGTGCGCAACCAAGGTAGCGGTCGAACTCAGCCGGGCGTCTTGACGGATGAGCCGCTGGTTTTCACTCAAGCACCATGGATGTGCACGGCTTCGTCGATTGGGCAGGGACGGCTGCGGAGCTTTGCGGAGTGGTCACGATGCTGGTGGGCGCGTTCGTCGCGCTCGGCATGTCGGCTGTCGTGCTGCTCCGACGAGACGCCCGGGAGGCCTACGAGGTGCTGCGTCATGGCCTTGGGCGCGCCATCCTCTTGGGACTCGAGTTCCTGGTCGCCGCCGACATCATCCGGACCGTGTCGGAGATGCCGACGCTGCGCACGGTGGTCGTGCTCGGCCTGGTCGTCCTGATCCGTACCTTCCTGAGCTTCACGCTGAAGGTCGAGCTCGACGGGCACTGGCCCTGGCAGAAACACCAGCTGCCGGCGGCGCGCTCGCCCGAGGCGGCCCGTGCCCCCGGTTGACCGTGGTCACGTCTGCCGTGCTGCTGGGGCGAGCGGCGGCGCGGAAGCAATGGGCGCGGTCGGGCTTGGGGCGGGCTGCAGGTGATTCTCACCTGAGCGTGTGAAAAACGCTGCCGCGAGCGACTCCGAGTGGCTGCGCTTGGTGATCGTGTCGACGTGGTACCACTCGGCTTGCGCTTGCTCCGGGGTGACGTCGAGGACGAGATAGCCGCGCCGGTTCAGATCGACGTATTTGACGTGGGGGTGGGTCTCGGCCACGAGCGCTGCGAGGTTCTGCGCTTGCTCGCCATCTTCGATGCCGGGGGAGGTGACGGCGGGGGTGATGAGCTCCACCGCCTGACTGCCCGTGCCGGAGGCAGGATCGTAGGCGTTGGCGTCGAAGGGATCCGCCGTCACCTCGTTCGCCCACGAGGAGTGGAGATCACCGGTGATGATCACGACGTTGTCGATCTCGTGCTCGCTGAGCGCCTGCAGGATCCGGGCTCGGTTCGCAGCGTATCCGTCCCATTGATCCGGGTTGAACACGCACATCTCCGTGCTGAGGGTGTTGACGAGCTGCGCGAACATCACTTGCTGGCCCACCACCCGCCAAGTGGTGCCGCTGGCCTGGGAGTCGACGAGCTCCGAAACGAACCACTGCTCCTGCTCTTCGCCGAGGAGCTGCCGGTTCGGGTCGAGCAGCGCCGCTGGGTCGCACGGCTCGGTGGAGGGGGCGTCCCGGCCCGCCAGGCGCGTGTCGAGCAGCACGAGGTCGATGAGCGTGCCGAAGCGGAAGCTGCGATAGATTTGCCCGGAGGCGTTGGCCGCTGGGTCCCGGATCGGCATCCACTCGAAGTACGCTTGCAGCGCGGCGTTCTTGCGCGTTTCCCAGTCGCCCTCCGACTCCGGCTCGTGGTTTTGAGCGCCGCCGCGCCAGGCGTCGTTGGCGGTCTCGTGATCATCCCAGACGGCGATGAACGGGTGCTGCCGGTGGGCCTCCTGGAGATCGGGATCGGTCTTGTACTGGGCGTGTCGCCGGCGATAGTCCGTCAGGCTCACGACCTCCGTCTTCGGGTCGGGGACACGCCCGCCAGCGCCGTCCCCGAAGTCGCCGGCGCCGTATTCGTACAGGTAGTCGCCGAGGTGGAGCACCGCGTCGAGATCCGGCCGGCGGGCGATCATCGCGTAGGCGTTGAAGAACCCGTAGGGATAGTTGGCGCAGGAAGCCACGGCGAAGCGAGCGCGAGCGACGCTGCCTTCGGGCAGCGTCTTGGTGCGGCCGAGCGGCGACGACTCTCCAAGCGCGCTGAACTGGTAGTAGTAGGTGCGGCCGGGCTCGAGCCCATCCACGTCGACCTTGACGGTGTGATCGACCGCGTCGTCGGTGCTCGCCGTCCCCTGGGCGACGACGGCGGTCAGCTCGGGATCTTCGGCGACCTGCCACTCGACGTCGATGGTCTCGGGGGTATCCGCTTCTGGGGTGACGCGGGTCCAAATGACGACGCGATCGGTCAGAGGGTCTCCGCTGGCGACGCCGTGTCGAAATGGCCCGCCGGGGGGCGCCGGGCCTTCGTCATCGCTCGAGCCGCACGCCGGGGTCAGAAAGGGCAGGGCAGCCAGCGGAGCCGTTCGATACAAAAAGTCGCGACGGGTGAGCGCCATGGCCGGGAGCCTAGCGCGCCCGGGGAATAAACGCATCGAGGAGCGCCGCCAGGCCGAGCTCCGTCGGGGCGGGGCGCGCGCGCCGCGGGGTACAACGCCACGTTGATCCGACGCCTTTACGTCTTACGTCGAGAGTAAGGAGGTAGAGATGAAGAAGGTCATGCTGATGGCTGGTGTGCTCGCTCTGTGCGGAGGGGTCGCCGCCTGCGAAGAGCGGCAGACGCTCGATCCGCAAGAAGAGATGGAATACCAAGAGGAGCGTGAGCCCGTCAGCGGTCAGGAAGAAGGCTTGACCGAGCCGCAGGTGGGTGAAGAAGAAGGCGCGGTCGAAGAAGGCGCCGGCGCCGAAGAGGGCGCGATCGAGCAAGAGGAGGGCGTGATCCAAGAAGACACGCAGAGCATCGAACCGGACATGAGCGAGCCGGCGCCAGAGTCGGAGCCACCGCTCGAGCAAGAGCCGGTCGAAGAAGCCCCGGCGCCCTAGCGGAGGCTTCGACGAAGCGGGTTCACCGAGCCCTGAGTCAAGGAGAGGGTTTCCCGATGGATCGGGACCCTCACCCCATTCATCGGGGGCTCTATTCGCACTCGGGGACGCTCGCCGCACGGTCGACGTCGGCAGCGCCCTCGCGCGCCGTCCCGCGCGTCTGCTGTTTGCCTTCGTTCCAGCGACGGCGGGCCTCGGCAGAGCCGCCCTCGACCCATCCGGCGGCAGCGCTGCCGGCCGTCTTGACCCCCTCGACGGCGGTCGTCGCGCCGGTCTTGGCGCCCTCGACGCCGGTGCGCGCGCCCATCTCGACGTCGTCGGCCGGCCCGCGGCGGCACGTCTGGGAGCCGCCGCAGCCGAGCATCAGGCAGGCCAACGCTGCCGCCAGGCTCGAAGCAAAGGTAGGGAGCGTTCGGCGGGATTCAGGCCTCATGGCCCCGATGTTATTGCGTCGGGGTGGGGGCCTGGCAAGTGGCGGGGCTGCGCCCCTCGAGGTTCATGGCCGGGGATCGTCGACGAAACGGCCCGAGCGGATCGAGCCGATCGTCGGTCAGGGGTTGATCACGATCTGATCGGCGACGTCGGCGGTCAGGGGCTCTGCGAGCTCCACGCCGTTCGCCTTCAAAGCAAACGCCAGAACTTGCAGGTACTGCTCGTCGCTCAAGCTCCCCGGAGCCGTTGGCGGCATGTTGGTGCTAGCCCACTCGAAGACGTCCAGCGCCGTCACGAACTGCACGTCGCGCATTTGATCGTCCCGAGGCTCGCGAGGCAAGGCGTCGTCGCCGACCAGCGTGGGCCCCTCGACGGTGCCCTCGCCGGAGGCGCCATGGCAGTGGCCGCAGTGGTGCCCGTACAAGATGGCGCCGGCTTCGGCCTGCTGCTCGAAGGTTTGAGTGTCGGCACCTCCCTGCCCGTCGTCGCCCTCGCCCGAGCAGGCGACCAGCGCCGCGGCGCCGACCCATGTCGCCATCAGGAAAACTCGCATTCGTTGCACCTCGGCCGGATTGGATGGCGGCCGATGCCTAGCGTTACATACTTCCCTGGCCGGTGGCTCCCCTCATGGTGTTGAAATCTGCGCCGCGAGCCGCCGGAGGCTTCGGCGCTGCGCGGGCGACGCTCGGGCGCACTCGGCACGTGACTTGCTCTGACTTGCTCCGAGGCGGAGGGTTCACGACACTCCAGAGCGCCAGGGCGGGAGCAACGCACCTGGGCGTGGGCTCGGCGCGCCACGCCACGCTCGGGGCCCTGGGGACGGGCTCGCTCGCCGGCGGCGAGCGACCCAAGTTCCCCCGAGACCGACACACATCCCGCAACCCCGTCTTCACCGAACTGGGACCCGCTCGACGGCTTCGTCGAAGCGCGCGTCGAGGAGTTGCCGCACCGGTCGTCTCGGCTCAGGGTTCCTTGGGACCGCTCCCGAAAGGAGGCAGCGCGCGCGTTTCGTAGCTGGGACATCGGCGGTCCCACGTTTCAGCCGCACGCACGCCCCGCCTGCGCGCTTGCCGTGCGACGTGCGGCAGAAAACATTCAAGGGGGTTCGAGGCCGCGTCACCCGAATGTAGGGATGGACGACCTTGCCCAGCGGACGCAGGTTATCGTGTCCTCCGTGGCTCCTCGCGTATGCCATTCCTTAGCGGAACTCCGACTGTCCCGAGGGGGATCCATCCCCTGAAGGGGATGTTGACCGGCGTCATCCTGGTTGGCCTGCTGACGCTCGCCAAGCTCGCGTTCGTCGACTTCATCGGCCAGCCGACGCCGTTCCTGCTCTACTTCGCCGCGATCCTCGCGGCTGCCTACACGGGGGGGCTCGGCGCCGGGCTGTTCACGACCGTGGTCTCCGCCGTCGTGAGCGTCGGATTGTTCGTCGTCAGGGCCGACAACCTCCTCACGTACACGGCCCCCAGGATCATCGTGTTCTTGATCGAGGGGCTCGCCATCTCGTTCGTCACCGATCGTTTCACCAAAGAACGCCCCCGAGCCCGGCGCGCCGCCGAGGCCCTGGAGGTCGCCCGCGAATGGTTTCAAATCGCGCTCCGCAGCATCGGCGACGCGGTCATCACCACTGATGAGCACGGAAAGATCAACCTCCTCAACCCGGTCGCCGAACACCTCACGGGCTGGTCGAATGAGGAAGCGCTCGGAAAGCCACTCGACGAGGTGTTTCGGATCATCGACGAAGACACCCGTCAGCCCCTGACGAGTCCCGTCGACCGCGTCTTGAAGGAACGGACGGTCGTGGCCTTGTCGACGGACGCGCTGCTGGTCCGCCAGGACGGAAACGAGGTTTCCGTCGACGACAGCGCGGCTCCCATCATCAGCGCCGGGGGTCAGCTCCGCGGCATCATCCTGGTGTTTCGAGATGTCTCGGTGAAGCGGGCAGCGCAGCGCCGCCAGGCGTTCCTGGCGCGGGCGACCGCAGAGCTGAACTCGTCGCTCGACTACAAGACCACCCTCGCCACCGTCGCTCGGCTCGCCGTGCCGGCGATCGCGGATTGGTGCGCCGTGGATATCCTCGAGGAGGGTCAGGTGAAGCGGCTCGCCGTCGCCCACGTGGACCCCGAAAAGGCGCGCTGGGTGGCGGAGATCGAGGGGCGCTACCCAGCGAATCGCGACGCGCCCTACGGCCTCCGTCACGTCCTCAGCACGGGCCAGAGTGAGATGCTCCGCGAAATCCTGCCCGAGCTCTTGGACCGCTTCGCACGCGACGACGAGCACCGCCGCTTGCTCTCGGAGCTGGCGCTAAGGTCCTACATTGGCGTGCCGCTCAAGCACCAAGACCAAGTCTTCGGTGCGATCACGCTGGCGATGGCCGAGTCCAGGCGATGCTACGAGGATGAGGACCTCGCGCTCGCCGAGGGACTCGCGGACCGCGTGGCCGGCGCCGTGGAGAGGGCGCGACTGTACCGCGAGGCGCAGAAGGCCCGGCTCGAAGCCGTGGCGGCCAACCGCACCAAGGACGAGTTTCTCGCGATGCTCGGCCACGAGCTCAGAAATCCGCTCGCGCCCATCCGCACGGCGCTCGACCTGATCCGGCTGCGCCCGGGGGAAAACCATGATCGGCAGCACACCATCATCGAACGCCAGGTCCGGCACCTGGTGCGGTTGGTCGACGATCTGTTGGACATCTCCCGCATCACCCGCGGCCGCGTCGAGCTCGCGCGCGAACGCGTCGACTTGCAGGACGTCATCGAGCGCGCCGAGGAGATGGTGTGGCCCGCCGGTGTGGCGCGCGCCCACGACGTTCATGTCGACGTGACCCCGGGCCTGACCGTCTTCGGCGACCCCGTCCGGCTATCGCAGGTGGTCGCCAACCTGCTGATGAACTCCGTCAAGTACACCCCGGCCGGCGGCAATATCTGGATCGAGGTTCAGCGGGTGGGCGACGACCGGGCGGCGATTCGAGTGCGTGACGACGGCATGGGGATCGGCGCCGAGATGTTGCGGCAGGTCTTCGATCTGTTCGTTCAGGATCCGCAAGCGCTCGATCGCTCCCGCGGAGGCCTGGGGCTCGGGTTGGCGATCGTTCGGGGCCTGGTGTTGGCGCACGGCGGGACCGTGTCGGCGCACAGCGAAGGCGTCGGCAAGGGCGCGCTGTTCGTGGTGGAGCTGCCGCTCGTCGCAAGTTCGGAGCTAGAGCTTGCTGGAGGAAACCTCGAGCGGCCGCGGAGGAGGCGTCGAGAGAAGCTGTCACCGTGATGCCATGCCGCGCGATTGTGCGCCTCGGACCCGAGAGACTTTGGTACGATGGCGGGTTCGATGACGACGCTCGATGCACGCTGGCGAGTCGTGGGTGTGCTGGCATGCGCTGGCTGCGTACTTTCGGGGTGTTCTAGCGACACGACGGGACCTTCCGGCGCGGGCGGGGGCGGAGGCAACGTCGGCGGCGCTGGCGGCAGCGGTGGCTCGAGCGCCAGCGGTGGTTCGACGTCGGTGACGTCGCTGCCCCCGGCGAGCTGCGAGAGCGAGGGTGGCAGTGAGGTCGTCCGTGCGCCGGAGCTCATCGCGACCTTGTTCGACCGCTGGCAGGAAGCCTGGCTCGGTTCGCCGGCGATCGCCGATCTCGACGGTGACGGCACCCGTGAGATCATCGTGCCGCGCGCGGACGTCTTGCTGATTTGGCAGCTGGACGGGACCTTGCGGCACAAGCTCGAAGGGTCGCCCGGACGGATCTGGGCGCCGCCGGTGGTGGCCGACCTGCGCCCCGACCTGCCAGGTCTCGAAGTCGCGGTCGCAGCGCGGGAGCAGATCAGCGCCTGGGACGCCAACGGTGACCCCCTGCCGGGGTTTCCGTTCAGCTGGCGCGACGAGCTGCGCTCGATCGCCGCCGAGGACATCGACGGCGACGGTAAGCTCGAGCTGGTCTCGGTGACGACCGGCAAGCTCGAGGAGAACGGGCAGACGGACATCTTGATCGCGGTGAACGCCGACGGCAGCATCGTGGCCGGCTTTCCTCCCAACACGACGGGCAACAGCGGCTGTGACGACGCCTGCTACGTTCACTCGGGCTACGACCAGAACCTGGCGCTCGGGGACGTGAACGGCGACGGCGTCGCCGACATTCTGGCGCCGCAGGACAACGCCTACGTCAGCTTGCACGACGGCACCGGCCGCGCCTTCGACGCCGCTCCGATCTTCGAGGGGCGCACCAAGTTCCCCGGGATCCGGTTTTTGCACGACTACGGCGAGGCGCAGCAGGGCTGGGCCGAAGATGAAGAGGCGGCCAACCAGGCGCACTTTACCAACACGGCGCCGGCCATCGCGGATCTGGACGGAGACGGGACGAGCGAGCTCATCATGCTGGGCTCGGTGCAGAACGCCGCCCAAAGCGACCGCGAGCGTGGGGTGGCCCTGTGGGTGGTGCGTCCTGACGGGACGCGCCCGACGGAGTGGCTCATGCCATTCCACGCTCCTGAGTTCATCGACGGCCTCTGGGATGCGGGTGACAACATCGTCGGTGCGACCCAGCAGGTGACGGTGGTCGACCTCGATCCCGGTCACCCCGGGCCGGAGCTCGTGTTCGCCGGCTTCGACGGCCGCATCCACGCGGTGAGCGCGCAAAATCAGCAGCTCTGGCAGACTCGCTTCACCGATCGCGCCGGAGTCCTCACCGGCGGCGTCGTCGCCGCGGATCTTTCGCGGGATGGCCGCCCGGAGCTCATCTTCAACACGTACTCGACCGAAGCGGACGCTGGCGCGCTGTTCGTGCTCGCGGCCAACGGTGAGCTGCTGCACGAGCTGCCGCTGCCCGATCGCGGCGCGATGCCGGTCCCCACGGTCGCCGACATCGACGGCGACGGCACGCTGGAGATCGTCGTCAGCTTGAAGGACGCCGTGGATCGGGAGCGCCAAGTGCTCGTGTACACCGTCGCGAGCTCCGGGGACCGCTGCCTGCCGTGGCCGACCGGCAGAGGGAACCTCTGGCGCAGCGGGGCCGTCGCGGCGCCGTGAGGTTTCGAAGCCATCGAGCTGCCGGGCGCCCGCGCCTGGATCAGCCCGGCATGCCGTACGGCATCTTGCCCCAATAGCCGTAGAACGTATCGTCGAGCTTTCGCCAAGCGGCGGCCACCTTGGGCTGGTTTTCTTGGAGCCAGCGCAAGAAGTGGGGTCGGCTGCCGTCGGCGTCGTTCACACCGTACTCCTCAGCCAAGTCCCAGGACGCGAACACGCGGCCGTTCTTGGCCGAGACCTTCGGATCGGCGGCGAGGGCAGCGACGCAGCGGCCGACGAACAGCGGCGTCTCCGAGGCGATGAACTCCTTCACCTTCTCGGCGGCGTCCCGCCAGTTGGCCTCCGTCACGCCGAAGTGATCGAGCATCCACTCCGAGCGCAGAAACCCCGGCGTCACGGCGATGGCGGGGATGGCGCGCTCCGCGAGCTCCTGCGAGAGCGCGAAGGCCATGCGGATCACGGTGGTCTTCACCAGATCGTAGAAGAAATGGCCACGGTAGTAGTAGGCGTCGCCATCGGTGATCTCCACGACGAGCCCGCCCGGGCGCAGCCGTGGCAGGCCGAAATAGCTGGTGATGATGTGCGTCTTGATGGCTCGGTCCACGAGGGTGAGGCCATCCTCGAGCTTCGTCTCCCAGAGCTTTTTGCCCCATTCGATCAGGTCGTCCCCACCCCAAATGTCGTTGACGAGGATGTCGAGCTCACCCACCTGCTCGAACAGGCGCGCGACCTCTTCCGGGTTCGTGTGATCGGCGCGAACGGCGATGCCGCGGCCTCCGCGCGCGGTCACGATCTCGGCGGTCTCGTCGATGGTCTCCGGGCGGTTCTTCATCCCGGGGCTGCCCCGCACGCTCCGCCCGGTGCAGTACACCGTGGCGCCCGCCTCCCCGAGGGCGGTCGCGATGCCGCGCCCGGCGCCCCGCGTTGCCCCCGCGACCACCGCTACCTTTCCCGAAAGGGGTTTGCTCATGGCGAGGCAGAGCATGAAACCGACCCCGGACCGTCGTCAATGAGTGACGGGGTCGACCGCGCCCCGGCGGGAGCTCAGCGGTATTTGGCCTCGAGCGTCGAGACGAGCTCGACGTAGTCGCGCATGGCGCCGTCCTTGTCCTTTCCCTTCACCGCGGCCCAGGCGTCGTGCTTCGCGCGGCCTTTGAAATCCAACATGCCCGGCCGCGAGCCTTGCACGTCGCCCACGGTGGCCTGCTTGAACAGCGCATAGAGCCGGAGCAGCTCATCGGCCTCTGGCGTGCGGGGGAGCGTCTTCACCCGCGCCTGCGCGGCTTCGAAATCATCGCTGAGTGCCATACGGTCAGCGTATTCGATTCCCGAGGCTCGCGGTACCGGACCCGAGCTCGAGCTGCCATCGGCCATCCTGTCGCCCGCCAGCCTTCCCTGGCTCGGCGACCTATCGCGGGCGCCGAGCGGACGGGCAGCGTTTTGAGTTGCCGCGCGGTCGGAGCCGGTAAATGGTCTCGGAGCGATGTCTCACCAGTTGGCTCATCGAAGGGGTCGTTCGGCACGCCTGGCGGCTTGGTTTGCGCTGACCTCCCTCGTCGCTTGCGCGGGCAGCAAGACGCCGGCCGAGAGCCCTCCCGCCCAACCTGCGGCCGCGCCCACGGACGCGATCGCTCCGGGAGGACACGAATCGGCGGTGCGCGCGGTCGTCGACCCCGAGGCGGACGTCGTCGCCTACCTGGATGGGGAGGGATTTCGCAAGAGCCCGCTGTATCGAGCGCTGGAGAATGTGCTCGCGCTGGTTCCGGGGAGCCTCGACAAGCTGTCCGAGATCGAGGCCGACTGTGGGTTGCATCCGGTGCGTTCGTTGAAGGCGCTCGCCTTCAGCGGCTCGCGCGCTGGCGAGGGCATCGACGCCCGCAGCATTACCGTCGCGGCCGAGCTCGATGTCTCGCCGGATACCGCGCTCGATTGCGTCGTCCGGCACATCCCTGAGGCGCAGCAAGAGCAGCTGGAGGGCCGACGGGCGCTGAAGGATCCGAAAGACGGGTGGCTCGTCGCCGATGGCTCCCTGCTGATCTTCGGCCGCCGCGAGGCGGTCGTGGCGGCGCTGGCGCGAAGCGGCTCGACCCCGGCACCCCTCGCCGCGAGCACCTACCTGCACGCGCGCGTGCACGCC
>JAEZYZ010000011.1 GCA_023418705.1 Pseudomonadota bacterium | reverse complement strand
GCACGTGGACGCGGCCGTCGTCCGGCGAGCCGTAGCTCGCCTGGCGTTCGAGGACGAACAGGGCGTAGTCGTCGTCGTGCTGCTCGGAGGCCAGCTGCCCGAGGCGCACGGCGAGATCCGGATCATCGGGTCGGAGCCCTGACGCGAGCCGATAGCTCGCGAAGGCGTGCGGGTGCTCGAGCGCGTCGGCGCAGCGCGCCACGACCTGCGCGGCGTCGGGGTCCGTCGGGTCGAGGCGGAGCGCCGTGGCCGCCAGGGACAGCGCGAGCTCCCAGCGCCGGCACGCAAGCGCGAGCCGAGCGCGCCCGAGCAGCGGCCGCGGATCGCCCGGCTCGAGCCGTTGCGCTTCGGAGAGCAGGCTGTCGGCCTGAGCGACGCGCGCCTGCGCAACCCACAGGGCCGCTTGACCGAGCAGCGCCTCCAGCTGAACGGCCCGGCGGGGTGAGCCCAGCGCTCGGGCATAGCTCTGGAGCGCGGCTTCGACGTCTGCCTGCCCCAGGTGCTGCTCGGCTTCCCGGAGACGTGTCCAGCCGTCGTTGGCATCGACGCGGCACTCGAGCGAGAGCAGCGATTTTCCCATTTCGAGGTCCGAGACCGGTAGAAACCCCCGCCTCAAGAGCAGGCTCGCCAGCGACGCTGCGGAGTACGCGCGCCGAACCGGCGAGCGGAGCGCCTGGGTTGGGTACGCCTGCCGCTCGAGCACCAAGAGCCTCCCGTGGGGCTTGAGGCGCGCTCTCAGCGAGCTCAGGACCCTGTCCGGATGGGGGCAATGCCCGAGCACGTCCGCGCACACGACCAGCTCGGCGACGGGGACCGGCAACGACTGCTGCAGGTCGGCCTGGCAGAGCTCGACCGCGGGAGCGTACTGGCGCGCGAACGTCAACGCGTGGCGGTCTCGGTCCACCCCCACGACCAGCGCGCCCGCCGCCGAGAGCCGGCGGGCGCCCTCGCCCGAGCCACAGCCGGCGTCGATCACACGCTGGCGCGGCCGGAGCGAGCGCGCCAGCCGAGCGTAGTGGGCCTGGGTATCGGGCAGCTCACCCGCCAGGTGGGGATAGCTTCGCGCTTGCCCGCGCGTCACCTCGACCGTGACGCCCGAGCTGAAGTGCGCGAACACCTTGCCGCCGCCCGCGTCGACATAGACCGGATCCGCTCGAGGCGCTCGAGAACGGCCCGCACCGCCGGTCATTTCACCCGGTGCGAGCCATCGGCTGCTTGGCGACATCCAGCGCGGCCGCCTTCCAGGCCTCGCGCAGCGGGGTGAGCACCCGTAGGACGTCGTCGAGCGGGTCCGAGGTGCCGTGGCGGTTGGCCAACATCAGTCGATCCAAGCAGAAATCGTACAGGCTGGCCAGGTTCGCGCAGAGCTCGGGGGCCGCGTCGTGGTCGAGCGCGATCAGCAGCTCGGAGACGATGTTGCGCGCCTTGGCGATCTGCTCTCGAGCCCGCGCCGGCTGCTTGTGCTCGAAGCACAGCTTGCCGGCGTTCACGAAGCGGAACACACCGTCGTACAAGGCGACCAAAAGCTCCGCGGGGGTCGAGGTGGTGGCGCGGACTTCTTTGTAGCGGTTGACGGCGTTGTTCATCGCGGGCCTCTTACTTGGTACCGAAATTCATGAAGTAGCTGAGGTTGGCGTTCGACGCGGAGACGGTCTCGTCCATGGCCTGGAACTGGCGCCGGAGCTGGTCGGCGTAGCGCTGCAGGCGCTCGTCTTCGCGGTTGATGCGCTCGTCGATGGACTTGGCGCGGTCGTTCAACGCCTTGTTCCTCGAGGTGAGCAGGCCGTCGACGCTGTCGGTCATCGACGAGGTCAGGGCCTTGAGCACGTCCATGGCGCCGTCGTCGCCGCTCACGCCGGCGAGCACCGCGCTGACCGCGCTCGGGTCCTCGCCGAGCGCCTTGTCGAGCTTGGCCGAGTCGAGGCTCAGCAGGCCATCGCGCGTCAAGCTGACGCCGATCGAGCCGAGCGTCGTGTATTTGCCGGCGCCGTCCACGCCGTTCATCACGGCGCTGGAGAGGCGGTTGGTGACGGTGCGCAGCGTCGAGTCGCCGGCGAGCACCGGGTTGGTCGCCTTGACCGAGCCGAACCCGGCGGCGCCGTGGATCGCCTTCACGACGGCGTTGTAGTCGTTCACCACGGCTTCGAGCTTCGTCCGGAGCGCGTTCGGATCGGCGTCGACCTTCACCGTGACCGGATCGGTCGTCGTCGCCGTCAGCGCCAGCGTGACACCCTGGATCGCGCCGCTGATCTGGTTGGTGGCGCTGGTGACGGTGAAGCCGTCGATGACGGCGCGCGCGTCGCTGGCCGCCTGGACCACGTTGTCGGCTTTGCTCAGGCCGAGCGCGACGCCGCCCCCTTCGGAGATCGAAAGCCCGTTGGCGGCGCCGGTGTCGAGGCCGCGCAGCTGCAGGCGGTATTCGGAGCCGTCGAAGAACAGCGACGCCGAGAGCCTCAGGCCCGCCGAGTTGATCTTGTCGGCGATGGAGCTCAAGCTGTCCCCGGCGTCGACCGCGATGGAGACGGGGGAGCCCGCGCCGACCGCGAGCTCGAGCGTCCCGGATTGACCGAGGGCGGTCGTGGCGGAGCCGAAGGAGTCCGAGTAGGAGCGCTGCTCCTTGGCCAACGCCTCGACCTTGACGTCGAACGAGCCCGGCGCCGCCAGGCCGCTGGCGGTGGCGACCACTGCCTCGCTCGAGGACTTGACCGAGTACGTCTTGGTGTCGCGCACCTCCGCCAGCGCACCCGCGGAGGCCTTGAGCTTCGAGAGGAGGGAGCTGATCTCGTTGATGCTGGTGGCGGCAGCTCGCGTCGACGCGGCGCGGCTCTGCAGCCCCGAGATGGGACCGCGGCTCGCCTTGACCAGGCCGTCGATGATGCCCTCGACGTCGATGCCCGATCCGATGCCGCCAAACGTGATGGTGCCTGCCATGCTGCGTTGCTCCCGTAAAAAAAGGCGGGCGCGTGCCGTCCTCTCGGCGG
>JAEZYZ010000001.1 GCA_023418705.1 Pseudomonadota bacterium | reverse complement strand
CGGGTGGCCCGAGCACGGGCGGCGGCGCGGCGACCGGCGGCTCCGGAGGTAGCGGAGGCACGGTCGGCAGCGGAGGCTCGGGCGTGGCGGGCGGTACCCCCGACGCGGAAGAGGGTCTCGTCGTGCTGGGCGGCGGCATCTGCGCACACCGCGCTCCGGCGCGGGGAACCTCCGCGCCGCTCGCGCTGCTGCTGAGCGCGATCGCCCTCACCGGTCTGGCCCGGCGGCGCCGCCGCGAGCGCGGCCGCGCCGCCTGAGGGCTATCCCGCGGGGGGGCGTCACCCCCCCCCGGGCGTCACTCTGCGACGTCGATGAGCTGCACTCCGTCGTAGCCGCTCGACACGATGGCGAGATCGCCGTGGCCGTGCAGCTGCCTAATGTAGCCGTCGACGGGGACGGTGCGGACGTAGGCTGGTTTCTTGGCGTCGCTCGTGTCGGCGATCACGACACCGTCGCCCATCCCGTTGACGTAGGCGACACGCTGGCCAAAAGCCACGACCTGACCGACGTAGCCGCCGTAGGGCGAGTCGTCCGAAGCGTCGAAGGTGCTGGTGACGAGCGCGCCGTCCTCGATGCCGCCCACGACCAAGAGCGGGATGACGGACCTCGAGCCGCAGCCGTAGCAGTCCGTGAAGTAGCCGCCTTTCCGCGGGTAGAGCGGCAAAAACAGCCGATCGTCACCGAGCTCGGCCGGGCCGAGGCGCCACTCTTCCGGGACCTCCCAGGTATCGAGCAGCGTGGCGCCCGAGCCCTGCACCGAGAGCAGGCGCAGACTGTAGAGGGTCATGGTGCAGGTCCCCGTGAGCGCCGCCTCGCTGGTGTCGTTCGGGATCCACGCCACCCCCGCGTAGCCGGCGCGCGCGTAGCACTCGTCCTGCGACACGTCTTGCACCACGCGCGTCTTGTAGTCGACGGTGATGGCCTTGTCGCGGGCGGCATCCCAAGCAAAAAGCGACCCGGGCACGTTCACCTTGTCGGTCAGCTTCGGAGCGCGCGGGTTCGAGAGGTCGACGCGATCGATGAAGAAGCGGACGCGGCCGGTGCCGTCGGACAACGGCTCGAAGTGGCTCGTCAGGACGGCATCGCCGTCGGCGAACAGCCCCGTCAAACCGGAGGCCTGCGCGAGCTCCAGTTGCGCCGTGTGCGGGCTCTCCGGCTCCGAGAGATCGATGACCTCGATCCACCCGCGGTGGTTCGCCAGGTTGCCCTGGTCATCGTAGAGGAACTCGCTGCGCAGCAAGACCAATGAGCTGCCCACCTGCACCACCCGCTCGCCGGCGCTGACGACGGCGTCGTAGCCGTACCACCCCGTGGCCACGAACTCGAGCGACGTGTTCGAGACCAGCTTGGGCGCGGCGGGGTCCGCCATGTCGATGACCGCGACGGCGGATGCCTCCTTGCCGCCGCTGTCATAGTGGTAGGCGTGATACACGACGTAGACGAAGCTTCCGTGCGCGAACATCTGCGCGTCGTAGAAATTGCTGGAACACGTCAAGCCGAGCGCGCTCGACAGGTCCAGCGCGCCGTCGGAGGCAGGATCGTTGGCGCGCGACAGGGGCGCCACGTCGATCTGGGCGGAGTTCGTCCACCAGTCGGCGCCGAGCCGCACGAGCTGGTCGCCGCTCACCACGGTGCTCGACACCAGGCGCGCCAACGCGAGGTGGTCGAGCGCCTTCGGGGTATCCTTGTCGGCGATGTCGAACGTCTGCACGCGGTCGTCGGAGACCGTGAACAGGCGCTCTCGATGCAAGAAGGCCCGCCGAGCTTCCCCCCTGGATTCGACGGCACCGCGCAGCGCCAGGTCGTCCAGCGTGAAATCGATGAGCTGGACGCCGCTCTGGTAGTTGCCGCCGCACGAGCTCTGGCCGTCGACGGAGCTCCAGCCGCTGTACGGCACCAGGATCAGGCCTTGGTCGTCGAGGATCCGGAAGGCTTTGTGGATCCGGTCCTGGTCCTCCGCGAGGCCTACCCAGTCGCCGCCGAAGTTGACGCGGTCGAGCATCGTCGGAGCCGCCAGATCCGAGACGTCGAAGATGCTGACGTGCAGACCCCCAGCGGTGTTGCCAGGGTCGAAACCGAGGCCGAGCAGCCGATCTCCCCGGGGCTCCATGTGGTGGACCCAACCGGGGATCTCGAGCTCACCGCGTTGCGCGGGGTTCGCCGGGTCGCTCAGGTCGATCGTGAACAGCGGGTCGGTGCGCTCGAAGGTGATGGCGTACGCGCGATCGCCGTCGAAGCGCACGCTCTGCAGCTGCTCGGGGCGCGGCAGCACCAAGGACGTGCTCCCGAGGGGCGTCAGGCTTTGACTCGAGGCGACGGTGAACGTCTGCACGCTCGGGGGCGTGTCGAGGGCCCAATCCCATGGCTGACTGATCACGCGCAGCACCCCATCGAGCTCATCCATCTGCCAGCGGCTGCTGATCTGTCCCTCCGCCTCGACGCTGGCGCCCAGGATCAGGTCGCCGCTCGGATCGGAGATGTCGACGACCTGGATCGTGGACGCCGTGCTGCCGTCCGTTCGCCAGGTCCGACCCGAGACGTACATCCGCTCGGCGGTCACGCTGATGCTGCGGCGGCCCCAGCCCCGCTCGTCCTGAGTGTCTTCGAAGGCGAGCTCGTCCACCTTGCGGATCGCCGTCGGATCGGCG
The DNA here is from genome assembly GCA_023418705.1 of Pseudomonadota bacterium. Lineage (GTDB taxonomy): Bacteria > Myxococcota_A > Polyangia > Polyangiales > Polyangiaceae > JAEZYZ01. The sequence continues at coordinate 9,940 of JAEZYZ010000001.1, read as the reverse complement.
AGGTCGATGCTCACGACGACGGTCTGTGGAGAGGCGGCCGCGCAGTCCCAGCAGGAGCCGTTTTGGTAGGTCACCACGTACAGGACGTCACCGACGATCCTCGAGTCGGAGATGTAGCCCGGGACGGAGAACTGGCCGACGCTGACGATGTTGGCCGGGTCGGAGACGTCGAGCGCCACCACTTCGCTCGTCTGCACCCACTGCCAGGCCCCTTCGGCGGTCCGCGTGTAGCGGCCCCAGGCGTTGAACAACCCAAGCACCAGGTCGCCGCGGAGGTACATCTCGAACGGCTCCGCCTCGGACTTGAAGCGGCCGCGGAGCTCGAGGTCGCTCGGGTTCGAGACATCGATGACGCTGAGCCCGCCGTAGCGGCTGAGCGCATACAGCCGATCGCCTTCCAGCTGGATGATGTCCGCCTCGGCGATCGCGCGCGCCGGATCGCCGTCCTCGGTCGGGGCTCCGGTGGGATCCCCGCCGCTGCCGCCAGTGCCAGCGGTCGTGCCGCCCGACCCCGAGCCGGCGCCGTTGTCCAGCGACGAGCTCCCGACCTCCGGGTGATCCGAGATGAAGTCTCCCGGCTGGGGCTCGCTGCCGGGGTCGTTGGATCCGCTGCAGGCGCTCAACGCGGCGACGAGCGTGAAGAGCTTGAAAACACCATGACGTGAAGAGACCATGAGTTGCTCCGTGGACCTCAGGCAGAGGCCCCGCTCCCGCTCAGCAAGGACTGTGCCTGGCTCCGTGCCACCACGGAACCAGCGAGAATCCCCTGCGATCGAGGGCACCTACGACGCCCCGGTGCGGCGCACCGAGCGCCAGCTGGCACACTCTGGCACAAGTGCCCAGTGAGCGCGGGCTTCAGATGGGCGCGTTCGCGGCGCAGGCGTCGAGCTCGTCCGCGACGGCCTGGCAGCCGTCGACGACGGGCGCTCCGCTCGCATCGCAGCGCACGCGCGCGTTCGCGCGGCACTCGAAGTAGGGATCCACGAGCGAGCGGCAGGCGCGCGGGATGATGAGCGTCGCGAGCGGGCAGACGTCGAGGCATCCCTCGAGCGAGGCGAAATCAGCGCATCCAGCCTCGGCGAGCCGCGCGCAAGCGGCCGGGCAGTGGCGGGCCTCTTCGGGTAAGGCCTGGGAGCGGGTCGCAGGCTCATCGTCCGCGACCCGCGTGGCGAGCGGCTCGCCGTGCTCGATCTCGAGGGCGCACCCGCTCCCGAGCGCCGGCAAGAGGCAGACGGAAAAGCACGCCGTGCGCCAGCGCCGCCATCGAACGGCAGCGGTATCGATCGCGAGCGCCCGAGGCATCTCCTCAGGTATTCAAGGGCGGCGCCGTAGGGTCAAGTGCGAAAAGGTAGGACGACCCGCGTTCGGGCTCGCCGGTGGCACCCGTGCGCGAAAATTGCGGGCCAACGCGCACCGATGCCGAGTATCTTGGAGGCTCTCGATGATGCCGCCGATCCGACGTTGTACCCGCGCCCGTTTCGTCCCGCTCGCCGTCGCTGGCGCCCTGCTCGGAGCCTGCGACGCCGGGAGCTCGAACCGCGCGAACACCAACGATCCTACCGGCGCCGCCGGCGCGGGCGGCGAGTGGCGCCGGGCCAACCTCACCCACTACGAGTCTTACCCCGACCCGAACAGCGCCGAGTGCATCGAGTACAACGGCTGCATGTGGGCCGGGCAGTTCGCCGCGCTCGATGGCGTGCAGCCCGAGAGCTGGGTGCAGGAGAACAACATCGCCGCGGTACACTCCGACGACTTCCCCACCTATCGCCTCAAGACCCTTCGCCTGCGACAGGGAACCCGAGAGATCGACGTGGTCGTCTACGACATGTGCGCCGACAGCGACTGCGACGGTTGCTGTACCCGGAACAGCGCGCAGACCGGCTTCCTCATCGACATCGAAAAGTACACGATGCAGCGCTTCGGCTCCGGCAGCGGCATCGTCGAGTGGACGTGTCTCGATTGTTGAGGGGCGCGCCTCATCGCTGCGCGTGGCAGGCGAGCGGAGCGGCCCGATTCGAGACGGACCGCTGCTCTAGGCGGAAGATCCGCCGATCCTGCGCCCCCCAGTGATACTTGTAGCGCTCCGCGCCGCGCAGAAAGTCGAGCCAGCGTTTGCCTCGAGCGATCGCGTCCTCGGCCGCGCTCGCTATCAACACGCTCCCGAGGTTCAGCCGCGCGTGCGCCGGATCGAACCCCGACGTGTAGATGCAGCTGGTGTCCCGAGAGTCCAGGGTGAGCAGCACGCCGATCGGTCGGCCGTCGAGCTCGGCGACCTGCAGGCGCAGCACGCCCCGCTCGAGCAGGCTCTCGGCGGCCCGCCGATGAAAGGCGCGCACCTCGGCCGAAGCCAGCACTCCAGGGGTTCCCCGCGCTCGCCACTCTGCCCCGTGGAGCTCGAACAGCGCCTCGAGATCGCGTGCCAGCGTCGTTCGGACCGATCGCCGCAGCCTCCCCCCGGCTCGCCGAAGGCGTGCCTCGCCTTGGCGCACGTTGCGCCAGAGCCATTTGGGCAGGCTCGCGCCGAAGTCCTGGTTGCTCTCCGGGAGGAGGCGGCGCGGGCAGACGCCGTGCGGCCTTGGCACCCCGTCCGCGAACGCGATGAGCGGGGACCCCCCCGGCAGATCCGTCCAATCCAGGCGCGCGTGCTCGGCCAGCTCGAGGACCCGCTCCCAGATCCCAGCCACGGCCTTCGAGGGTGCGCCCGGCGCCACCAGCACGTCGAGGTAGTCGCTGATGCCAGCCCCGAGCAGCGCCCCGGTGCGCCCGGCCGGGCCGTCATAGAAGAACAGCGGGAGCAGGGCCACGAGCCGCTGCTCGCACACCGCCGCCAACACGTGCAGGCTCGAGCGGGACGCGAACTGCTCGGCCCAGGGGATCACCCACACCGGTGATTGAAACGGCGTCGCGCGCGGATCGCGGCGCCAGAGCTCCCACCAGGCGGCCGAGTTGGCTCGCAGCGCTGCGATCGAGTCCCACACCAAGAGCTCACACATCAGCGTCACTTTCAGCTCGCGCGCCGCTCGACGCCGCTTACGGCTTCCCGCACCAGGGCGTGATAGAGCGCCACGTATCGGTCCAGCATGACGCGAGCGTCGAAGCGCGAGAGCGCCGCCCGCCGGCAAGCCATCGGGTCCAGGCGCGCGGCGTCTTGGAAGGCGCGCGGCAGCTCGGACGCATCATCGACCAGCACCCCTGTCCGGCCAGGCTCGACGACGTCGCAAAGCGCGCCGCGCCGGAAGGCGATGACCGGAGTGCCCGATGCCAGGGCTTCGCGGGCGACCAGGCTGCTGGTCTCCGCCACCTGGCTCGGGACGACCAGCGCGCGGGCGCGCGCGAGCAACCCTCGCTTCGTCGGGCCGCCTACCGGTCCGATCAGCCGGCGCCGAGCGTCCAGGCGGGGACGGATTTGCGCCTCCAGGTAGCGCTGGTGTTCGGGGTACGGGAACGTTTCTCCCGCGATGATGAGCGCTATGCCAGCGGCCTTGGCCGCGTCCAAAGCGATCTCATAGCCCTTCTCCGGGCAGATGCGACCGAGCGCCAGGAAGTAGTCTCCTTTCACGTCAGGGCACGGGCGCAGCGCATCGAGATCGACGCCGTTCTCGATCACCGCGCGGACCGGCACGTCCGGTGGGCAGGTGCCGCGCTGGAACGCCGAGACGCACTGCACGTGCACCGGGGGCTCCGGGCGTACTGCATCCGGGGGGTACCAGGCGATCGGCAGGTGCAGGGTCACCAGCGTCGGGACGGCCGCCGCGGGCAGGTATTCGAAGAAGTCGAGGCCGTGAAAGTGCGCCACGTCGACGCGCCATTCGAGCAAGCTGGCCGCGATGCGCTGCCGGTACTCCTGCCAGACCCGCTCGCGGGCAGCTCCGTCGACGCGCTCCGGGACGGCGGGCCCCGCGATCAAGCGGCCGGCGACCTTCGATCCCTGACAGGCCACCACGAGCGAACGGTGCCCGCGCGCCCGAAGGCCCCTGTCGATCATGGACAGCACTTGCTCGGCCCCGCCCACCGCGTCCGGCGTGACAGGAGCAAACGGGTAGGCGACCTGAAGCACGGTCAACGCCATCTCGATCCTCGCTCGCGAGCCGTTCGTCGCGAGGGCAGCCTAGGCACGAAAGCCGGCGCCGCAATGATCCTCGGCCAGACGCGGCGGGCTCCTGGCTCATCGGATTCGTTCCTACTCGAGCCCGGCGCGCTCCCCGCAGTCGCCGAGATCGCGCCCAGCGGCGTCCGATGGGGGCGGCCTTGTTCAGCGGCCACGCATGCTTACATGCAGGGAGCGACGAGGGAGGCTGTCAGGTGGCGAAGATCGATCTGAACTCGGCGAGCGAACACGAACTGCAGGCGATCGAAGGCATCGATGTCGAGCGAGCGAGGCAGATCGCGAGAGCTCGGGCGAAGAAGGGCAGGTTCTCCAGCTGGGAGGATCTCACGGAGATCGCGGGCATCAGCGACGTGCTGCTGTCGAAGATCCAACAGCGTGCCACCTTGGGTGACCCCTCCAACAAGGCCAGCGCACGAGCGGGCTCTGGAAAAAGAACCGGCAACGGTCAAGGGCCGCCAAAGGCCCCGTCGACGCGCAAGGCCGAGGAGCGCGGGGAGACGGCGGACCGCGAGGACCTTGAAGGGCTGCGTGAGACCGCGGCCGCGCTTGCTCAGATGGATCTCGAAGCGGCCGCCGCCTACGACATCGCGGCGGCGATCCTCGATGACATCCCCGAGGTCGCGAAGAAGCTGCGTGCGTTCGCCGAGGACCACCGCCGCCACGTGACGGGGCTCGGACAGCTGCTCGAACGGCGCGGACTGGAGCCGAGCGCCGCGGCTCCCGACCCGGACACCGCGACCTTGGCGCTGCTGACCTCCGCGATGGGGGCCCTCGGGACGAAGCCCGCCCTGCTGGCGTTGCTCAGCAGCGAGCAGCTCACCAACGCCGCCTACGAAGCAGCCATCGAGCTTGCCGTTCACGAGGACGCTCGCGCGCTGTTCGAACGGCACCTGGAGGACGAGCAGCGCCATTTGCGCTGGATCGCCGAGCACCGCGATCGCGAGTTCGAGCACGGTTCGACCGTGCGCCGCCGCAGCGAACGCCCCGGCAGGTAGCGAACGGAGCCATTTCGTCGAGCGCGGGGCGACACGCGCTCGCGAGCGCTCGTCCGAGCTGCAGCGGGCGGCCCACGTCCGGTCCGCCGCGCGGTCTAGATCACCGATCGGTTTGCCAGCGCGGAGATGGCGAGGGCCCCGATTCATCGGGAAACCCTCTCGTCTGCTCACGGCTCGGTGCTCTAGATCGTCTCATTTTTCTAGGCCTCGGCGACGACGGCTCGCCCGAGCGAACGATCCGGCAGCCGCCGGCGCAGTAGCCACAGGTGGTGCTCCACATGGACGACGTCGCCGCCGGGCGCACGATAGTCGTATCGGTCGATCTCGTCGCCGACGTAGGCGTAGCCGAGCCGTTCGTAGAGCGCGCGCACGGGCTCACGGCCCTGGTCGACGCCCAGCTCCGCGGCGAGCAGCCCCGCCTCCGCCACCACGGACTCGGCGGCTCGGATCAGGCGGCGGCCGATGCCCAGCCGCTGAAACCCCGGCCAGACGCGCAGCGCCCACAAGATCCCCACCGACTGCCGCCGTTTCTTGCGCAGGTCGATCCAGATCTGGCCGGCCGGGTAGGCCTGGCTTTCGGCGATCAGCATCGCGCCCTCCCCACGCCGCTGGGCGGCGAAGGTTCGCTGGATGATGTCACGGTGCTCTCTGAACGCCCCGAGCCACTCGAGCCCGTTCAAGTCGTCCGTTCGGCAGCGCCGGATCCCTATCGGGACGACCACTGAAAAACCCTCCATATTCTATCTGTAACGCAGGGCAGAGTAGATGGTGCGGGATTTCGAGCTCTCGACTTCCCGGCTGCCCCTTGCGCTTTTCGCGCTGCCGGCGATCAGACCGAGCGGCCCTGCCACGGCGGGGTCGCAGGGTTCGTGGCGGGATCCGAGCCGAGCAGCTTCATCGCCTCCAGGAGCTTCATCGCCTCCAGGAGCCGCGTGGCCTCGCGGTAGCCGTGGAGCGTCCCGACGTCGACGTAGGCCTTGCCGATTTGGGCTCCTCGAACCACGCCGCCCCGATCGATGTGCGCGTTGAACAACGTCCCCAAATACTCGTCGGCGCGCAGGCGCTCGATCCACAAACGGTGCAGAGCATGCAACACCCTGCCCTGCAGGCTCATCGCGCCCCAGACCCAATGCGACGCCGCGGCCGCGCGCTTGACCTGCACCTCCGCCACCATGCCGTTCGGGTTCAACACCACCGCGTCGAACAGCTCCGGTCGCGCGACCGGGAAGAGCAGCAGGGAAAACTCGTCGCCAGCCAGCTCCGCCAGCGCGTTCTCGGGGAACCAAATCGTGTCTGGGAGCCCGATGAGCACCGGCTCGTCCGGGTGGACGAGGGGCGCGGCCCTGAAGACCGCGTCACACAGGCCCGCCGGTTCCGGCTGGACCACGTAGCAGAGGTCAGCCTCCCCGACCTTGCCACCGTAGTACTCGAGGATGTCGGATTTGCCGCGCGAGATCACGAAGCAGATTTTGGTCGCTCCGGCCCGGAGCATGCGCTCCACCAGGTACTCGCTCACGGCGCGCGGTCGCTCCCCGTCACCGTCGCTGCGACTGCCAACGGGCAAGAGCTCCTTGGAGAAGGCGAGCGGCTGAATGCGGCTGCCGTTGCCCGCCGCGGGAATGATCCCCCACATCAGGCGACCTCTTCCGTGGCGGGGCCCGCGAGCGCCCGCTCGAAGAGCCCTTCCATCTCCGCGCAGCGGTGCTCGGAAGTGTGCTCGGCGAGCGCACGCTCATAGGCCGCCCGGGCGACCCGCTGCAGCAGGTCACGATCCTTCAGCGCATCGACCACCTGGGCGGCGGTCTCGCAAACCAGGATTTCTCGTCCGGGCTCGAAGAAGCGGTCGAGCCCCTCCCAGGCGTCGGTGATCGTCGCCGTGCGACAAGCTGCCGCCTCGAACAGACGGCCCGACGGGCAGAAGCCCATCGTCGCCATCGCGGCTCGGGTCACGTTCAGCGTGGCCAGGCCGGAGCAGAAGAACGCTGGGTGGTCGGCGGGAGCGACGTGTGGCAGGTGCCGCACGTTGAGCGGCCAGTCCATGGTGTCTGGATACATGGCGCCGCCCACCACGAACTGGCGCTCGGGCGAGAGCCGGGCTGGACGGAACAAGAGCTCCTCGACGTGCGGTTGTCGATCCGGCGCGTAGGTCCCCAGGTAGGTGAGGTCCGCCGCCGGCTCGTTCCCCCCCGCGGCGGGATAATGGCGAGCAGGATCCACGTGGCCGTAGAGCGGGGCGGCCTTGCTGGCGCCCAAGCGAGCACACAGCTCGTCGAGCGCCTTGCCGCCCGTGTAGCTCAACACCAGGTCGAAGCCCGCGAGGCCGCGCGGCCCCAAGTAAGGCACCGGTCGACCTGCAGCGAGATCCGCCAGCGTGACCGGTGTGTCCAGATCGTAGAACACCTTGAGCTCGGCCTGGGATTCGAGGACGAGCTCGGCCGCGGCGATCCCATCCGGACAGTAGGAGGTGACCATCGCCACCTGTGCATCTCGGAGCTGATCCGCCGCGGCGCGACGCGCCTGCTCGAAGTCTGGGTAAAACACCAGGTCGCAACCCGCCAGCGCCGTCAGGTCTCGATGGCAGGCGTAGTAGGGGACGTCCCGCTCGAAGAACACGGCGTCGTGCCCCCGCCGCGTCCAAGCCGAGAGCAGACCGCGCCACAGCGTGGCGTGTCCATTGCCCCAGGACGAGCTCACGGTCAGTCCAAAGATGACGAGTTTCACGGGTTACCTGCGGCAGCAGCTCCCGACCGCCGTCAGTTTGGTCAGCACGAGGCCATCTCGCGTCAAGCGCAGAAGATCGAGCGCGGCCTTGGGAAGTTTTCGTGCCCGCACCTTCGCCACGGCAGGTGCGCCCCTAGAGCACCGATCCGTTTGCCAGCCGAGAGCCCCGAGGAATCGGGGCCCCACTTTGGCTGAGGGCCCCGATTCCTCGGGATACCCTCAGCTTTGCTCGCGGATCGGGGCGCTAGATCGTCTCGTTTTCCGCGACAAACGCTTTGCGCTGCAGACCGCTGGTCGCTCCAGGCTGCCGCGAGCGGGCGCTCGGGCGTCCCCCCGGCACGGAGGCGGCGAAAACCCGCTTCTCCGGCGTTGGCGCGCGGGGCTACGATGGGCCGAGCGCATGGCAGCGGCCAATGACTTGGAGCGATCGACGACGACGGACGGATCGGTGCGGCTCTCGGCGGGTGACGGCTGGTTTCGGTACGCCACCCCGGCGCCGGGGGTGTTGCACGTGGTCGTCGCCGGGCACGACCGCGGCCAGTTCGGCACGGCGACCCTGGACGAGATCCGCCACGAGATCTTGCGCCATCAGCCGCTCGAGCTGTTCGTGGACGCCTCCCAGGCCCTCAGCATCTCCCCGAGCGTCAGCGAGGCCTGGACACGCTTTTTTTCACAGGACCGGGCCAAGCTGTCGCGCGTGAGCGTGCTCGTCGGCTCCAAGGCCATCTCGCTCACCGTCGCCATCGCCCAGCACCTCTCCCGCACCGGCAACCTGATCCAAATCTACACCGACCGCGAGCTGTTCGAAGCTCGCCTGCGGGCGGCGGAGCAGCGCCGAACACGACCCGGCTGAGTCGAAGCCCGCGCCCCGCTCCGAGCCGCGGGCACGAACGATTCGATGCCCTCAGAAGGCGGTGGGATCGGCCAGCTTGCCGACGCCCGCGTGCTGCTGGACGAGGTCCGGAACGACGTCGGTGCGGTTGAGCACGGAAGAGTAGTCGTACGGCACGCTCGCGACGCACGAGAGCGGCTCGTTCACGTCGCCGCTGTAGTCGAAGGTGCTGTTCTCGGTGGTGTTGCAGATCAGCTCGACGCCGCCCAGCTCGTCACTGTAGGCGGACACCCACGGATTGCTGACCTGGTCGAAGTAGTTGTTCTCGACGCGGACGCACGCGCCCAGGCGCGAGTTGACGGCGGTGTCGTGAATGGCTTCGTAGTAGTTGTTGAACAGGTGGCCCGTGCCGCCGCGGAACAGCGGCAAGCGCGAGTAACAGTTCCTGTAATAGTTGTGGTGCATGGTGATCTTGCGGTCGAAGGTGTCCGACTCCGAGCTGCCCACCAAGCTCGTCTTCCAGCTGTCATGCAGATAGTTCCAAGAGTACGTGATGTACTCGGCCTCGGCTTTCGCATCGAGCAGGCCGTCATAGTAGTCTTTGTCGACCCCCTCGTACTCGTTGTAGAGCTCGCAGTGATCGATCCACACGTGGTCGACCGGCCCCTCGATGCTGATGGCGTCCTTGTCGCCGATGTCGACGTGATGAATGCGCAAGTTGCGGACGACGATGTTGCTCGCGCGCACGATTTTCAGCCCAATCCCGTTGAACTCGGCGCCAGCTCCCGCGCCGATGATCGAGACGTCCGAGACGTCCTTGACATCGATTTTGCTGAGGCCCGAGTTTCCGGCCACGATGGTGCCCTGAACGAGGATCGTCAGCGGCGTGGAGCTTTTCTGCTTGTCCTTGAGCGCCTGCTGCAGGTCACTGGCCGACGACACCGTCACGCTGGTCCCGCCTTTGCCGCCGGTGGTGCCCCCGTTCAGTGCCGCCCAACCCGCGAGCGCGAAATTCGGCTCTGTGTGACCGTTGCAATCGCCGGGGTTGCCCGTCCCGGCGCTGCCACCGGTTCCGGCGCTGCCACCCGTGCTTGGGTCGCCGCCGGTGCCGGCGCTGCCGCCGCTGCCACCGGAGCCTGCGACGCCACCGCTACCGGCGTCGCCGCCGTTCCCCCACCCGCCCGTGCCACCATCGGTGCCGGCGCCGCCCGACGCAGCGCTGCCCCCGCTGCCCCCAGCCGGAAAGCCGCCGGACGCTCCGGTGCCGGGCGCAGCCCCTGCTCC
>JAEZYZ010000473.1 GCA_023418705.1 Pseudomonadota bacterium | reverse complement strand
CGGCACGGCCGCTCGGGTCGGGCGCCGGGCGCGCCGCCGCGACGGCCGCGCAGGCCGCGGCGCCCGAGCCGGCGATCCTCGACGTCGACGACGAGCAGACGGTCGTCGCGCAGAGCGCGCTCGCGGGTGCGTTCTCGAGCGCCCTGCAGAGCGCTCCCATGCGGGAGAGCATGGTGCCCGGCACGACCGAGGAGTGGTACGTCGGCATCAACGGCACTCCGATCGGCCCCTTGCGCCTCTCCGAGCTGCGGTCGAAGGCGGCCGCTGGCGCCGTCACCAAGGAGTCCCTGGTTTGGAAAGAGGGCTTCGAGGAGTGGACCGCGCTCAAGACGTTCCCGGAGCTGGTGGCCATCGTCGAGGAGAGCGTCTCGAGCGTGCGCGCCTCCGAGGGGCCGCTGGTAGGGGGGGCGCCAAAGCCCGCCGGAGCGAAGCTGGCCGAAGCGACGGCTCCTGCCGCCGTGTCCGCTGCGGGCATGGCGCCAGCGGCCCGCAATGATCCGCCCGTCGCCGCGGCCGTGGTGCCCGACCCGTTCGCGTCGCCCGGGGGCGGGCCTGCCGCCGCTCCCACTGCGACCACGGGGGCCGCGCTGGTCACGTCGGCGGATCCCGACCTGGACCTGGCCTTCAAGCGTCGTTCGAAGGCGCCGGCAGCGGCCTGGTTGGCGGTCGGCGTCGCGGTGCTCTTCGGGTTTACCATCGGCAAGGTGGTGTTCGACAAAGACGCGCCCGACGAGCAGGCGAGCAAGAACGTCGAGGTGCCGGCCCAGCCGAAACCTGCTGCGACGGTCGAGACCCTCGAGGAAGCAGCGCCCCCGCCGCCAAAGGAAGACGAACCCGAGTCGCCGTCGAAGCAGCCGGGGACGGTCGCCGCGGCCGGGCCGCGCTCGACGGCCCGAGCGCCCTCCGCTCCCGCGCAGCCCACGGCCGAACCGGTCAAGGGTCTCAAAGGTCTGAGTGGCCTCAGCGCGGGCCCTCAGGCGGGCCCCGGAACCTCGAACAAGGCTCCTGCCGGCGGTGGTCAGAGCTTGGACAGCACGGCGGTGCAGCAGACCGTGAGCCGCTACACCGGCAGCGTGAAGCGCCGCTGTTGGCAGCCTGCGCTCGACACGCGGACGAAAGACGCCCCCACCTCGGCGCGCGTCACCGCGACCATCCAGGTCAGCCCGAGCGGCGGCGTTCGTTCGGTCAGCACGAGCGGCGATCCACGGGGCTATCGGGGTCTCGCCAACTGCATTTCCAGCAGCATCCGCGCCTGGCAGTTCCCGCCGTCCAGCGGGTCGACCACGGTCAACGTGCCGTTCGTGTTCGCGGCCCAGTAGCGCGTCGCACGCCGCGAAAATAGCAGCGCGCCTGCCGGAGCTCCGGCAGGCGCGGTCAAGAGTGGATCGTAAGCCGGGTTCTGTTTTCGCGTCCGGTCACCCGGGGCGCGAACGGCGATCATTCCTCTGGGCCGCGCGTCGCCGCGCGGCTCGTGCGGCCTACCCTGGAGCTCGGGCGGGCAACCCTCGAACGCTCCTCTATGCGGCCTTGCTCCGGATGGGGTTTGCCTTGTCCGCAACCGTTGCCGATTGCGCGGTGGGCTCTTACTCCACCGTTTCACCCTTGCCCGAGACATAAGGCTCGGGCGGTTTCTTTTCTGTGGCACTTTCCTCGAGGTCACCCTCACCGGGCGTTACCCGGCATCCTGCCCTGCGGAGCCCGGACTTTCCTCCCGGCGTGTTCACGCCGAGCGAACGCCTGATCCACTCCTGACCCCCCGAGAATAACGCATCGAGCCCGGTCCGTCACGCGGCCGCGTCCAGGACCAGCTCGGCGTGCTCGGACAGCTGCTCGATGCGGTGACGGAGCTTCTTCTTGGCGCGCGTCTCGAGCTGCCGCGCCCGCTCCCGGGAGATGCCGAGGCGGCGCCCGATCTCGGCCAGTGACAGCGCCTCCTCCGGATCGGCCATGAAGCGCTGCTCGGCGATGAACCGCTCGCGGGTGTCGAGCTGTTTCAGCGCCGCCTGCACGACGGCGCTGAGCTGATGGTCGCGCTCCGTCTGCGCCGCGCGGCTCTCCTGGTCCTGTCCGGTGGCCGGGAGCGCGTCGAGCAGCGTCAGGCCGGAGTCGTCGAAGACCTTGGTGTCGAGGGACAGGTCTCGCGTCTCCAGCCGGCGCAGCATCGCCGCCACCTCGTCACTCGGGAGGTTGAACTGCTTGGCCAAGAGCTCGTCCGCCTGTTCTCCTTCACCGACCAGGTTGACGATGCGGACCCGTTCCCTCCGCAGCTTGAAGAACATCTTGGAGCGGAGCGCCCCCGATCCCACGCCCACCAGGCTCCAGGAACGGATGATGTGGTTGAGGACGTAGGCGCGGATCCAGTAGGCGGCGTAGGTCACGAAGCGCAGGCCGCGCTCCGGCTCGAACTTCTTGAGCGCGTACACCAGCCCGTAGTTTCCTTCGCTGACGAGCTCCGAGAGGGGCAAGCCGTAGCGGCGGTACTTCAGCGCGATCGCCACCACGAAGCGGAGGTGGCAGGCGATGAGCTCGTCGCGCGCAGCCGTGTCTGCATTTTCGTACCAGCGACGGGTCAGCTCGCGTTCTTGCTCACGCGTCAGGCGCGGCAAATTTTGGACGTACGTCATGTAGCGCGACAAAGCGCTGTCTTGCTCGAGGGCCATAGGATCTCCACGATGCTTTCGAGTCGCCGGCGGCGAGCGCACGGGCACTGCGCGCTTCACTTCCAGCGATTCGGTCGCGAGCGGGCTCGCTCGCCATGTTGCTGTCGTTGCGGGTTACGCCTGGGCAGGCGCCGTCGTTGCGCGGGCGGTCCGGAATTGGAGCGGCGCTCCGTTTTCCCGGAGTCGCGGCAAAGACCAGCGCCATCGGAAGGCTTCAGCTGGTGTTTGGGACAGCTCGCCGGGAGTTCGGGCAAAGCGTGGACGCAGGAGCGTCACCACCGCTCGCCGAGCGGCACAAAAGCGACGAGGGCACAAAAGCGACGAGGGCACAAAAGCGACGAGCCCCCCGGCAAGTCTGCCGGAGGGCCCTTTGAGACGCTTGGGTGAAAGGAAAGCGGCGGTCAGGCCTGGAATGACGAGCCGCAGCCGCAGCTGCCGGTCACGTTCGGGTTGCCGAACTTGAAGCCCGATCCGTGAACCCCTTCGACGTAGTCGATTTCGGTGCCGTCCAGGTACTGGAAGCTCAGCGGGTCGACGTAGAGCTTCACGCCGTTCGACTCGAAGGTCTCGTCCAAATCCGTGGGCTTGTCTTCGAAGTAGAGGTCGTACTGGAACCCAGCGCACCCGCCGCCGACGACACGTAGGCGCAAGCCCTGCCCGTCGAGCCCCTCTGCCTGAGAAATCTCTCGTACTTTATCTGCTGCGAGCGTAGTGATCGAAATCATCGACTGAGACGCCTCCGATGGGTGCGGCCAAAAGGTCGAGGGACGGCGCTGGGCCGACCCGGTGAGCGATTGACGCTTATTATACTTCGCCTACAGAGGATGACCAGGGGCGCCGGCCCCGGGGCGAGGGCCCGCCGGAGGCGCTCATTTGGCTTCCCAGACCGGCGGCCGTCCTGTAGGGATTGCGGGACGAGGTGGACTTCATGCGTCATGTGAGAACGCGCGCTTTGCCCGGCTTCCATGCCGGCTCCACGCTGGCAATCCTGCTGCTCTCGGGCCCCGTCTTCGGACAGGAAAACCCGCAGCCCCCGGCCGATGTTCCGCCGCCGCCCGCACCGGCGCCCGGCGCCGCAC
>JAEZYZ010000458.1 GCA_023418705.1 Pseudomonadota bacterium | reverse complement strand
TCGGCGGAGCGAGCGGGCGGGGGTCGGCGGAGCGAGCGGGCGGGGGTCGGCGGAGCGAGGGGGCGGGGGTCGGCGGAGCGAGGGGTCGGAGCTTGCGGAGGGTCGGCGCTTGCGGATCGAGGGCGGGTTTGGAGAATCCGAGCGGCCGGGGCTTGGGTGGCAGGCCGGAGCTTGGGAGGTCTGGCGGGGCTTGGGAGGCGGCCGGAGCTTGGGGGGGCGGGCGGGGAGGCTGGAAGAGGGATTGACGCGCGGTCCGTTAGTTAGTTAACTTTACTAACTAGTCGGGCGCAAGCCACCTGCTCCGTCGAAAAGATCCGCCGCCCCGCCGCCCGCGGGCCCAAATCACCGAAGCTGCGGCAGCTTGCCGCCCCCAAACGAAAACGAGGAATCGATGAGCCGCTATCCCGTCGATGAGTTCTCCCCCAAACCCAGCGATCAGTTCACCTTCGGCTTGTGGACGGTGGGCAACCCTGGCCGCGACGCCTTCGGGGATGCGGTGCGTCCGGTGATGTCCCCGGTGCACATCGTGCAGCAGCTGTCGGAAATCGGCGCCTACGGCGTCAACCTGCACGACAACGACCTGGTGCCGTTCGACGCCAGCGCTTCGGAGCGCGATCGCATCGTCGGCGAGTTCAAAAAGGCGCTCGCTGCCACCGGCATGAAGGTCCCGATGGCGACGACCAACCTGTTCACGCACCCGGTCTTCCGCGACGGGGCGTTCACGAGCAACGACGCGCGGGTGCGCGCCTTCGCGCTGCAGAAGACCATGCGCTCGATCGACCTCGGCGTGGAGCTGGGGGCCAAGGTGTACGTGTTCTGGGGTGGCCGCGAAGGCGTGGAAACGAACGCCAGCAAGTCGCCGCAGGAGGCGATCAAACGCTATCGCGAGGGCATGAACTTCCTCTGCGAGTACGTCCGGGACAAGAAGTACGACCTGAAGTTCGCGCTCGAGGCCAAGCCCAACGAGCCGCGCGGCGACATCTTCTTGCCGACGACCGGGCACATGCTGGCCTTCATCTACACCCTCGATCACCCAGAAATGGTGGGCCTCAACCCGGAGGTCGCGCACGAGCAGATGGCCGGGCTCGACTTTTCTCATGGGGTCGGGCAGGCGCTCGAAGCAGGCAAGCTGTTCCACATCGACCTGAACGGCCAGAAAATCGGGCGGTACGACCAGGATCTCCGCTTCGGCAGCGAGGACATCCAGGGCGCCTTCTACCTGGTGAAGCTCCTCGAAGACGCTCGCTGGGAGGGCATGCGGCACTTCGACAGCCACGCCTACCGCTCGGAAGACGAAAAGGGCGTCTGGGATTTCGCCTACTACAGCATGCGCACCTACAACATCTTGAAGGCCAAGGTGAAGCGCTTCAACGAGGACCCCGAGATCCAGGCGCAGCTCGGCGAGCTCCAGCAACTCAGCCGCCAGCCGGTCGCCGGCCTCGAAGGACCGCTGAAGTATTCGCCCGCGGCGGCGCGCGCGCTGAGCGAGTGGAAGGCCGACACGGCGGCGCTCTGCAAGGTCTCGCTCGCGTACGAGCGGCTCGATCAACTCAGCACGGAAGTGTTGCTCGGAGTGCGCTGATGTCGCTGGTCTGTGGCCTTGACGTCGGCACGAGCGGCGTCAAGGCCGTGCTGATCGACGAACGCGGCGAGGTCAAGGCGAGCGCGTCGGCGCCGCTCGAGCTCTCGACCCCGAAGCCCGGCTGGGCCGAGCAAGACCCGGACGCCTGGTGGCTTGCGGCCCAAAAGGCGCTGAAGCAGGCGGTGGGGCCCCGCCTCGGCAAGCAGGTGCTCGCGCTCGGCCTGTCGGGCCAGATGCACTCGAGCGTGTTTCTCGACCGAAGCTCGCGGGTGATCCGGCCTGCCCTGCTCTGGTGCGACGGTCGCACGAGCCAGGAGTGCGCGGAGCTGACCGCTCACGTCGGGGAGAGCAAGCTGCGGCGATGGGTCGCGAACGCCGCGTTCGAGGGCTTCACGTTGCCCAAGATCCTGTGGCTGCGCCGGCACGAGCCGGGCGCTTTCCGCAAGCTCGCCAAGGTGCTGTTGCCGAAGGACTACGTTCGGTTCTGCATGACGGGGGTCTTGGCAACGGAGCCGTCCGACGCCTCGGCCACCTTGCTGTACGACACGGCTCGCCAAAAATGGTCGGACGCGATGCTGCGCGCGACGGAGCTGCCGCCGGCGCTGTTGCCCGATGTGGTGCCGAGCGCCGCCGTGGCGGGTCGCCTGACGCGCGAGGCGGCGCGCCTCACCGGTTTGATGGAAGGAACCCCGATCGTGGCCGGCGGCGCCGACAACGCCTGCGGGGCGATCGGCGTCGGCGCGGTGAGGGCCGGAGACGTGGTCGTCTCGTGGGGCACCTCGGGGACGGTGCTGGCGCCGCTCGCGGCGCCGACCGTCGATCGCCGCATGCGCGCGCACACCTTCTGCCATGCGGTCCCCGACACCTGGTACGCCATGGGTGTCATGCTCACGGCGGGCGGCGCCTTCGACTGGTACGGGCGCGAGCTCGCGCGCGAGCTGACGACCGACGTGGCCTCGCAGCTGGCAGCCGAAGCCGAGGCAGCTCCGGCCGGGAGCGAGGGGGTGCTGTTCTTGCCGTACCTTCAGGGAGAGCGCACGCCGCATCGCAACGCCGCGGCCCGCGCAGCCTTCGTCGGCATGTCGCTGGCCCACCAGCGCGCGCATCTGTCGCGCGCCGTGCTCGAGGGCATCTGCTTCGGGTTGCGCGACAGCCTGGAGATCTTGGCCGAGATGGGGGTCGCGCCGCGGTCGGTGCTGGTCACGGGTGGCGGCGCGGGCAGCGCGTTCGTGCGACAGCTGCAGGCGGACGTGTTTGGTAAGAAGCTCGAGCACGTGCGCGCGCAAGGTCCCGCTTTCGGCGCGGCGCTGCTGGCGTCCGTCGGCGCGGGCTGGTTTCGGGACGTGCGCGGCGCCTGCCGCGCGGTCGCGGTGTCCGGATCGACGACCGCACCCGATAGACGCCAAAAGCGGCTCTACGATGAAGTTTATCAGCGCTACCGGGCGCTCTATCCAGCGCTGTACGGAAGAGGCCGATAGCGTCACCGACGGCCACGGCTGACCCCGTGTCGCAGCGCGCGCGCCCGGGCGTCGCGGATTCATTTCGAGAGGTCGCATCGGAAGGTCGAAAAGGCATCGACCGCGATCCTGACCGAAGGATTTGGAACCGAGCGAACGGGGGCTTCGATGAGGGCGTCGAAGGAGGGGCGTGTGCGACCCATTTCGGCGACTTCGCCCTTGGCCCGTTTTCCTTGGGGCAACTGAGCTGTATTCTGACGTCCGGAATACTGATTTTTGAGCCCAAGCACCCGATTTGGTGCACCGCTGCCGTCGGTGAATTCCTTCGCTGACGTTGGATCTTCCGAACCCTCCAGACCCCGGATACGAGGCCCCACCATGAAACCCCTTGTTGGCACCTGGGCGCTGCTCGCCGCGTTCACTCTTCCCGCCATCGCTTGCAGCTCCGACGAGGACGGCGGCAGCAACGGCGGCAGCGGCACGGGAGGGATGCTCGGGACCGGGGGCAACGGAGGCGGCATCGGGTCCGGGGGCACGAGCGGCAACGGGGACGGCAATGGCGGCACCGTCGACCTGCCACCGGGCCGTCTCGACGAGCTGCGTGGCAGCTCTTGCGCCGGCTGGAGCGCCGAGCCGGAGTCGGCGCCCGCCGTGCTGATGATGGTCGTCGACGTGAGCGGATCGATGGATCGCGACGCTCCCGGCAGCAACCGGAGCAAGTGGTCGGAGACGCACGGAGCCCTCGAGGGCGCGATTCAGGACCTTCCGGGCACCACCGGCGTCGGCATGCTGTTCTTTCCCAATCAGGAGACCGGGACGTACAGAAACCCGAGCGATCCTTCGACCTGCGTCAACGTGGACGAGCTCATCCCCGTCGCTCCGCTGGGAGACCCGAGCTCGGCCTTCCGCGACCAGATCGTCGACGCGCTGGACGACGTTCGCCCCGAAGGAGGCACGCCGACCTACGATGCCTACTCGGTCGCCTACGACTCGCTCCGCAACAGCGACGTCCCGGGCCATCGCTTCATGCTGCTCATCACCGATGGGCAGCCGACCTACGCGGAGAGCTGCGTCGGCAATGGCCGCGCCGACAACCCGGTGGACACTCAGCCGATCATCGATCAGATCGCCGCTGCTGCCAGCCAGGGTATCCGCACGTTCGTGATCGGCTCACCGGGGAGCGAGGAGACGGTCGACGTCGGCGACGACGCGCGCCCCTGGCTGTCGCGCGCCGCCGAAGCGGGGGGCACGGCGACGGACGGCTGCTCGCACGACGGCCCGAACTACTGCCACTTCGACATGGTCGACGAGCCGAACTTTGGCGAGGGGTTGCGGGCGGCGCTCGGCGCGATCGCCGGGCAGATCGTGCAGTGCGACTACGTGCTGCCGGAGCCCCCGGGCGACCAGCAGCTCGACCCGGAGAAGGTCAACGTCATCCTCACCGAAGGCGACGGCAGCCAGCAGCTGATCCTGCGCAGCGACGCCAGCGCCTGCGAGGAGGGCTGGTACTACAGCGACGACGGGGAGCAGGTGCTGCTCTGCGAGGGCACCTGCTCGCGAGTGAAGGCCGACGCGCAAGCGGGGCTAGAGCTCTTGTTCGGCTGCGGAGAGGGCGAGGTCGTCGAGTGAGCCACCGAGGCCCTTCGTCTCGTCGCTGACGCCGGCTTGCGGCAAGCGGCGCCGGGATCTGCGCCGAGCTTTCGGCGTGACGCCGATTCGGGTACCCTCCGCGCCTCCCAATGGGCAAGCTGTACCCGGAGCTAGACGCTCGCATTTCCGCCTTCATCGAAGCGCAGCACCTTTTCTTCGTCGCGACCGCCCCAAGCGGTACCGAAGGCCATGTGAACCTCTCCCCCAAGGGGCTCGACTGCTTCCGTATCCTCGGCCCGCGACGGGTCGCCTATTTGGATTACGTCGGCAGCGGAGCTGAGACGCTCGCCCACCTGCGGGACAATGGGCGCATCGTCGTGATGTTCTGCGCCTTCGACGGGCCGCCCAAGATCCTCCGGCTACACGGTAGGGGTCGCGGCATCGAGCCAGCGGACGAAGCCTTTCCATCGCTCGCCGCGCATTTCCCCAGCGAGCCCGGCGTGCGCAGCATCATCGATATCGAGATCGTTCGGATCAGCGACTCCTGTGGCTTCGGAGTGCCCCTGTACGATTTTCGCGGGCCCCGCCCGCAGCTGATCGCCTGGGCGGAGAAGAAGGGCCCGGAGGGCCTCGCCGACTACCAGCGCGCGAAGAACGCGACGAGCATCGACGGCCTGCCGGCGCTGCGCTGGGTGGAGGGGGACCAACCCGGCGACGGCTGAAGCGCCAGCGCCCCGCTTGCGCGGCGCGGCGGACGGCGTAAATAGTGCGGATCATGATGCTTTCCGACCTCGCCGCCGGGCGGCTCCCGGCCAGTCCGCCCGAGCGCCGGGACGCCCCGGCGCGGTCCTGACGTCCCGACCGAGCCGCGAGCATGGACTTCTGGCAAGCGCTCATCCTCGGCTTGGTGGAGGGCCTCACCGAATACCTACCGGTGAGCTCCACCGGACACCTGCTGATCGCCCAGCGGCTCCTGGGCATCGCGCCGGGCGAAGCCGCGAACGCTTACGCGATCGCCATCCAGGCGGGTGCCATCGTTGCCGTCCTGGGTCTCTACCGCAAGCGCGTTCAGCAGATGGGCAGCGGGGTGCTCGGCAACGACCCGACAGGCCTGCGGCTGGCGGGGTGTGTCGCGGTGGCGTTCGTGCCGGCGGCCGTCTTGGGGCTCGCCTTCGACGAGGCGATCGAGGAGTACCTCTTCGGGCCGTGGCCGATCGTCAGCGCCTGGATCGTCGGAGGCGTGATCATCCTGCTCGTGTCCGGCTACCTGAAGCGCGGCGGGGCGCGGCAAGACCTCGAGCAGCTCGGCTATCGAACCGCGCTGCTGATCGGGCTCGCTCAGTGCGCGGCGCTGTGGCCGGGAACGAGCCGCAGCTTCGCGACCATCGTCGGCGGCGTCCTGGCCGGGCTGTCCTTGCCGGCGGCGGTCGAGTTCTCCTTCTTGCTCGGGCTTTTGACCCTGGGCGCCGCCACGGCCTACAAGGCGCTGCAGCACGGGAGCCTGATGCTCGAGGCCTACGGCATCGGGCCGGTGGTGGCGGGTTTCTTCGCGGCCTGGTTGTCGGCCGTGCTGGCGGTTCGATGGATGGTCGGGTGGCTCGGCAAGCACGGGATGGGCCTGTTCGGCTACTGGCGCATCGCCGCAGGTCTCATCGTGGGCTACCTCGCCTTCAGCGGCGCGCTCTGACGCCGGGCACCGCGCCCCACGTCCGCTTGCGCGTCCGGGTTCGCGCCGCAGATTGCGAGGCGATGGATCGGCTTTTGTTGCTCATCGGATCGCCGCGCCGCGCGCGCGGCTCCTTGCCCAAGCCCAAGCCGCCCGTGAAAGATCCCGAGCGTCGCAAGGGGCCGATCGAAGATCCCTCGCGCCGCAAGGGGCCGCTCGGCGATCCCGAGCCGGAGCGGCCCCCGCGGCGGGATCCCCCGAGAGATCCGAACGTCCCCCAACCCGGGCGCATCGGCGATCCGCCGAAACCCGGGGTGGAAGGTGGTCGGAGCTAACCGCTCGCTTCCAGGCAGCGCTGCGCCGCCAGGTAGCCGGCGCAGCCGATCACGGAGCCCGCGGGGTGCGTGCCAGCGCTGCAGGAGTAGAGCCCTTCGATGGGGGTCTCGTGCGGCAGACGATCGGCGAAGCCGAAGGTGTTGTCGACGTGGTGGATGTGACCGTAGGAGATGCCGAAGTAGCGCTCGATCTTCTGCGGGTGCAGCACCATCATGTCGACCACGCGATCCGAGGTGCCGGGCGCGAAGCGGTCGGCGATGGACAAAAGGTGCCGGGCGTACCGCTCCTCCTCCGCCTCCCAGCTCGAGCCGTGGATTTCGTACGGGACCCACTGCACGAACAGCGCGGAGCTGAGGCGGCCCTGCTCGTCGCGCAGCGAGGCGTCGACGGTCGAGTGGATGTACCACTCGATGGTCGGAAACTCCGGCAGCTTGCCCGCCCGAGCGTCGGCGAAGCTGCTCTTGAGGCGCGCGATGACCTCCCCTTCGTCGGGGAGCAGGTGGATGGTGGGGCCGAACGCGCTCGGCAGCTCGGGAAGACACGAGAACCGCGGCAGCTCCGAGAGGGCGAGGTTGATCTTCAGCGTCGTTCCGGGGCGACGGTAGGCGTCGATGCGGGCGTTGTAGTCGTCGGGCAGAACATCGCGGCCGACCAGCGCCTGCATCCGGAAGGGATCCGCGTTGCACAGGATGACCGACGCCGAGAGCTCGCGGCCGTCCTGCAGCAGCACGCCGCGCGCGATCCCCCCGCTCGTCAGGATCTGCTCGACCCGCACGCCCGTCTCGATCCGTCCGCCCTGGCGCACCAGCGCGTCCGCGAGCGTGGCGGTGACCGTGCCCATCCCCCCCCGCACGATCATCCAGGTGCCGCCGCTGCCCGGCAGCCGGCACATGTTGTGGATGAGGAAGTTCATGCCGGTGCCGGGCGTGTCCCAACCGCCGGTGAGGCCCGAGAACGCGTCGGTGGTGGCGTACATCGCCTTGATCAAGTCGCTCTGGAAACCGAAGCCCTCCAGGTAGTCGCCGATCGAGCCGCGGCAGAGCTCGACGAAGCGCCGGCGCAAGGCGGGACGCACGTAGCGCTCGGCGGTCGCCTCGATGCTGAGCGGGGCTTCGAGCCAGGTCGGGGCGATGTCCTCTCGAAAAGCGGCGAGCTCCGCCTCGAGGCGAAGGTTCGCCTGCCAGTCGGCGGCGGAGAAAAAGCTCTTGAACTGGTGCTCCAGCGCCGCGCGGTCGGAGCCGAAGAGCAGGTACTTGGAGCCGGTCGTCGGCAAAAAGTAGTGCGGGTCGCGCACGAGGGTCGGGATGCTGAGCTCGAGCGCCTGCAGCAGCTCCGGCGGCATCAGGCCGAGCAAGTACGCGCCGGTCGAGGTGGAGAGCCCCGGCGCCTTGGCGAAGGGCCGCTCCGTCCGCACCGCCCCGCCGACGACGTCGGCGGCTTCCAGCACGAGCACCTGCCGGCCCGCTCGTGCCAGCGTCAAGCCAGCCACGAGCCCGTTGTGTCCCGCGCCGATCACGATCGCGTCGAAATGCGTTTGATTCATGAGTGGACCTCCCCCGTCGCTGGTTCACCGGGCAGCGCCGCGGCCGCCTCGCGTTTCTGGAAGTAGCGATCGAGCAGCCCGTGCCCGAGGTAAATGAACGGCAGCGTGGCGATCGCGATCACGAACTTGTACGTGTAGTTGGTCACGCTGACCTCGACGACCTGCGCGGCGGTGAGCTTGCCGGGCAGGCCGAATGCGATCGTGTTGATGACGAAGGTGTCGATGAACTGCGACACCACGGTCGACCCGACCGCCCGCACCCACAGCCGCCCGCCGCGGGACCGCAGGAGCACGAAGACGCCCGCGTCGAGCAGCTGGCTGACCGCGAACGCGGTGATGGATCCGGCCGTGATCCACATCGACTGACCGAACACCTCCGCGAACGCGGCGTCCGACACAGGCGAGATCTCGGCCGCCTGGACGTGAATGCACAGGTAGAGCACGAAGAAGGCGTAGATGATGAGGCCGATCGCCAGCAGCGTCAGGCGCTTGACGGCCTTTGGGCCGTAGTACTCGTTCACCAGGTCGGTGGTGATGAACACCACTGGCCACGGGATCACGCCGATGCTCATGATGAACCCGCCCACGGCGATCAACTTGCCCCCGATCAGCTCGCCGAGCAGGGCGTGGGTGAGAAACACCCCCGCCACCACCAGAAACACGCGATCGGACGCGCTTGGCCGGTACCGCTGGCTCTGCCGCTGCCAGGCCTCGGAGAAGGACATCCTCCGGATCTACACCATAGATCGGCGGCCGGACCCGCCGAGTCACCCCTGTTTTCGCGGGAAGATCGGGAGATCGGAAGGGGACCGGCGCCGCCCGTCGTTCCCCGGCCGGGTGAACTCCTCCAAATCTTCCGCCCTTCTGCCCTCCCTGTGAAAAAAGTACAGGGTTGCTCGTCGCAGCGGGGACGATCGGCCCGGCCTCGCCGCGGCGGGCGGCCTCGTCGCGAGGAGGGTTGCGGGGCGGGCACCGGAGCGACATCGTTCGTCCCGTGGGACAGGTCGGACGCTGGCTCATCGTGCTCGGGATCGCGCTGGTCCTCATCGGCGCCGTGTTCTGGGCTGGCGAGCGGCTTGGCTTGGGGCGCCTCCCGGGAGATCTGGTGATCAAGCGCAAGAACGTGACCATCGCCTTCCCGATCGCCACCTCGATCTTGCTCAGCCTGCTGCTCACGCTGATCGTCAACTTGTGGCTTCGGCGGCACGGCAAGTGACGCTCGCCCACGGCCCTCGGCCCACCTCGAAGCCGCGGGCTTCAGCACGGAGACAAACAAGGTGCATCGACGGGCCCACCTCGAGTCGGTGAAAACGCATCTCACCACCGAGCTGGCGTCGTGCGTCGACGGGTCGAAACCGGAGATGGGTCAGAGGAAGGGCGGAAGATCGGAAGGGGGACCGACGTCGTCGGTCCCCGATCGGAGCCGATCTCGACCGGCGCGACGTGAATCGCTGTGACGACCCACCCACCCTACGCCCGCTTCGGACCCCATCCCCAATCCCAAAATCTTCCGCTCTTCCGCGCCTTCCTGTGAAAAAATACAGGATTGCTCGTTGTGATCAGCCTGCTGCTCACGCTGATCCTTAATTTGTGGCTTCGGCGCCACGGCAAGTGGCGCGCCCACGCCGTAGGCATGGCGGAGCTCGGCGCGCTGCTCTAGCGTCAGGGCATGCGCGTCACCCTCCTCGGCACGTCCGCCGCCCAACCCACGGCGCGCCGCGGTTTGAGCGGCACGGCGGTGCGCCTGCACGGTGAGCGCCTCCTCATCGACTGCGGCGAAGGAACGCAGCGCCAAATGGTGCGCTTCGGGACCGGCTTCGCGCTCGACCTGGTGTTGTTCACCCATTTCCACGCCGACCACTTCCTGGGCATCCTCGGTTTTTTGCGCACGCTGGCCATGGCCGAGCGCTCCGACCCGCTGGACCTGTACGGACCGGGCCCGTTCATCGACCGCGAGCTGCCGCGCATGATCCGCACGCTGGGAGAGGCGCTCCCCTTCGCCCTGAACCTGGTGCCGCTCGCTCCCGGCGACGTGATCCAGCGCCGAGACTATCGCATCAGCGCGGTCGGCGTGGAGCACCGCGGCCCCGCGCTGGGTTACGTGCTCGAAGAGCCTGCGCGACCGGGCGTCTTCGACGTCCACAAGGCGCGCGCGCTCGGCATCCCACAAGGCCCGCTGTTCGGCACGCTGCAGCGCGGTGAGAGCGTCACCCTCCCGGGGGGCAGGACGATCCCGCCGGACGCGGTGCTCGGCCCGCCGCGCAGCGGCCGAAAGCTGGCCTTCTCCGGCGACACGCGCCCCTGTGAAGCGCTGATCGAAGCTGCGCAAGGCGCAGACCTGTTGGTGCACGAGTCGACCTTCAGCGCCGCCGACGCCGATCGGGCCGTGTTCACCCGACACAGCACGGCGGAAGAGGCCGCCCAGGTCGCCGCGGCGGCGGGCGTCGAGCACCTGGTGCTCAGCCACTTGTCGACCCGGTACGACAACGAGCCGGGCACTCTGCTGCGAGAGGCCCGCGCCCGCTTCGAGGGACGACTGCAGGTCGCCGAGGACGGCCTGGCGCTGGAGATCGGCTACCGGGACTGAGGCATTCGCGTCGCGTCAGCCCTCGCCTGTGGCGGGTTGGTCCGGGAGGCACCTCCGGGAGCGCCCCCAGCGCCACCTGGGGTGAGCCCTCCGCGTGCTTTTACGCCGCTCGGTACGATTGCTGCAACCGTGCTCGTATGCTCCGCTCGGGAATTCACCTCGGCCGCCTCTTCGGCATCCGGATCACCCTCGATCTGAGCCTCATCGTCATCTTCGTCTTGGTGTGGTTCAGCCTGGGTGCTGGGGCGTTTCCGGCGTGGCATCCGGACTGGAGCCCGCTGCTCACGTGGGGTCTGGCCGCCGCCGCGGCGGTGCTGTTCTTCCTGTCGATCCTGGTGCACGAGCTGTCGCACGCGCTCGTCGCCAAGGCCTACGGCATCCCCGTCGAACGGATCACCCTGTTCATCTTCGGCGGCGTGGCGAACATCGAGGAAGATCCAGCGTCGCCGCTGCACGAGGCGGTGATGGCGGGGATCGGCCCGGTCACCAGCGTCGGCATCGGCATCGCCTGCAGCTTCCTTGCGATGCTCCTGTCGCCGACCGCGCTGCCGGAAGATCCAATGCTGGCGCTGCAGCAGATGAGCCCGCTCGTCACGCTGCTGGCCTGGCTCGGGCCGATCAACATCCTGGTCGGGCTCTTCAACCTCTTGCCAGGTTTCCCGCTCGACGGCGGTCGCGTGCTGCGCGCGCTCATCTGGGGCATCAGCAAAGATCTGAAGCTTGCCACCCGTTGGGCGTCGCGCCTGGGCCAAGCCTTCGGGTTCGCGTTGATCGCGCTCGGAGCGGCGATGGCCTTCGGGGTCGTGGTGCCCGTCCTGGGAGGGGGCCTGATGCAAGGCATCTGGTTGGCGTTCATCGGCTGGTTTCTGAACAATGCCGCCCGGCTCAGCTATCGCCAACATCTGGTGAGGGAGATGCTCGAGGACGTACCGGTCTGGCGGCTTATGCGGCGTGAGAGCGCGCCCGGCGTGCTGGCGAACGAGCCGATCAGCACGCTCGTGCACCAGCACCTGATCGCGCGGCAGCAGCAAGCCGTGGTGGTCTACGAAGGCGACCGCGTCGCGGGGATCGTGGAGGCGCGCGATGTGCGCGCGATCCCCCGCAGCGAGTGGGAGACGCGACCCGTCAGCGACGTGGTGCGCGATCTCGGCACGCTCCCCGTGCTCGACCCGAACCTGGACATGTGGCGAGCGCTCAGGAGCTTCGGCCGATCGAAGATGGCCCTGCTGCCCGTCCGAAGCCAGGGACAGATCGTCGGGATGCTGCACCAGGCCGACGTGGCGCGCTTCATCGATCTGCAAGTGAACGAGCTCGGGCGCCCCGGTCACGGCCTGCCGCGCGAGACCTGAGGCGCGGCTTCACTTCGAGAAGCGCATTTCGATCCGGACGTCCGCGCGCTCTCCCGCCGGGCTCGCGAACCCGGTCCGGTAGATGGCAAGGAACAGACACTGCATCACCGGGTTGGGCAGCATGCCGTCGGCGAGCTCCACGTGGCTGACGCTGCCGCCGCGCTCGATGAGGAACCTGAGCTCGACCCGCCCCGACTCCGGCGCGTCCGATCGAGTGAGCAGGCACTGTTCGATGCGGTGCAGCGAGCGCAGGACGCCGGCCTTGGCGTCCTCGGGCAGCAGCGGTCCGTCGACCGTGGGCTCGCCGATCTGGACCCCGCGCGTGCCCGCGTCCGAGGACGTCGCGCCAGCCGCGCCCTCGATCGGCGGCCCTGGGGTTGGCTCCGGCGCTTGCGGACTGGACGGGGCGCCCCCCAGGGCGGCTTCGCCGGCCGGCAGCGGCTCGGCGGGCGGCTCGGCGGCAGGACGCGCGGCGCCCCGCGACGGCTCGGTGAAGCTCATGGCCAGCGTCTCGGC
>JAEZYZ010000419.1 GCA_023418705.1 Pseudomonadota bacterium | reverse complement strand
CGCTCGACCCGCCGGCGCTCGACCCGCCGCTGCCGCCCGTGTTCGGGGCTGCGCCGCCGCTCCCGCCCGTGTCGGCGGTGCCACCCGTTCCGGGGGAGGCTCCGCCCGTGCCCGAGCTCGCGCCACCCGTCGCCCCAGCGTTCGCGCCGAAGCCGCCCCCGCCACCGCTGGCCGTGGAACCGCCGGTCGCCGAGCCCCCGCTGCCCCCGGTGTCGCCCGTGGGCGGACCGGTAGCGGGCGGCTCCGGCTGCGGGTTGAGCACCAGATTGCAGCCCGCAGCGCAGACCAACGCTGCGGCGAGGCTCGACCTTCTGGCGCGCGACAAACTCATGGCCCCCCGCTTGTTTAGCACGTCTCGGGCCAGCCTCGAGCGCGCGACCGAGAACCCGCTCTCGCGCGTTTCGAGGGCCCAATCTCCCAGGCGGCGGCGCCAGCGCTGCTGACGGCTGACACACTTTGGCACAACCCGCGGCACCCGCGTCCGGCTCAGCTGTGCCGCCGCTTGCCCCAGAGCCAGCTCGCGGCGTCCCGGGAGGTCACTCCGTGGGCTGCGCGTCGCCCGCGTCGCCGACGTCGACGCCGGAATCCGGCGAGCCGTCGACCGCGCCGTCGCCAGCGTCCTCCCCACCATCCTTGGCCGGCATCGAGGCGTCGCCGGCGTCCACTTCATCCCCCGCCATCCCGCCCTCGGGCGCTCCCGCGTCCACCACAGGCAGCGCCGGACCGCCCCCCGGCGCGCCGACGGGACCACCGCCGTGATTGCCGCTGCCCCCGATGCCGAGGCCGCCGCCGTCCACGTTGCCCGCCCCTCCGCTCCCGGCGCCAGGGGCTTCCTCGGCGGGCGGCTCCGGCTGCGGATTGAGCAGACAGCTTGGCACCGCAGCGCCCAACGCCGCCCCAAGCCCCAATGCCCACCACCGCATGCCGCGCCGGCACGAAGCAAAATGCCGGCCACGCCGCGGCCCCCTCCCGGCCGCCATCACTCGCGTTCCCCAGCGCGTTCGCGGCGCGCCCGCTCGAGCAGCCCGAGCGCCCGCTCCGGATCGCCCCCGGCCAGCGCTCCCGCCACCCCTTGAAGCTCGCCGCACAGCTCGCCGAGCGCCCGCGCCACCTCGTCCCCGTTGGTCGCGAAGATGTCGCGCCACATGTCCGCCGGGCCGCCAGCGACCCGCGTGGCGCCAGCGTACGCCGGCCCCGCCGCGACGGTCGCCTTCGCGGCGCTCGCCTGGACGCACAGCGCGCTCGCCAACAGCTGCGGCACATGGCTCGTGACGGCCACGGCCCGGTCGTGCTGCTCGGCGCTCATGCAGATCTCGCGCGCGCCCACCGCCTGCAGCAACCCTCGTACCTTCTCGACGCACTCAGCGTCGCTCGCCTCCGGGCACAGGATCCACCCGCGCCCCTCGAAGAGATCGGCGCGCGCGTTGTGCACCCCGCCCTGGGGCGCCCCGGCCATGGGATGGCCACCGACGAACCGGCGGCCACGCGGCAACGCCGCCGCGGCGCGCATCAGGGCGCGCTTGGTCGACCCGCAGTCGGTGACGGCGCGCCCCAGCTCGAGCGCCTCCGGCAAGAGCACCTCGATCCGCCGCACCGGCACCGCCAACACCACCAAATCCGCGCTCGACAGCGCGCTCCTGCGGCCAGGGTCGTCGCCCGCGTCCACCAGCGCGTCCGCCAGCTCGGCGGCGCGGGGCGTCTCGAGCACCGCGCCGCCGTCGATCGCCGTCAGGTGCACCGCGTGCCCGCGCGCGCGCAGCGCCGCCGCGATCGATCCGCCGATCAAGCCGAACCCGACGATGCACAGGCGCATCATCGCCGGACGGCTGCGCCAACGCGCCGCAGCCGCTCGGCGAGCTCCACGGCGTCGCTCCACGGCAACGTCGCCGGCACGCGCGGGACTTCCCCTTCGCGGCCGACCCACACGCGCAAGATCACGCCGTCCGCGCCCGACCCGATCGCGGCGCACGCCACCGCGGCGCAATACCGGGCGCGCTGCGCGATGCTCGGCACGTCCACCACGATCGGCAGGTGCGTGCGGATCTTGGCGCGCGCGATCGCGGCGATCTCCAGCGTCCGCGCACCGTTCGGGTACTCTCCCCCCGCCTCCAGCAGCACCACGCTGTTCTCCCGCCGTCCGAGCTCACGCTCGGCGGCGCCGATCCAGTGGTTGGCGCCCCAGCTCGGCGCCCGCTCGACGAACACGACGGGGAACTTTGGCTCTGCCGGCTGCGCGTGCACCGACAAACACGCGAGCGATCCGATGTTGTCCGGCGCGCTGCGCCCGCGCGTGACCGCGGCGTCGAACGGGCGCCCCGCCACCACGGCGTACGGCATGTCCGTCGTGCGCCGCGCGTCGCGCTGAGGTGAGCTCGCGCCTTCCCCGGCGGTCAGCCCGACCGGTTCGATCGCGATCCAGGGTCGCTCGCCCCCGATGATGCCCCACGGTCCTTCCACCACGGTCGACTGCTGCCGAAAGCGCCGCGACGCCAACCGGAACGGCTCCGACACCCGCACCACCTCGGCGACGGCGTCGAACTCTCGCACCACCGACACGTCGTCGCCGGTGACGTCCCCCACGACGCCCAACGTGACGCGGCTCTGTCCGCTCGATCGGTGCACGTCGAAACCGGCGCTCACCAAGAACGAGATGACATTCTCCACCGCCGCCTCGGGCGCCTCCGGCTCCATGATGACGATCATCTGAGGCCTTTACCGTATCAAACGCTTGGCACGTTTGACCACAGGCCCTTTCACCCGCCCACCGCTCGACCATCGCCGGATGGACGACGCCGCAGGTGGTGGCAGGTGGGTCGAGGTCGCCACCCGCGCCAAGTCAGGAAAAATCTGCGCCTTTCATCCGAAAACCCCCGTCCCGTCCGAGTAGCGGGCGCGCGCGCGTGACGCTATGGTTATCAAACCGAGCCCGGCGCCGTTCCACTCACCGTCCGCACATGCAGACCCGACAAGATCCACTCCTCGGGAGCCTCGCCGCTGGTCGCTATCGCCTGGTGCGACTGCTCGGCGAAGGGGGTATGGGCCGCGTCTATTTGGCCGAGCACGAGGCGATCCAGAAGAAGGTCGCCCTCAAGGTCCTGCGCAACGAGTTCTCGGCGCGGACCGAGATCGTGACCCGCTTTCAGCAAGAGGCGATCAGCGCCTCGCGCATCAAGCACCCCAACGTGCTCGACGTCTTCGACTTCGGCCAGCTGGAAGACGGCTCCTTCTTTTTGGCGATGGAGTTCCTCGAGGGCAACGATCTGGCCGACGAGCTGTCGCGTGTCCACCAAGTGCACCCGCGGCGAGCGGTCCGGGTCGCCGTCCAGGTCTGCCGCGCC
Organism: Pseudomonadota bacterium; assembly: GCA_023418705.1. Classification (GTDB taxonomy): domain Bacteria; phylum Myxococcota_A; class Polyangia; order Polyangiales; family Polyangiaceae; genus JAEZYZ01. The sequence continues at coordinate 5,501 of JAEZYZ010000419.1, read as the reverse complement.
CTCGGCGCCGCACACTCCCGCGGCGTCATCCACCGCGACATGAAGCCGGAGAACGTGTTCTTGCACCGCACGGACGACGGCGACGAGATCGTGAAGATCCTCGACTTCGGCATCGCCCTGCTGCGCCGCCCGGAAGAGGGGGGCGGCGACGCCAAGCGCCGCCTCACCCGCGCGGGGATGATCTTCGGCACGCCCGAGTACATGGCTCCGGAGCAGGCCGCGGGCCGCAGCATCGACCAGCGGGTCGACACCTACGCGGTCGGCGTGATCTTGTTCGAGATGCTGGTGGGCACCGTCCCGTTCACCGACAAGGAGTTCATGGCGGTCCTGGCGGCGCACCAGAACAACCCGGTGCCGACGCTGAAGAGCTTCGCGCCCGACCTCAGCGTCTCGCCCGAGCTCGAGGCGCTGGTCTATCGGGCGCTCGCCAAGGCGCCGGAGGATCGCTTCCAATCCGCCGGCGAGTTCGCGGCCGGCCTGTTGGCGACGCCGGAGGGCGCCGGGTCGGCCCGCGCCAGCGGGCGGGCGCCCGCGGTGCCGGTCCCGCCCGTCCAGATCCGCGAGCCAGCCGCCACGCTCATCGAAGCCAGCCCGAGCTCGACGGGACGCGCCCAGACCATCGACGTCACCCTGGCCGCGGTCGAGACGACCCCCACGCGCGGCCGCTGGCCGTACCTGCTCGCCGGCTTCGGCGTCGTCACCTTCGGCGCCGCGGCGGCGCTCGCGCTGTTCGTGCTGCGCGGCGGGGTCCCCGTCGCCGCCGACGCCTTGCCGATGGGGTCCGCCGTTTCTCGCGCGTCCGCCCGAGCCGCCCCCGCGCCGGTCCCGCCCGAACCGCCCACCACGCCCGCCTCGGAGCCCGCGACCGTCGACGGCAGCGATACGGAGCCCGAGCCCGCCGCCGGCAAGGTGGCGCTCGAGGTCGTCACGTTGCCGCCGGGCGCGCTGGTCACCAAAGGTGGCTACCAGGTCTGCGACACCACCCCGTGCACGGTGAGCGCCGATCCCGGGGAGACGCTCGAGCTTGCGGCCCGCCGCGGCACCCTGCACGGCACCGCGAAGGTCCTGGCGCAAAGTGACCAGAAGGTCACCATCACGCTGGTAGCGCCCCGGCGCGCCAGCAACCGCACCACCACACAGGCGCCCGCCGCGAAGAGCACGAGCGATCGCTTGTGCGAGGTGCAGGTCGACGGGCTGAAGATCCTGCGCCCCTGCGAGTAGCGGCCCTCCCCGGCTACGCCGGCTCGGACTTGTAACGGCGCCAGTAGGCGTCCACCCGCTTTCGAACCCGGGGCGCCAAGATGACGCTGCCCAGGATGTTCGGGAACGCCATCGACAGGATGCACAAGTCGGAGAACGTCAGCACCTCGCCGAGGTTGATGACGGCGCCGACGAACACGAACACGACGAACACGACCCGGTAGACCATGATGGTCGACAGCCCGCGCCCACCGAAGTGGTCCATCAGGTAGATCCAGCCGCGCTCGCCGTAGTACGCCCACGAGATCATCGTCGAGTACGCGAACAACAGGATGCAGACCGTCAGCACGAAGGGGAACCACGGCAGCACGCTGCGGAAGGCCTCCGTCGTCAGCGTCACCCCAGCCTCCCTCGGGATGGTCGGATCGTTCCAAGCCCCAGTGATGATGACGACGGTCGCCGTCATCAGACACACGATGATGGTGTCCACGAACGGCTCCATCATCGCCACCAAGCCCTCGCGCACGGGCTCGTCCGTCCTGGCCGCAGCGTGGGCGATCGCGGAGCTGCCGATGCCGGCCTCGTTCGAGAACGAGGCGCGCTTCACGCCCCACACGAGCACCCCCACCGCGCCGCCGTAGTAGGCGTTGTCGCTGAACGCCATGCGGAAGATCAGCCCGAGCGACTCGGGGACGCGTCCAAGGTTGGTGCCGATGATGAAGAGCGAGGCCGTGACGTAGATGAAGACCATCGCCGGCACGATGCGCGAGGTCGCCGCCCCGATGCGCTGAATCCCACCCAGGATCACGAGCGCGACCAGCACGGCCATCACGACGCCGAAGATCCACGCCGAGCTCTGCGGGATGCCGAAGGTCGAGCTCAGCGCCTCGAACGACTGGTTGCTCTGGAACATGTTGCCGCCCCCGAAGGAGCCCGCCATGACCATCAGCGCGTACATGACCCCGAGCAGCTTGCGGATGTGGCGCCAGCCGCCACCCCGCTCGGCGAACGCCATGTCCAGGTAGTACATCGGGCCGCCGGAGATGCTGCCGTCCGCGTTGCGCCGCCGATACAGCTGCGACAGCGTGCAGCTGCTGAACTTCGCGCTCATCCCGAAGAAGGCCGCGACCACCATCCAGAACACCGCCCCGGGCCCGCCGAGCTGGATCGCGATCGCGACCCCGGCGATGTTGCCCAGGCCGACGGTGGCGCTGAGCGCGCTGGTGAGCGCGCGAAAGTGCGTGATCTCGCCGACGGCATTCGGATCGTCATACTTGCCGCGCACGATCTGGATCGCGTGCGCGAACCCGCGGACGTTCATGAAGCGGTAGAAGAACGTGAAGAAGAGCGCTCCGAGTCCCAGGACCGCCACCAGAAACGGCACCGCGACCGGCTCGCGCACTTGCTGCCCGGTGCTCGGGTCCAGCACGGGGTGGCCCGCCGCGTCCACCTTGCCCACCGTGATGAGATCGCCCGTGACACTGAAGAACAGCACGCTCGCCATCCATCCGTTCACTTGCCCGACCGCGTCGTTCAGGCCTTCGCTGAAAGCGGCGCCGGGCGCCTCGGGCGCCTCCTCGACCGCGGCGGCGGGCTCGCTCGCTTGCGCGGCCGCAGCGGAGGCCGTCCGGGCCCCGCTCACGAGCGGCCCGGCGCTGACGCCCAAGAGGACCAGCGTCAGCAGGAAGATCCACAGCTTTCTGGCTCGCAGCATGAACGTTGCCCCCATCCTTCCCGGACTCGGCCGGCCTGACAAGGCCCGCCCGAAGCCGCTCGTCCGCCGGCCAGCCGCGGCGGCTGCACGCGGGGCGTCGATTCGGCTACACCCGTGCCCAGGATGACCCGCTCCCGCTGGTGGCCGCCCGCTCCACGCCACGCGGCGGCCGCGCTGCTCTGGTCCGGAGCGCTGATCGCCGTTCTCGCGGCGAAGCCAAGCTCCACGCAGGAGCCTGGCTGGCCATCGCTGCTCGCGCCGCTGCTGGCCATCCTGCTGGCGGTGCTGACGCGCCAGCTCTTCCTCTCACTCTTCGGCGCGCTCTTGCTGGCGGCGGTCGCCCGCTTCGGCCCGGTCGGGGCCCTGCCGGGCGGGCTCCGCAGCTACTTCCTCGAGACCGTGCGCGATGCGAGCCACCTGTACATCATCGGCTTCACGCTGACCCTGCTCGGCATGGTGCAGGTCATCGCGAGGGCAGGGGGCGCGGCCGGCGTCGTGTCGGCGTTCTCGCGCAAGCTCGACGGCGTGCGGTCGGCGCAGCTGGGCACCGTCGGGCTCGGCCTTTTGATCTTCTTCGACGACTACGCCAACGCGATGCTGGTCGGCCCGACGATGCGCCCAGTGTGCGACCGGCTGCGCATTTCGCGCGAAAAGCTCGCCTACCTGGTCGACTCCACCGCCGCACCGGTCGCCGGGCTCACGCTCTTGTCGACCTGGGTCGGCTACGAAGCGGGCGTGCTCGGCGAGGTCGCCCAAGGGCTCGGGTTGCCCGACTCGGGCTACGCCTTGCTCGTGCAGGCGCTGCCGCTGCGCTTCTATTGCGTCTACGCGCTGCTCTTCACCGCCACGATCGCCGTACTCGACCGCGACTTCGGTCCGATGCTGCGCGCCGAGCGCCGCGCCCGCCGATCGGGCAAGCTGCTGCGCGACGGCGCGGCGCCGCTCGGCGGCGCCAAGGCGCAACCCGCCGAGCCGTCCGCCGGCACGCCCGCGCGCTGGGTCAACGCCGCGCTGCCCATCGGCGCGGTGGTCGTCGCCATGCTGATCGGCCTGCTGCTGGACGGCGGCGGCCTCGCGGTGATCGCCAAAGATCCGCTCGCTGCGTTCGACTTCGGCTTCTGGCAAGCTGTGCTGCGGCGCAGCGAGAACAACGTCCAGGTCCTGTTCTGGTCGGTCGTGCTCGGGGCGGCGCTGGCGGTCGCGCTGCCGCTCGGGCAGCGCGTCCTCCGCCCGAGCCAGGCGCTCTCGGCCTTTCGGTCCGGCGTCTCGACGGGCTTTTTCGCGGTTGGGGTGCTGCTGCTCGCCTGGGGCCTGGCGGCCGCGTGCAAAGATCTCGGCACCGGCACCTACCTGGTGGGCCTGCTCGGACCGGCGTTGCCCGCCGAGAGCGTTCCGCTGCTCACGTTCCTGCTGGCCTCCGCCGTCTCGTTCGCGATCGGATCTTCCTGGGGCACGATGGCGCTCTTGCTGCCCACCGCGGTCCCGCTGGCGTTCGCCCTGGGGGGCGCCCCCGTGATGCTCCTCACCATGGCCTCGGTCCTCGACGGCTCGATCTTTGGCGACCACTGCTCGCCCATCAGCGACACCACCGTCATGTCCAGCATCGGCGCGAGCTGCGACCACCTCGACCACGTCGCGACCCAGCTGCCGTACGCCGTCGCCGCCATGGTGATCGCGCTGCTCTTCGGCTACTTCCCGGTCGTGCTCGGGGTACCGCTGCCGTTCGCCTACGCCCTCGGCGCGACGGCCACCGTGCTGCTCATCACCCTCATCGGCCGTCCCAGCAGCGCGCCCGTGGCCACCTGAGGTACAAGAGCGGCGCCCCAGGACCCATGATCGCCCCGGCCGAGCTCCCACCGACCAGCGCGCGCCTCCGCTACACGCAGCGCGGCAACCTGCGCGCCACCCGCTATGGCTGGCTGCGCCTGACCCCGGCCTACTCCCTGCACCTGGTGCGCGAGCTGGTCTCGACGCGCGGAGACGCCGGCGGGCCCGTGCTCGATCCGTTCTGCGGCACCGGCACCACGCTCCTGGTCTGCACCGAGCTCGGCCTCGACTGCGACACGCTCGACCTGAACCCATTTTTGGTGTGGCTGGCCAGCGCCAAGAGCCGAAGCTATTCGGCGCGCGAGCGGAGCGCCGCTGCGGCCCTCGGCGAGCGCGCCCTCACCGCAGTCCTGCGGGGCCGGAGCCGCACCGCCTGGCGGCCCGCCCTGCACAACATCGAGCGCTGGTGGCCGCCCGACACGCTGGCGGCGCTGGCGCGCGCCTTCGAGGTCCTGCGCGCCGAGACGGCGTCGAAGGCAGCGGTCAATCTCTGCAAGCTCGCCTTCTGCCGCGCCCTGATCGACAGCTCCAACGCGAGCTTCAACCACCAGTCCCTGTCGTTCAAGGCGCCCGGCACGGTGACGGGCGGCGCGCGCCCGGTCGCCGAAGCGTTCGAGCGCGCGCTCGCGTCGGTGATCGGCGCCGCGGGCAAGCTGCCGCGCACGCGCCGCGCCGCCCGGCTCGGCGACGCCCGCGCGCTGTCGGCGGCGCGCCACCACCGCCCCGACCCCCCCGAGATCACCACGCCCCCCAATCCGAA
>JAEZYZ010000403.1 GCA_023418705.1 Pseudomonadota bacterium | reverse complement strand
CCCCGGTGGTCGCCCAGCCCCCCGCCCCCCAACCAGCGGCCGACCGGGGAAGCGGCAGCGGGCAGCGCATCGCGGGCTGGGTGCTGACGGGCGTCGGCGCGGCGGGGCTCGGCGCCGGTGGCGTGTTCGCGCTCAGCGCGGTCGGCAAGAACAACGACGCCGACGATCACTGCCGCCCGAACGACAACACGTTGTGCGACGCCGAAGGCGTCGACCTGGCGGAGGAGGCCGGCACTCAGGCGACCATCGCCACCGTCACGATGGGCCTCGGCGCGGCCGCGCTGATCGGCGGCATCGTCCTCTTGGCCACGGCGCCGTCGAACACCGCCACGGCGCCACGCCCGCAGAGGCGGACCACCGCCGTGCGCTTCGATCCCGTGGTCGGCGCTGGAACGGCGGGGCTCAGGCTCTTGGGAGAGTGGTGATGATGCGCTTCTTGATGCTCGCGCTGCGCGCGGCCTGCCTCCTGTCGATGGCGCTCTGGGTCGGCTTGGGCTGTTCCAGCCTGCTCGGTTTGGAGACCGACCGCTCCCTCGACACCGTCTACCCCATCGGCGGCTACGAGGGCTGCAACGCCCACGGCTGCGACCGCTGCAATACGGCCTACCACGGCTGCGTCTGCACCGCCCGGCGCGCCAACCCGGCGGCGGACGAGTACCAGCTCGCGGCGAGCTGCTTCCTCAACACCCGGGATCCCTACCCGAGCTGCGCCGAAGGCCACGAGTGCGACGGGTGCGGTGACGTCTTGACGCGCTGCTTGTGCGAGCAGGGCGCGTCGGCACAGGCCGAGTGCGTGCGCCAGGCGAAGAACACGGCGGACGGCGGCACCGACAGTGGCACGGAAGCCGGGCCCGAGACGGGACCGGACGCGGGCCCCCTCAGCTGCGAGACGGATCCGCCCGACGCGTGCTTCACCTGCCGCTGTGAGGAGTGCCGCAGCGAGTTCACCACCTGCCTGGACGACGCCGGCTGCGGGGAGGTCTTGGGCTGCGCCGCTGCGACCGACTGCCTCGTCCTGCCGGTCGCGGGGCCCCTCTCCGATCCCACCCATTGCTACCAGCCGGACAACTGCCAGGCGGAGATCGACGCGGTGGGCGGTCCCGACGGGGCGTCGTACCAGGCCCTCCTGGACCTGCTCGATTGTGCCGCCTACGCAGAGTGTCCCGAGTGCGAGGGCGCTGAGTGCAGCGCCCCGGATTGTTCGGGCTGCGCGGACGCCTGTGACGAATGCGTCTGTCTCGGTGGCACCCCGGAGGAGTGCGGCTGCGTCGATCCGCCGCCCCCCTGCGAGTACCCGCAGTGCAACTGCGGCTCCTGCCTCGACAGCTGCATGTGTCACCTCAACGACGCGACGTTCTGCGGCGAGCTCTGTGGCGATGATTGCTCCACCGGCGACGGCTGCGGCTGCGCCAACTCGATCGGCGCGTGCGTGTGTGAGACCGGGGCGCTCGGCAGCTGCCTCGCGGAGCTGGGCGCTTGCCATCCCCCGCTCTGCAACTGCGGCGGCTGCGTGGAGGACTGCACGTGCGCGACGGGCGACGCCGCCAGCTGCAGCGAGATTTGCGCGACCGGCACCCTCAGCTGCCCCACCGGCACCGCCTGCGAGCCGCACGTCCGTGTGGTGCCGGGCTATCCGCCCCTCAACTATGCCGCGTGCTGCGGCGAGGGGTATTTCTGTGGTGTGGACGTCGGCAACCAGGGCTATTGCTCCCCGGCAGACCAACCCGGGACGTACACCGATGCGTGCCCGCCGCTCCCGGGCGACGACGAGTTCTTCGGTCTGCTCGGCTGTTGCCAGGCCAACGGCGTGTGCGGCTACGACGCCTCCTCGTTGGGGCTCGGCTGCGCCGATCCTTACCTGTTCGACATGGAGCCGAGCGGCAACTGCGTGGCGGGCCCGGTCCCCACGCCGTGATCGCCGATCTCGAGCACCGCGCGTTCGCGGCCTGGCCCGCGGAGGAGGTGCACGACCTCGACGGCTGGCGCCTGCGCAGCACGCATGGCGTGACCCGCCGAGCCAACTCGGCCTTCACGGCCGCAGGGGGACCCAGCGACGTGAGCGCCGCGCTGCGAAGGGCAGAGGATTGGTATGCAGAGCGCGGGTTGCCGTGCCTGTTTCAGCTCTCGCCGCTCACCCACCCGCCCGACCTCGACGTGCGGCTCGCCGAGCGCGGGTTCGTGGTGGACGCCCCCGTGCGGGTCGAGGTCTGCGATCTGTCGGCCCTGGCCGGAAACCAAGGCGCGAACGTCGGCGCCACGATCGCGACCCGCGTCGAGGCGCAGCCCTTCGAAGCCTGGACTGAAATCGCCATCGGGCAGAGCCGGTTTCGACAGGTGCCGGAGATCTACCGCCAGCTCCTGCTGCGGATCGGCCCCGGTGCCGCGTTCGCGCTGGCCGAGCTCGCCGGGGAGCCCGCCGGCACGGCGCTCGGCGTGATCGACGGGGCCTGGCTCGGCATCTTCTCGATGCTCACGCTGCCGGCGCACCGGGGCCGAGGCATCGGCCGCGCCCTGCTCGGAGCGCTCGGCCGGCACGCGCGCGCGGCGGCCGCTCAGCGCGCCTACCTGCAGGTGGAGCGGGACAATGGGGCCGCCATCGCCTTGTACGCGCGCGCCGGCTTCCATACCGCGTACGGCTACCACTATCGCCGTGCGCCCGCTCCGCGCGCCGGCTCGTGAGCCCGAAGCGGCAAAGCGCGCGCCGTCCGCTATATAGGGGGCCATGGCGCCGAAGCTCGTCGTCGGCATCGATCTCGGCACGACCCACACCGTCGTGGCGTGGGCTCCGGTCCGCGCCGACGCCGACCCGGAAATCTTTCAGGTGCCGCAGCGGGTCTCCCCCACCGAGGTGGACGGACGCTCGCTGTTGCCTTCGTTCTTGTACGCGCCCCTGCCGGGCGAGCTCGCCGAGGCCGAGCGCGACAGCGGCGACTGGGTGATCGGCGAGTTTGCCCGGCGACGCGCGCGTGAGGTGCCCGGCCGCGCCGTCACCTCCGCCAAGAGCTGGCTGTCGCATTCGAACGTGGAGCGGACCGCACCCATCTTGCCGTGGGCCACCGAAGCGGACGTGCCTCGCTTGTCACCGGTCGATGCGAGCGCTCTCGTCCTGTCGCAGGTGCGCCGCGCCTGGGATCGAGCGCACCCGCGGGATCCCTTGCATCAGCAGTTGGTGATCCTCACCGTCCCGGCGTCGTTCGATCCGGTCGCGCGCGAGCTGACCGTCCAGGCGGCGCAGCGCGCCGGGCTCGACGTGCGGCTGCTCGAGGAGCCTCAAGCGGCATTCCACGACTACCTGGCGCGCGCCGGGGTCGGGCAGCTCGCGGCGCTCGTCGCGGACGGCTCGAGCGCCGAGGTCTTGGTCTGCGACGTCGGGGGTGGCACCACCGATCTGACGCTGATCTCGGTGGCTCGATCGACCGACGGCGAGCTCGTGCTCGAACGATCGGCGGTGGGGCGCCACCTGCTGCTCGGTGGCGACAACGTAGACCTGGCGCTGGCTCACGTCTGCGAAGCGAAGCTCGTGGAGCCGCCCGCGCGCCTTCCGCCAGAAGCGTTCTCGGAGCTGGTGCTCGCCTGCCACGCCGCCAAAGAGCGCCTGCTGTCGTCCGACGCACCCGATAGCGTCGCCATCTCGGTAGCCCGCAGGGGCGCCACGCTGGTCGGCGCCACCCTGAGCACGACGCTCTCGCGAGAGGAGACCGAGCGGCTGGTCTTCGATGGCTTCTTGCCGCTCGTCAGGCGCGACGAGCCGCCGCCGCGGGGACGCTCGGCCCTCGTGGCGTTCGGACTGCCCTACGAGAGCGAACCCGCCATCACGCGCCACCTCGCGGCCTTCCTCACGCGCCACGGCCAACGACCGCCGGCGGCCCTCTTGCTCAACGGCGGCCTGTTTCGCGCCCCGCGCGCGGCCGAGCGCCTGCGCGAGGCGGTGGCCACGTTCTGGGGCGTCTCCCCCCGCCTGCTGCCGCAGCCGCACCCCGACCTGGCGGTGGCGCGCGGCGCCGTGGCCTACGGCCTCTCCCTGTGCGGCTTCGGGACCCGCATCGGCGGCGGCAGCGCGCACGGCTACTACGTCGCCGTCGAGGCGGACGGCGGCGCGCAGCTGCGCGGCGTCTGCGTCGTGCCGCGCGGCTCGCTCGAGGGCGAACGGCACGCGGTGGGCCGCTCCTTCGCGTTGCGGGTGGGAGAGCCCGTGCGCTTCGACCTGTTCGCGTCGGACGTCGCCGCGCACGCGCCCGGTCAGGTCGTCGACCTCGAAGGTGAGGACTTTCAGCGCCTGCCGCCGGTCGGCGCGCGCTTCGAAGCCAGTGACGCCGCCGAGGAGCTGCCCGTCGGTCTCGAGGGGGAGCTGACGGCCACCGGCACCGTGGAGCTCGCGTGCGTCGAGCTCACCCGGGCCAAGGATCGCGCGCGGCGCTTCCGCCTGACGTTCGATCTGCGCTCCAGAGCGGCGCCCGCTCCACCCTCGACGAAGCCCGAGGGGCGTGCTTCGACCTCGCCGGGCTTCGATGCGGCGGCCGAAGCGATCGAGCGGATCTTCGGCAAGGGTCGCAAGGACGTGTCGCCGCGGGAGGTGAAGGACCTGTTGCGCGAGCTCGAGCGGCTCTTGGGCGAGCGGCGCAGCTGGAGCACCGAGCTCAACCGGGCGCTGTTCGATCGCCTGATCGTGCACGCGACCGCGCGGCGCCGCTCCCCCGATCACGAGCGGCTGTTCTTCTTGCTCGCCGGCTTCTGCCTGCGACCGGGCTTCGGGCACGCCAAGGATCCGAGCCGCGCCGGGCGACTCGCCCCGCTCATCCACCAACCCCCACAGTTTCAAGACGAAGTCCGAAGCTGGCAACAGTATTGGATTTGCTGGCGGCGGGTGGCAGCCGGCCTCGACGCCGCAGCCCAGACCGCGCTGCGCGGATGGCTCGACCCATTCCTCGCGCCTGCGGAGCTCAAGCTGAAGCGGCCGAAGAAGCTGCGGCCTCAAGCCCTCGACGAGATGGTCGAGACCGCCTCTTGGCTCGAGCGGGTGCCCGCCGAAGATCGGGCGGAGCTCGGCAGCTGGCTGCTCGAGCGCACTTGGACGGATCGCGACCCGCGCCTCTGGACCGCGATTGGCAGGATCGGAGCGCGCGTGCCCGCCTATGCGAGCGCCCACCACGTCGTGCCCGTCCGCAGCGCGGAGCGGTTCATTGATCACCTGCTGCGAGAGAAATGGGACGCGGTGCCGACAGCCGCGCGCGCGGCGTATCAGCTGGCGCGTGTCACGGGAGATCGCACCCGCGATCTTCCAGATCGCACTCGCTTCGAGGTCGCCGATCGCCTCGCGGCCGCCGGAGCCCCAGAGGAGTGGGTGCGCGGCGTTCGCGAGTACGTGCCGTTCGAGGCGGCGGAGCGCGCCGAGCTTTTCGGCGATGATTTGCCGGTCGGCTTGCGCTGGATGGACTAGCGCGCGGCACGGCGCGGACCGTTCGAGACAAGGCCTTGGCGGTCGATGTTTCGACCCCGTTGCGATTTGCGGGCGTTTCGAGCAAACGCGATCGAAGTCGATCCCGTTCGCTTCGGAAGCCACAGATCGCACCCGACCGATGCGAGCGGCGTCGTGTCAGCTGACGCGCGACAGCAGCTCGAAGGGACGGTCTCGAAAGTCGCGAACGTGTGGTGTATGACTCCCGCGGCGAAACTGCCAAACCTCGCTTCGCTGAAAGGGAATGACCATGAGTGCTTCCGCACTGGATACCCAAGCTGTGATCGCGGGCTCCGGAGAGCTCGCGATCCAAGCCGACGTCTCCGAGTCCCGCGACCACGTTTCGAAGGTCGCGCCGTACGCCGAGTTCGACGGCGCTCAGGGACGCGACGTCTACTTTCGTCCCGATCGCTACCAGCGATCCGATCTCGGACCGGTCAGCGTCTCGGTCACGCTCACGGACGGTGACCGCAGCTACGTTTGCGAGCTCCACGATGTCTCGCAGAACGGCGTCGCCTTCGAGTGGCCCGCCGCCGTGCCGGTGGAGCTCGGGGCGACCCTCGAGGAGATCATCATCACCTTCGATGAGCACGAAGCGTACCGCGGGCAGGCGCGGGTCAGCTCCGTGCGGCGCAATGGCCATCACGTCATCGCGGGCGTCTCGCTGCTGGACACGCTGATGAACCTCGACGACGTGCTGCACATGCGCGACATCAAGGCCTGGTCCGCCGGGACCGACAACCAACCCGTGGTCTTGAGCTCGTCGACCTGGAGGGTCGTCGGCCAGGAGCGCTTCAAGGCGCTGGTGGCCGACCTGCGCCTGTTCTTGGAGGACGCGCAGGTCCGCTTCGCTGAGCTGGAGGCCTCGCTGCCGTGGCACATCGTCAACGGCGAACACGACTCGCCGGCGCGGGAGGCGTTGATCGCGAGCATCCGCGACGGCTTCGCCGCAGACGTGATCCAGGCCTCCAACGACATCGACCGGGCGCTGCGCTCGGCGTCGCGCCAGGAGCGCGAGGCGCTGCGCGAGTACTCGGTGCGCCACCTGCACGCCCTGTTGATGCAGTCGCCTTGGATGCACCGCGCCCGCCACAAGCCGCTCGGCTACCCGGGCGACTTCGAGGTGATGAACGGGCTGTACGCCAACCACTTCAACGGCCCAACGCTGTTCGCGAAGGCCATCAACCTGTCGTTCGTGTCGACCCCGGCCGCGGTCGCCGTGCGCACGCGCAAGGACTTGATCAAGCAACGCCTCTCGGCGCTCTTGGACGCGCCCCCGCGCGAGGACAAGGTGCGGGTGCTCTCGATCGCCGCCGGCCCGACCCAAGAGATCTTCGAGCTCTTGCAGGAGCGGACGAGCTTGGCGGTGCCGCTTCAGATCGTGCTGTTCGAGCAGGACAAGCGCGCGCTGAATTTCTCCTACGTTCGGCTGAAGCGGCTGGTGGAGTCGAAGTGGCGGGGACAGGTGAGCCTGATCCACCTGCACGACTCGATCAAACACCTGTTGCGCGGCTCCGACCTGTTCAGTGGGTACGGTGCCTTTGACGCGGTGTATTCTTGCGGGCTGTTCGACTACCTGCGGCTGCACACCGCCACGTCCCTGTGCCGGCGCCTGTACGACCTGGTCGCACCCGGTGGGACGCTCTATGTCGGCAACATGGTGCCGATGAACCCCAGCCGCTGGTTCATGGAGCTGCACCTGGATTGGTTCTTGATCTATCGGGAGCACGCGGAGATGCTCGAGCTGGCGCGCACGGCCGCACCCGACGCGCAGAGCCGCATTTTGGAGGAGCCGACGGGGGTCAACCCGTTCGTCGCGTTGACCCGAGAATGACACCGAACGTGTCGCGATGACGGTGAGCGTGTCGATGACGGAGCAGCAAGTCCGCTGGCGCAGGTGGTTGCTCGAACGCAACCGCCGGGGCATGCGGAGCTTGCTCTGGATCGTCGTCACGCTCTATCCGTTCTTCGGGGTGCTCGACTACCTGGTCGCGCCGCGCGCGTGGCTGTGGCTGCTCTACGGGACGCGAGCCTTGGTGACGGTCATCACGATCGCGATGTTCCGGGTCATCAGGAGCGCTTGGTTCGATCGCGCACCCGACGCAGTCTCATCGGGGTTCATGCTGCTGATCTCGCTGGGGATCAGCCTGATGACGGTGTTCATGGGCGGCTTGGCCTCGCCCTACTACGCGGGCTTGTCGCTCACGATCGTGGCCACCGGCCTCTTGTTCGTCTGGCCGACGCACGTCGTGGTCGGGACGCACGTCAGCATCGTGGCGTCGTTTCTGATCCCGAACCTGCTGCTCGGCGACCACGTCGATCCGATCACCGCGATCTCCAATCTTTTTTTTCTGTGTTCCACCGCGATCATTGCCGGGACGGGACAGATCCTCACCTATCGGTCACAGGCCGAACAGCTCGCCAACCAGCTCATCATCGAACAGACCAAGTCCAACCTGGAGAGCGCCCACGCTCAGCTCCAGCAGCTCGATCGGTTCAAGTCCGAGTTCTTCGCCAACATCACCCACGAGCTGAAGACCCCCCTGACCATGTTGCTGGCTCCCCTCGAGCTGCTGGTCGACGGCGAGATGGGCCGCGTCTCCGAGGCGCAAAAAGCGACGTTCGTCTCGATGCAACGCAGCGGGATGAAGCTCCTCCGGCTCATCGAGGATCTGCTCGACCTCAGCAAGCTGGAGGAGTCGCGCCTGCGCCTGCGGATCGCCGAGCAGGACCTCGCCGCGTACCTCGAGGGGCTGATCGCCCAGGTGCAGCCGCTGGCCCAGCGCAAGGGCATCACCCTGAGCTACGAGGGCGCCGCCAAGGAAGCCTGGGTTTGGTGCGACATCGAGCGCCTGGAGCGGGTGCTCATCAACCTGCTATCGAACGCCACCAAGTTCACGCCGTCGGGCGGCAAGGTGAGCGTCCGGCTCGCCGACGAGGGCACCTCCGTGCGCATCGACGTGGTGGACACCGGGCCCGGCTTCACGCAGGAGGTCGAGGAGAAGCTATTTCAGCGCTTCTTTCAGGCAGATATGGGCGGCACGCGCAGGTACGGCGGCACGGGCATCGGCTTGGCGCTCGCCAAAGAGCTGGTCGTGCTGCACGGCGGGGAGATCACGGCGCGCTCGGAGCCTGGCGCTGGCGCCACCTTCAGCGTGCGGCTGCACAAGGGCCGCGACCACTTCCCGCCGGACGTGCTGGATCGACACAGCAGCGCGGCGGCACCGTTCGCCGGACCGAGCGCGGCCGACCGTGGCGGCTCGGAGTGGAAGATGGCGGCCGACGGCAAGTTCCGCCTGATCGACATCGACGAAGCCACCGATCAGCGCGTGGTCGAGCGCGATCCGGACGAGGGACGTCGCCGGTACACGGCGTTGGTGGTCGAAGACACGCCGGACGTCGTGCGCATGGTCCGCCTGGCGCTGCACCATGACTTTCGGGTGATGTCAGCGGGTGACGGGCGGCGCGGCATCGAGCTCGCGCTGCAACATCGACCCGCCGTGATCATCACCGACCTGATGATGCCAGAGGTCGACGGGCTGGAGCTGACGCGCCGGCTGCGCGCCGATCCGCGAACACAACACGTGCCCATCGTCCTCTTGACGGCGCGCGGGGATTTGCCCGACCGCGTGAGCGGCCTGGAGGCGGGCGCGAACGCGTATTTGACCAAGCCTTTCTCGAGCAAGGAGCTGGTGACCACGGTCCGCTCGCTGCTCCGCTCTCAGGAGGCCACCGCCGATATCGTGCTCACCGAGAAGCTCGATTCGCTGGAGACGGTCGCCGGCGGCCTCGCCCACGAGATCCTGAACCCGCTCAACTACCTGAAGAACGCCGTGGGCTGCATCCAACGGGACGTTGGCGCGCTGCTCGAAGCGAGCAAGACCGCTCGCGACCCAGCGCTCGCCGCCCGCACACGGCAAATGTTCGAGGTGGCCCAAACCGGGGTCACCCGCATCGAGCGCACGGTCGAGCTCATGATCCGGTACAGCCGTGAAGGCTTCAGCCGTGTGCCGCAGGCGTACGACGCCTACCAAGCCGTGCGCGACGTGGTGGCCGTCGTCACGCCGACGATCTCGAGACCCGTGGAGGTCTGTTTCGACCTGCAAGGCGACGGGCAGGTCGAATGCGTGCCCGAGGAGCTGAACCAGGTGCTCACCAATCTCGTGCAGAACGCGCTCGAATCCGTGCCGCCGGGGCGGACCGCTCGCCTCGAGATCCGCGGCTCGGTCGAAGACGGGGCGCTGCGCCTCAGCGTCGGAGACAATGGATCGGGCATCGCGCCGGACGACGTCGCCAAGGTGTTCAACGCGTTCTACACGACCAAGGAGGTGGGGCGCGGCATCGGGATGGGGCTGACGATCACGCGCAGGATCGTCAGCGCGCTCGGCGGCAAGATCAGCCTGAGGAGCGAGCTCGGCCAAGGCACCGTCTTCGAGCTGCAGCTGCCCGTCAGCCACCCGGCGCGGCGACACCCGTCTCATGCCGCCTGATGCGGCTACCCGGCGAGCGCGCTCGTTGCAAGCGCCAAAATCGCCGAAGCGAAGATCGAGCGGCCACCAGAGAGCATGCGGCGAGCGCCGCCGCCCGAGCGCCGGAAGGTCGCTCAAGACCCGAGCGCCGCATACGAGGTCGAGCGATGTGCATGGATGGAGGTTGGTTCGGCAAAGCGGTCGGAAAGAAAAGAGGACCGACGGCGCCATCGGTCCCGGCCGTCTCTCCGATCTCCCGCGTGAAAAAGCGGTGGGCGCTGCCGCGAGCGAAGCTCCGTTCGGGCTGCAGAATTTCGTCGAATCCTCGGGGATGATGTTATAGGATGAAAAAAGTCGACGGTTCTCGCCAGCGCTGTCCGGACCTCAGCGGCGGCCATGGTCGAAATCGGTGGCCTGTCCTGCAAGCCAGCTCATGGGGGGCTGCAGCATGACTCCAAAGGTACTCTTCGTGGACGACGACGACGCCAATCTCGTCGTCTGCCAAGCCATTTGCGCGGAGCGCTTCGCGACGCTCGTGGCACGTAGCGCGACCGAAGCGCTGCAACACCTGCAAGACTCCGAGATCGGCGTCGTGCTGGCGGACCAGCGCATGCCGGGCATGAGCGGCGTCGATCTCCTGGAACGCGTGCGTCGGGAATACCCCGATACGATCCGGATTCTAATCACCGCCTACTCGGAGCTTCCTGCCGCCATCGACGCGATCAACCGCGGCCAGGTCCGTCGCTACCTGAGAAAGCCCTGGGAACCGGACGAGCTGCTCGCCGAGATCCACGACGCGCTGCAGGTGTACGAGATGACGCGAAAGCTGAGCGCCATCGAGCACCGGCTGCGCCAAAGCGAGCGGATGTACGCGCTCGGCGTCGTCGCGGCGAGCATCGGTCACGAGCTCAAGAACCCGGTCAGTTGGATCGCTGCGAACGTCGACCATTGCGAGTCGCTGCTGGATGAGCTCCGCGCCACCGACGACGCCACGGTCCGCGAACGCTTGGAAGAAATTCGAGACTGCCTGCAGGATGCTCGCACGGGCGTCCAGCGCGTGGCGGAGATCATCCGCAGCATCGAGCTGCCGTCGCGCCCGCCTCAGTCGGAGCGGGGCGCCGTCGACCTGGCGGAGGTGGTGAAGTTGACGCTGCGCCTGGTGTCGGGGGAGCTCCGCCGCTGCGCCACGCTGCTCCACGAGGACCTGCCGGAGGCGCTGGTGCTCGGATCGAGCACGCAGATCAGCCAGGTCATCTTGAACCTGATCGTCAACGCGCTGCAGGCGTTTCCGCCGGGACGCCCCAACGCGGAGAACCTGGTCTGCGTCCGGGTGAAACCGGCAGGCGCGTCGGTCGTCGTGCAGATCGCCGACAACGGCCCCGGTGTCCCCGAAGACCACCTCGAGCGGATCTTCGAGCCGTTCTTCACGACCAAGCCGGGGGTCGGGACCGGGCTCGGCCTGGCGATCTCACGCAAGATCATCGAGGATCTCGGCGGCCGGTTCGAGGTGCAGCGCGACCCGGAGCTCGGAGGCGCGCTCTTTCAGGTCACGCTGCGGGCGTACACGGGGTGACGCCGGTCGAGGTTCAGTACGGGTAGCCGGGGACGTTCAGCTCGACCTGCCGCAACGCGGGGGGCTGCATGCTCGTGATGAAGAGCGTCCTGTTCTCTGCGCCGCCGAAGGCCACGTTGGTGACGTTCGCGCCGACGTTGATCTCCCCGATGCTCGTGTCGCTCGCGTTCAGGACCGCCACGCGCTGACCATTGGTCACGTAGAGGTTGCCAGCGCAATCTTTGGCGAGCCCGTCGACGCCGCCGTTGATGACGTCGATGCGTGTGCCGCTGCCGACCGCTCCACCATCCATGATCGAAAACTTCCACAGGCCGCCGGAGCCGCTGACGTACAGGGTGTTCTCGTCCTTGGTCAAAAGGACGCCGTTCGGCTGATCGATGGTGTCATCCACCACTTCGACGGCGCCGCCGCCAGCGGGGATGCGATAGACGCGGGCGTCCGCCTGGGGCGGGGGTTGCGGCGCTTGCCAGGTCGGGTCGGAAAAGTAGATGTTGCCGTCGCTGCGGATCGCGAGATCGTTCGGGGAGTTGAAGCGCTTGCCGTCGTACATCGACGCAACGACGACCGGAGCGGCCGCGGGGTTGGACACATCGAATCGTGAGATGCTGCCGTCCTTGTGGCTCGCCCCGTACAGCGCGCCGTCGGCGTCGACGGCCAGCCCATTGGTCCCCGAGTCGGCGATGAACTCCTGCACGCCGCCCCCCGGGGTGTGGCTGAGGATGCGCGCCACCGGCGGTGGCGAGCCGCCGCCGATCTCCGACAGATAGAGCACGCCATCGATCCAAACGGGGCCCTCGAGGTTGAAACTGCCTTCCAACCCGGCCGGGGGTGCGCCGTTGACGAGCGAGGGAGAGAGCTGGGCGAGATCCACGGTCAGTGCTTCCGAGCCCGGTGGACAGCTGAAGCCGGTCGCCGGCGTCCCGCCGGTCCCGGCGCTGCCGCCCGTGCCTGCGCCAGCGCTGCCGGCGGTGCCGCCGCTGCCGCCCGTCACCACGCCACCCGTCCCGCCCGTCACGGTACCACCGGTTCCGCCGGCGCCACCGCTGCCGCCCGTTGCCCCGACCCCTCCCGTTCCGCCGCTGGGACCGCCGCCGCCGGTGGCCGCCGCGCCGCCGGAAGACACACCGCCGGTGGCGACACTTCCGCCGCTGCCGCTGGTACCGCCGGTGCCCGGGCCGTTCGGCGGCGGATCGTTCTCCGCGCTGCACGCCACTGCCATCGCCGCCGTCGCACCCAATAAGAAACTTCGCCGCATGCTGGTCTTCACCTGAGAGATCGAGCTCTCGGGTGTACCACGAGCTCCGGGCCCGTGCGGCTCCGAAAGGGCTCGCGACCCGATACTCTCCCCTCAGCAAAAAATTCTATCTGCGGTGCTGGCCACGTGCGGCCATCAGTGCGCAGGATTAGAACAGGTCGAACGCCACGCCCCACGAACCTCTGCCCATGACGCCCGATTCCGAGCTCCAACAAGGCGCGCTGGTCGACGTCCACGCGCACCTGACCCATCCGCGTCTGCTCGAAGACGTGGAATCCATCATCGAACGGGCCCGCGCCGCGGGGGTCGCTCACATCGTCTGCAACGGCCTCAACCCGGAGGACAACCAACGGGTCCTCGAGCTCGCGGAGCGTTTCGCCATCGTTCATCCGGGGCTCGGCTTTTATCCAGTCGACACCGTGATCACCGAGATGCGCGCGCTGAACGTCGAGTACCCGCGCGAGGGAGAGGAATTCACCGCCGAGCAAGGCGTCGCGTGGCTCGAGGCCAACGTCGAGCGAGCGTTCGCCGTCGGCGAGATCGGCCTCGACGGGCACTGGGTGCCCGAAGCGCTCTGGGACCAGCAGGAGCAGGTCTTCCGGCGCCTGGTGCGGCTCGCGATGGAGGCGGACAAGCCCATCATCATCCACACGCGCCGGCGCGAGCGCCGCGCGCTCGAGATCCTCGACGAGCTCGGTGCCCCCCGGGTGGACTGGCACTGCTTCGGCGGTAAGGTCAACCTGGCCCGGCAGATCGCGGAGCGCCCGGGGCACTACCTGTCGATCCCGGCCAACGCGCGCCGCTCGGAGAGCTTCACGCGCATGCTGACGACGCTCCCCAGGGATCGCCTCCTGCTCGAGACCGACTGCCCGTACCTGAGCCCGGACAAACAGCGACCGAGCGAGCCCGCCGACGTCGCCAGCACCGCCGCCTACGCCGCGGAGCTCTGGAACGTTCCGCTCGCAGAGGTCGAGCGCACGATCGCCGACAACTTCGCTCGCCTGTTCGCGCTCTGAGCGCGCACGGCGCGGGCTCTGCGGACTACTTGCCTTCCATCGTGTGGCAGTGGAAGCAGCCGAAGCCTTGCTGCGTGGCCGGATCGTAAGGCTGCACGCCGAGCAGGGTCGCCATCTGCGGGACGACCTCGTTCATCATGAGATCCATGATCTCGGGGTGCTCCTTCTTCTCCTCCTCGAACTTGTTCGGGTCGAGCTTCGGGAGCTCCGGATTCGGCATGTCGAAGTTGCCTTCTTTGGCGCCGGATCCATGGCAAGTCGCGCAGGACACCTCACCGAACTCATCCTCGTTGTGCTTTTGGTCGAAGGCCTCGAAGAGCTTGGCCATCTGGGGCAGCACGGCGTCTTTCATGTATTGGCGGCGCTGCTCGTTGTTCATCGCCGCCCATTCGATGTTGGCGGGCGGCTGCTCCGCCTCTCCCACGCCTGCCGGTGCGGCGCCTTCGGCAGGTACCGGCGCTTCCAGCGGCGGCGCCGGCTCAGGAGCCGCAGCCGCCGGCTGTCCCCCGCCGCAGCTCACCGCGCCGGCCGTCACGATTGCGAGCGAAAAAACCCAGTGCGTGCGTCCCGTCATCGGCCCGGTCTAATTCAGAAACGCCGCCGCGGGAACCCCAAAGGGGGCGGTAGCGCGACTCACCGGACGAGGTCGCTCCAGGGGGTGTAGTTTATCGGCTGCCTGCGCGGCAGTGAACCCGCTCGAGGCGCTGCGCGTCCTCACGCCACTTTTCCCGGCTGCCTGCGCGGCAGTGAACGGCGTGCGCGTCGCCCCCGGCACGCCGATGCATTTCTCGGCTGTGTCCGCCATTTCTAGGCTGCCTGCGCGGCAGTGAACACACGTGGGACCGGCTGCTCTGTCTCGAGCACTTTCTCGGCTGCCTGCGCGGCAGTGAACCTGGCAAGCCGCTTCGGCCGCGCAAGCCGAACTTTCTCGGCTGCCTGCGCGGCAGTGAACGAGTTGACGCCGCGCGAGAACAACTCCGATTCTTTCTCGGCTGCCTGCGCGGCAGTGAACTACGCGCTCTCGTCCGTGCTTTGGTTGCCGCTTTTCTCGGCTGCCTGCGCGGCAGTGAACCCGTCGATCGGGGTCGTCTCGAACACCAGGTCTTTCTCGGCTGCCTGCGCGGCAGTGAACTCTTTCGAGCTGGCCCTCGGCCGCGGCGGGTTTTTCTCGGCTGCCTGCGCGGCAGTGAACGCGGAGCGCGCAGCGGCGCGGGTCCGCCGGGATTTCTCGGCTGCCTGCGCGGCAGTGAACCGCTACGCCATCCGACCCGTGCGTGGCGGCGTTTTCTCGGCTGCCTGCGCGGCAGTGAACGAATTGGCCAAGCTGCAAGCCACTGCCAAAAATTTCTCGGCTGCCTGCGCGGCAGTGAACTGCGTGACATCGCTCGTGCCGCCCGTGCACGCTTTCTCGGCTGCCTGCGCGGCAGTGAACGCGTCGCACGTTCGGCGGCGCGTCGAGGTGAATTTCTCGGCTGCCTGCGCGGCAGTGAACTATCACAACCGTCGCGATGACTTGGGGGTACATTTCTCGGCTGCCTGCGCGGCAGTGAACGGCGGTGCCGCTCGCCGCCGCGCCTGCGGTCATTTCTCGGCTGCCTGCGCGGCAGTGAACAAGATTGCCACCACGGCCACGCCGAGCCTTCTTTTCTCGGCTGCCTGCGCGGCAGTGAACGGCGGGTCCAAGGTGGCGGGCCGGCGTTTGACTTTCTCGGCTGCCTGCGCGGCAGTGAACATCGCGAGCGACCTCGCGACTGCCGGCCCCGATTTCTCGGCTGCCTGCGCGGCAGTGAACCCCCCGGACAGCAGCCACCCGACACCCGCTCTTTTCTCGGCTGCCTGCGCGGCAGTGAACTGCACATGGCGTGCGCGCACGAGCTCCCGGGCTTTCTCGGCTGCCTGCGCGGCAGTGAACACGATTCGGTTCATCGTGTCCGCCGCCGTCGATTTCTCGGCTGCCTGCGCGGCAGTGAACAGGCGAGCTCCCGGCGCTGCCCCTGCCGGTCATTTCTCGGCTGCCTGCGCGGCAGTGAACGGAACGCTGTTTGCGACTCTCGGAGAGTTTCTTTTCTCGGCTGCCTGCGCGGCAGTGAACTTACCTTTTGCGAGGCGCTGTTCGGCGCCGATTTTCTCGGCTGCCTGCGCGGCAGTGAACGCGTACCTGGCGGCGTCCCAGGCGGCGTACCTTTTCTCGGCTGCCTGCGCGGCAGTGAACGGCCTGCACGCCACCGGGGATGAAGCGGCGAATTTCTCGGCTGCCTGCGCGGCAGTGAACGCGTCCCAGGCGGCGGCCCTGGCGGCGGCCCTTTTCTCGGCTGCCTGCGCGGCAGTGAACACGACATGGGTCATCACCAGCGGTCCGAGCCTTTTCTCGGCTGCCTGCGCGGCAGTGAACACCTGGACCAGTGCCGCACCGTGACGCTCGCGTTTCTCGGCTGCCTGCGCGGCAGTGAACGAGATCGCTCGTGCCGTCGGTGCCGGTGTGCTTTTCTCGGCTGCCTGCGCGGCAGTGAACAGCATGACCGGCGGGCCCTGGGGTACGTGGAATTTCTCGGCTGCCTGCGCGGCAGTGAACCAAGATGCCCAGATGGGCGCCCAGCGCTTGCGTTTCTCGGCTGCCTGCGCGGCAGTGAACACGATTCGGTTCATCGTGTCCGCCGCCGTCGATTTCTCGGCTGCCTGCGCGGCAGTGAACCGGCCACTGGGTGTGCAACCCGCTCGCTTGGTTTTCTCGGCTGCCTGCGCGGCAGTGAACTACGCCAGCGAGCACGGGCTCGAGGGCTGGCATTTCTCGGCTGCCTGCGCGGCAGTGAACTGCCAGCGCGGGCGCCCACCAATGACCTTGCATTTCTCGGCTGCCTGCGCGGCAGTGAACGGTGGTCTGCCAGCCGATGGCGAGCTGACCCATTTCTCGGCTGCCTGCGCGGCAGTGAACCCCGTCGCTCGGACGCTTCCCCGAGGGCGAGTTTTCTCGGCTGCCTGCGCGGCAGTGAACTCTAGGCTTTCTGAGCTCGAACTAGAGGCTCATTTCTCGGCTGCCTGCGCGGCAGTGAACCAAACTGCCGGCACACCGAGCAAGCGCCACGTTTTCTCGGCTGCCTGCGCGGCAGTGAACGTGCGACGACTTCGGGGATGGCGAGGATGTTTTTTCTCGGCTGCCTGCGCGGCAGTGAACGAGAGCTGGTACGTCATCGATGACGAGACGGGTTTCTCGGCTGCCTGCGCGGCAGTGAACGCGACGCTTACGGGGGTGCGCGCCGCGGGCGTTTTCTCGGCTGCCTGCGCGGCAGTGAACTGGGACACACGATTGCGGCGCCCTCTGGGCCATTTTCTCGGCTGCCTGCGCGGCAGTGAACCGCGCCGTCGCCCATGACCTCCTGCCGAGCGATTTCTCGGCTGCCTGCGCGGCAGTGAACTCGCCGCCGAGCACGGACGCGAGCCGCCAGAATTTCTCGGCTGCCTGCGCGGCAGTGAACGTTTTCCCGCGCGTGGCGGCGTAGACCCGCATTTTCTCGGCTGCCTGCGCGGCAGTGAACATGCTGTAGCTGTTCATGATTGGTTCCTCCGTTTTCTCGGCTGCCTGCGCGGCAGTGAACACCACGGCGGACGTGTGCGATCCGATGGGTAATTTCTCGGCTGCCTGCGCGGCAGTGAACCTTTCTGTTTTGCCTCGGGGCGGAGGGGTCGATTTCTCGGCTGCCTGCGCGGCAGTGAACGCCCGCGCGGCGTCCTCGCGCAGCGTCGAGTATTTCTCGGCTGCCTGCGCGGCAGTGAACTTCATGTCCCTATACTTAGTTGAATCCCTTGATTTCTCGGCTGCCTGCGCGGCAGTGAACGGCGTCCAGCTCGATGACGTCCGCCGCGCGCTTTTCTCGGCTGCCTGCGCGGCAGTGAACTCCAGGGGACCGCGGCCGTCGCGGAGATCATCTTTCTCGGCTGCCTGCGCGGCAGTGAACGGGAGCGCGCCGCCAACAACGACGCCGGTCATTTTCTCGGCTGCCTGCGCGGCAGTGAACAGAGGCCGCCATGCTCGCGTCGGGGGGATACATTTCTCGGCTGCCTGCGCGGCAGTGAACCGTCAGTCCCCGGCACTCGGCGATTGCCGGGTTTTCTCGGCTGCCTGCGCGGCAGTGAACGAAACCCGGCCCAAAACGGCCAACCCCGAAAATTTCTCGGCTGCCTGCGCGGCAGTGAACTGAGTGTCCGAGCGACCCCGTCCGGGATCTCGTTTCTCGGCTGCCTGCGCGGCAGTGAACCTGCGCCGGCAACTGCCGGACGATCTACCCGATTTCTCGGCTGCCTGCGCGGCAGTGAACTGCGACTGTTGGCCCACTCGGTCGAGGCCAACTTTCTCGGCTGCCTGCGCGGCAGTGAACACACCGCCGGCTGCGCCAGACTGTTCTCGCCATTTCTCGGCTGCCTGCGCGGCAGTGAACATGCGCCGCACTCATCCACGCGCCACCGTCTCTTTCTCGGCTGCCTGCGCGGCAGTGAACTTTTGGAGCTTGGCCTATGGGTCCCGAGTTAATTTCTCGGCTGCCTGCGCGGCAGTGAACCACCTGCCCGGGCGCCGAGCAGCACCGACGGATTTCTCGGCTGCCTGCGCGGCAGTGAACTCCGGGGCACTCCCCCGCGTACGCGGCACCGATTTCTCGGCTGCCTGCGCGGCAGTGAACCTCACGGACCGTCCCGCGGGCGCTGATGTCGCTTTCTCGGCTGCCTGCGCGGCAGTGAACGAGCTCGGTCTCACCGCTCGGCCGCCTCACGATTTCTCGGCTGCCTGCGCGGCAGTGAACCCCGATCACCGCGAGTATTACCGCCGCCGCGATTTCTCGGCTGCCTGCGCGGCAGTGAACAAGTCTTCGGCAGTTTTCTTCCGATGACAATTTTTCTCGGCTGCCTGCGCGGCAGTGAACAGCCAGGCCCAGACGACTCACTATCTGAGCGATTTCTCGGCTGCCTGCGCGGCAGTGAACGATCTCCCGCCACCCCGCCCCGCCCCCGGAAAATTCTCGGCTGCCTGCGCGGCAGTGAACGTAGGCTTCGAGCCCCGGGGCTTGGGGCGTTATTTCTCGGCTGCCTGCGCGGCAGTGAACCTAGTGGGTGCGATCGTCGCACATGGCGATGTTTTCTCGGCTGCCTGCGCGGCAGTGAACCAGACCCGCGACGTTGTAAGTGCCCGGTGAACCTCCGAAAAGTGCGCTCGCCACCGTCAGGACCCTTTTTTCGACGGCGCGCGGAAATCCATGCTTTTTTCAGCAGCCTAGCGACCGCACAAAAAAAGGGTCAAAACCACGGGACCGTGGCCGTCGAGCTGAGGCCGTAGGCGTTGAAGGATCCGGGCGAGGGACCATCCGCTGGCTCATGACGAAGAAAAATATGGAAGCGCTGGCCGGTGCTTCGGCTTTCGAGGCTCAAGAAGGGAAGCGCCAAAGTTTGGCGAGCGCTCTCCGGAATCCGCTCGCGAGCTTCCCGTTCGCTCCAACCGTGACGCTTCATCTGGCGTCGCCGAAGCCTCTCCGGGCTGCTCTTCGCCTGCGCGCGCCGAACCCTTCGATACTCTACGTCGGACGGCACCGGCGTTACGCCCGTCATCTCAACGTGATCCCGCATTCCTACAAGCCATGGCTCGGCTAGCAAGCGCCCAAAGCCTGCCTCGGCACCATGCAGACGAAGGATAGACCCGAGGCTCGGACGAGCCTCGTCGACTTCCGGGAAGCTGACGCCGATGTCATCCACCCCTAATCTCGCCAAGCAGCGGTGAAGCTTCGCAAACAGGGCGTTCATGAGTTGATGGGCGGGAAACTCCGGGTCCGGAAGGATCCGGATATCCAGATAGCGGTCCATCGATCAATCCTTCTCAGCTTCCCCGAAAACGCCTCCCCGGATCAGGTTGGCGATCACGAAATGCTGCTGCTCGATGGGAGGCGCATCGCCATGCAGCACCCATTTGTCGAGGAGGGTGTAGAAGTCGTCTTTCTGCTTCGGCTGCCGGTAGGCCTTGCCCTGAGAAGTGACGGACCCATACGGTTCCACCGCTATCGGCCCTAGCTCGTTCGCACCCGAATACCAGGTATCGATGGTCCGAACCGCATTGCCGATCTTTTGCGAGTGGATGGCCGCCGCTTGTTTCACCGTATACAGCGTTTTGCTCTTCTGGCCCTTTTTGTCACCTCGATCCAGAATGAGTTCCTGCGACGGGAAGACCTCCTGCCCGTTTCCCAGTCGCACATGGGCGACGACTTCAAGGAGTACATGAGCGGCACCGGAGAGCCCCTCATCGATCAGCGCACCGAGAGGACGAACGTCGTCCACATTCGCAAAATCACGAAGACTCAGGGTGAAGGCATCGAAGGTCCACTCCGCCTGGGTATTACCATCCCGCAAATGTCGGACCGTAACCTCGGCGTTCTCCGCTCCAACGCGATTCCGCCAGAGAAATCGGCCGTTGGCCAAATTGGTCGCATATCGCGCCGAGAGCACTGAGAAACCTTGACTGTTCACGTAGCCATGAACAGTCTCGAGCAGCTTGGCCTGGTACGCTGCGTCGTTGCACGCCGCGGGGGTTCCTGCCCCGCCAAGCACGCGTAAGGTAAAGGCGACGCGGAGCGTGTCGCAGTCAGCGGGCAGGTTAGCCACGTCGACACGCTGAAGGTTTGGAGATTGGATCGACGCGTCGAGTTTCGCGGGATCACGATCTTTGGTCTTCAACCGGTTGGAGATGGTCCCGCGCACCGATTTCTCACGGACTGGTACCGCAGCCCACCCCGCGGAGCCCTTCCTGTCGTTCCATGCACCGGCACTAAACAGGGCGTCCGAAGGGTCGAGCTTTCGTTCGAAAGCAAGCACCGAAGCAGTACTGATATCGTTCTTTGCCATGAATCAAAACCCTCCTGGGAGCAAATCCGCGAAGTACGGAGTCGTGCAGCGATAAAGGCCAGCCTCTGGATCGGCTTCAGAAATCCAGAGCAGCGTTCTAATGTCGTCCACGCGGTGAGGGCTCAGCCACTCTCCAATCGTGTAAACGCCTTCAACGAAGCGGAACGGAACCGAGCGATCGCGAACGTTCTTGACCTGGCCCGGCTCGTAGAGCTCAGAGATGCCATGATAGCCGGCGGAGATCGGCACGAGCCAGCCCTGCTTTCGACGAATCGTCCACTCCGGCGAGCGAGAGGATCGAGCCGAAGGGTCCTTCGAGTCCGCTTCCGGGGTGCTCACGCCGTCCGCGCCTGGCGGCTCGAGGTTCAAGCTCGATAGATCGAGCAAGGCGTCCAGCGCGGTTGCGCGTGGGTTCGTTGCACGGAGCTCTTGCCAGCGGAGATGGAGCAACGCCTCCCGACTGACCAGCGCGAAGCCAGGCAGGAACCGGCGGGCGAGGCGCCTCGTGAGCCGCTTTTCCTCTTCAACCGTCCCTGGCCAAGCCTCCAGCGAGGGTTGTTGCCACCTGCTGGCTTTCTTGGTTGGAGGAAGAATGCTCCCTCCGGCGAAGCGCATACCTACGGCTCGATCGTAAATTCGTTCCGCAAGTTCCTCCTCCGGAATCCCCGAGGAGTAGAGGCCGTCCCCGGTCACCCCCACGAGGAGGCTTACCTCCATGTGCGCTCGGCCTTCTTCTACGATGGCCGCCGTCTTTCCATCGCTGCCGACAGGATTCCGTGTCAGATGGAAGACGTTGGTACGCCTACCAGCGGGAGTGGACGCCTGGACCTCGAACCGGTGGCAAACAATGGCGACGCCGTTCAGGGCCAGATCCAGTTCGGCGCTCACCTGTCGGTGAAGTGCATGCACATAGCCAATGAACATCGTTGGGGAAGGGAAACCCCAGGTCAGCGGGCTCGAGGCGGCGTTGACGTTCTGCACCCGCAGCCGAGGAAGGAGGAGCAGGGCTTCAAGGTTCGTCACGATCGGTCTCCAGAACTTCGCGGAACAGGTCGAGCTCTCGCCCGAACTCGTGCTTCCATTCTGTTTGCTCATTGTCGCCGACGGGCAGCTTCTTGGAGAAAAGCGCGGCGTTCAGCCAGTTTCCGAACCGATGGGCCACTTTCACAGGCCAGTCATTTCGGAGGCGCTGCTTGAGAAATTCTTCGTCGTCCTCAACTCGCAACGGGTCAAGCCAAAGGCGCTCCGCTTCGTGGAGGCGGCAGCGTTCGTCAGCGGTCCAACCTGGGTCCAGTAGCCTAAGCCGTGCAGCATAATCGTGTGCAGCGTCGCAAATCTCCGCAACGATCGCCGCCCGGTGCTGACGTATGGAGAGGTTGTTATGGCTGACTCGTTCGAGAAACGCCTTCAGCTCCTTCGTGAGGCGACGTACTTGTCTCTGGCGACCGAAGGATCCTTCAAAGACCGACTCCATGCCCCAAGGCGGACGGACCTCGGGCATCTGCCAACTAGGCGGAAGCGACGGCAATAGCCAATTTTCGCCGTGTCGTTCGCTGTTGAGCTGGCTAATATTCTGGGGCTTGGTCCCTCCAAACTTTCGGATCGCGAGGTTCGGATACTCGCGATAGCCATGCGGAGACGCCCTTCCCTCCCTACGAGCTTTCCGTGCCGCTTTAGCGGCTTCGCCGAACCGGTCCTCGCGCATCACGCGGTACGCCGCGTGGACGAGAGATGTTGGGAAAAGGGGCGCGAGGAGGTGATACGTGCCATCCGGGAGTGGAAAATAGACCTGCTTGGCCAGGGCGTCCGACGCGGGGCTCGTTCGGCTGTTCGTGACTGCGGCAAAGGCTTCGCACCATTCGCTGCCAAGCCCCGCGTCATCCGACAAGGCGCTGATGAACGCAGGGTCTTTGGCCACCGCCAACTCGAGCAGCGAACGGCCGGCGTGCTCGATCGTCAGGAACTTGTACACGTCCAGGGCCGCCGCATTTCCGACGGCGTCGGTCGCGCGCTCGACACCGAGGCTGTGGGTACCGACGAGACCTGGCTGTTTCGGCTCAGGAGGAACGACGTGGAGATTCGTCCCGCGAGCGTCGGGATGGATCGGTTTGAGGATGTGGGACGCCAGTTGAATTTGACTGGCCCGCCGGGCAGCATCAGCAAGCCACGCTTCGGGTCGGTGGGCCGCTTCCAGCTTTGCACGCTTGTCCGCTTCCTCCGGCTTCAGCTTTGCGAGCTTCGCCTCCAATCGTGCCCGGATGAACTCGTGGATGGTGGTCTTCAGGCCAGCGATGCCCGAGTCCTCACTTGAGAACGAAGTCATGGGGGAACTCCGGAGGGTACCCGGTCGCTCGAGGAGATGGCAGCGAAAAAGCTTAGCCAGAGCGAGACCGAGTCACGGTGCCAAAAGAACAATGATCCCGGAACCTTACAGCGATCCCGTGAACCCCAACAGTTCCTGATACTCCCAGCCTTGGATCCCCTCCCGAAGTTGAACCACCCCGAACCGCTTCGCGCATCGCAGCAGGTCCATATTTAGAGTCGCGGCAAGGTCGCTCAACTCGTCCTCGTAGTCGTACGGGCCCCACGGGGCAACGCGAGGACCGAAGCTGAGCGGCACCCGGTGGCACAGGTTGCTGGCGGAAACCCACTCCCCGTCGTCGGTGCGACGTGAAAACACGAGCTGATCATCATCGTCCGGCAGGAATGCGTAGGTGACATCGCGAGGGCCCGCACGGAAGCGTTGGCTTTGCTGAAGGATGCCGGTCAGATGCGCTCGCGTGGTCCACCAGTGAGGCACGACGAAACGGGTCGAAGTGCCATCACCGAGCATCAAGGCTCGCAGGGCGTGATGCTCGAGGTCCACCAGGTTGCAGGTGGGTTGGAGTTCGTCGCGTTCCCGGATGCGTGGCGCTGCGTCCAGGGGTGAGAGTTGCTCGGAGGTCAAGAGGTCATCCAGCGCGTAGATCTCCAACCGATGATCTGATGATTCAAACCCAGGTTGGCTGAAGGAAGGCCTAATGCCCCGGAGACATTTGACATTCTGCTTGAGGAGCAGCAGGTTCGGACGCTCACACTTGCCGGCGCGGTGGCGCCGAATGCGCCCCGCAAGCTGGATGATCGAACGCATCGAGGAGGGCTCGACGATGGCCCAATCGTAGTCGTGGTCACGTCCGACTTCAGCGACGGGAGATGCGAGCACGACAAACAGATGATCCGCCTCGGCATGTGCGTCTAAAGCACCACGAACGCTCTTCTCCTCGAAAACCGCGAGATCGTTGCCGCGCTGGAGAACTCGATCCAGGCGCCGCTCGATGGCCGAACGGACAAGCAGCGGGTAGCGAGCATGATAGACGCACAAGTGTATCCGGATGTTCGCAGGCGCGCCCCGGGAGAAGAGCGATCGTCCGACCGCGATCAGGGGATTGATGTTGGCCATGCGAACCAGGCCGAAGCTGACCCGCTTTTCGGTTTTCGGATCGACCGTGTGGTGATGCGCGTGCACCGCACTCATCCACTCCGGCAGAGATTCCGCGAGCGCGTCGCAGACGACCGTCCGGTCCTTGCTCGGAGCGACAACGGGGACCAGCCTGACTTGGCGCCGCGCTTCCGTCTTGCGGAGCCGTTGAATCCGTCTCGCAACGAAGGCGTCATGCACCTCGCGAAACGCAGCGACATCGTCGGCTGTCCCCGTCTGGCACCCGAACTCGTCGAACCAAGCGCACGGGATCGATAGGCGCCGTCCAGGAGTCCCACGATTCTGCTGGAAAGCACTTCGGCCAGCACGGTAGGCATTGAAAAGGCCTTCTACCAGGGACGGGGGAAGCGTCGCTGACGATAGTACGAGGCGACTTCCGAGGAGCCCGGCCCAGTGGACCAATCGGCTCAGGGCAGGGAGATCCGCCAGGTCGAAGTCATCCGGCTCATCAAGTATCAGGTCCGACGTCATCAGACGAAGCATCGGCGCGATCTGCCGGCCCCCTCGCAGACTCTCGGTAGCAGGAACGAGGTGGTCGATGGTGCATGCGAGCACGGGCGCCTGGACGAGCTTCGTCGCCTGCGGATTGGCCTGAAGCCATCTCTTTAGTGGACTATCAGCGATGCTGCCTTCGTAATGGACGTGCTCGCCAGCATCGAGGAGGCTTTCCGCGGACTCACTGCCGGCCTGATCGAAAAGGCTCACCTGGGAAAGCTCCTCCTTTCCCAGCTCGAACAGCTCACGCACCGCTCCGCCCCCCACCATGACAGCCAGGTCGTCGTCTCCGAGCCCAAGACGTTTACGGTACGCGTCTCCGGTCTGGAGCGTGAGGGTGCGGAGACCGAGCGCGATGGTGAACCGGACACCTCGCCGCGGATTGGCCAATCCGTAGAGAATGCGACCGTTTGCCAGAGTTTTACCGCAGCCTGTCGAGGCCATATTGATGCCAAAGAAGCCATGTTCCGCAGACTGCTCTCGAAGAGCGCTGGCCACATCATAGGCTTTGTCTTGCCACCGGAAGCGGTCGTCTTCCGATCGCCGCTGGAAACTCTTGGCCCGCGCGATGCGCGGGAGCTCACGTTCGAGGCGTGGAAGAGCTCGCACGATTCGCCGCGCGTGCGAGCCAACCCCCGCCAGATGTTCATCCAGCCGTTGCTTCAGGCTACCCGTCTTGCGGTCGGTGTTGGCGTGAAGCGGAAAGGACGGATCGCCGTAGTGAGGGTCCGGAGGGCCGCTGGAATAATGATGATCCGCTAGCATGAGCGCGAGGCGAGAGAGATGCATGATGTGCGGATCATCGAGGAAACGAGCAGCGCGCTGAACAAACCCGGGACGCTTCAACATCGAGCGGGCTACATCTTGCGCTCGCCTGCACCAGTCACCGCTTTCGAAAGGGAGCCCCTCCGGAAACTCCCAACACGACGCTTTCTCCCGCTCGGAGGCGCTCTCGCGAGCGCCGCTCCACGTGGGTAGTATGGGACTCAGCAGAAATCCGAGGGCGCGGGGATTCAGCCCTTTCGGCGGCGGGGGCAGCGGGAGACGGTGGTGTGTGACGACTAGCCAACCGATCGTCTGTGCGAGCGGAGCTAGGTGGTCCCTCCTGAACGGCAACTTTGCGCTCTTCAAGTCGTCCCGAACGAGCCGTTGCAAGCACGTTGTGGACGAATTTGGGCCGCATTGAGCCAGACGCTCAAGCCATGTGGCATCGTCGTCGGGTCCTACGAATGCTTCGAATAGCCTGAGCGATACCCACTCGTGACGGTAGGCGTCAGCGATGGCCTTGCTCCTCGACGTGAGTTTCGCCTGGAACGCGCGGCTTGCCTTGCCGAAATCGTGGAATAGAGCTGCCAAAACCGCGAGCAGCCGGATGTCCTCGGCCGTCATCCAGTCGTTCTCGTCACGACGGCGCAGAATGTCTTGCTCGGTCGTATTTGTTGGAACGGCCCCGTGATCATTGAACCGGCGAGCATCTCCCACGATCCAGACAAGCTCGCTGCGGTCACGCCCGCGCAACCAGTGGCATGCGACGGCCGTATTCTTTCTCGCCGTCTTCTTCAGCATCCTTCGGACGGTATCTAGCCCCACCTGTGTGATCGGTGTCTGCCAGGTCCGCTCCCCGCGCCGCTCAGCGAATTGATCAAGAATTCGTCGCGTTTCCGTCAGAGCTCGCTTGCTGCACTGGGAGACGAAAAATACGTTCAACGCGCGCCCCCGAGCTTCGCCGCAGTGTCCTTGAGAGTATCGATCATGAAGTCAAGCGCCTCGGTCCTGGTTAAGTTGTCCAGGCAAGCGACTCGAAACTCCTGTTCCTCATCCCCGCGCGCTGCGGAGATAAAGGCTTGCGGCAGGATCAACGAGTCCTTGACAAGGTCCGCAACATCGAAGACCAGTCCGCCTCGGCGGGTCTTCCCATGCATTACCGCGAGGCCATGAGGAAGGCCGAGAACCCAAGTCGCGGTCGCGGCGAGGCCGTAGGCCAAGTAATTTCCATGATCGAGGAACCGGTTGGCAGGGTCGCCGCCTGAACCTTTCTTGGCTCGCGAGAATTCCCCGTACTTTGTGCCCCTCGCGGCGAGCTTGTACAGGATCTTCGTCAGCCGCGCTTCCTCGGTAAGCAGGGCGGTGTCGTCCTCCGCGCGTTCGACGTTTGTGGCCGATTCCTGGAGCGCTGAGACCAACGCCGACTCGTCGATGGAGAAGTTCGCGCCATCGAACGGACGGTAGGCGGTCCACGTTCGCTGAATTCTCCCAAGGCGAGCCCGCTGAAACGTCTTGGCGGCTTCCAAACGAACTCGAGCGTCAAACCAGAAGCTGACCCAACGCTGAAGATGTTCCGTGGGCCGATACTCACTTTGGGGCGAAAACCAAGCGACGTCGAAGTCAACCTCGTTGGCACTGAACAAGGGCGTCCCCCCTCCCCCACAAAAGCCCACGAGGACACCTGCTTTTGCAAGCTCTCGCATAGCAGCTTGGGTGATCGAGGTACCGGTGCCGAGGAGGAGCGTGGTCGTGTTCGCGATCGGAATATTCCAGTAGAGTGATCTGGGGCCGTCATCCGTGACGTACTCGACTCGCCCGCCATTGACGAGGACCCGGCAATGCTGCAGGTAGTAAAGGTTTGCACGTTTGGAGTGCAGGATTGACTTGAGGTCTGACGGAGACAGGTCGTCCATTCCTGATCGTACCCATGTTGACGTTGCTGCCAGGGGAGCCCCTCGAACGTTCGACAGCTTACCGCCTTTCCAACGGCTGAGCGGTCAAGTGGAGGGTCGATTGCCATCCCGCCTGGTCGCGAGCGAGGCCCACCGGCTTCGGCACCCCAACGAAGAACAGACAGCGCACCGGCAGGAATCCAGCTAAGCTCGAACCGTTTGACGCGCGCCTGGGCCAATGCTTCCTTACCGCCCGATGGCGGAAGCGAAGACGTATGCGGGATCCTGTCACTGCGGAAAAGTTCGCTACGAGGTCACGCTGGCCCTTGGCAAGGTGATCGCCTGCAACTGCTCGATGTGCTCCCGGAAGGGCACCCTGCTGACCTTCGTTGGGGCCGACCAGTTCAAGCTGCTGTCCGGCGAGGACGAGCTCACCGACTATCAGTTCAACCGCCACGTGATCCATCACCTGTTCTGCAAGACGTGCGGCATCACGTCGTTTGCCCGCGGCACCGATCCGGCGGGAAACCCCACGGTGGCCATCAACGCCCGCTGTCTGGAGGGCGTCGACGTCGAGAGCTTGTCCGTCACCCATTTCGACGGGGCCAGCCACTAAACGCGCCGTCGCGAACGCACGCGGGGCCGCAGCCGACCTGCAGGGACCGCGTCCCTGCTCGCCTCACGCGCTGGCTTCGCTCGTCGCGCTCCAGAGCCGGACGATGCTCTGAAGTTTCTCGCGGGCGAGTCGCAGCCTGGAGTACACCGTCGGCAGCTTCACCTGCAGCGTGGCGGCTATCTCGACGGCGGTCATGCCCTCGAGCTCTGCCATCAGCCACACCGCGCGCTTCTCGGTGTCGAGGGTCTGCAGCAGCCGGCCCAGCTCGCGGGCGGCCTCGCGCCGGGAGTGCGGATCGTCGGCGACCCCGCGGCCGAGCTCGACGACCTGCAGCTCGCGAGCGTTGTGCAGGGCGCGCGCACGGTCGCGCCGGTGGGACTGCGCCATTCTGAGAGCGATCGCAAACAGCCAGGTCCGCACCGAGGCCTTGCCCTCGAACTCGGCGAGGCGTCGCGCCACGACCAGGAAGACGTCGTGAACGGCGTCGTCCACCAACCCGCTGGGCACGCCCAGGCGGATCAGGCTGCGCCGCACGAACCCCTGATGCTCACGGTAGATCCTCTCGAGGCCGCCCGTCGATCCGCGATCGACCGAAGCGGGACGGAGATCGCGCGCGTCGCCGCGGGGGCCTTGGGGGAGACTGTGGGGCGCCAGGTGCGTCCTTCCTTCGCGCGTCGCCTGGAGGCGCATGTGCGACCACCTGCCAGCGACGCGGTACGAAAGAGCGTCGCTCCACGGTGCGGATCGCGCGACGTGGGGTTGGACACGGCGCCTCGGCGTTTCTTGGATGCGGCTCCGGCTCGGGTGCGTTCCCACCGTGCGTCAGCAGCGGTGCGAAATTTCACGCGACGACCGGTGATGATTTTTGGTGGCTGACGGAACCAACGCCACATGACCATCACTGCCCGCCTTTCGGCCTGGGGGGTTTTGCTGTTCGTGGCAAGTTGCAGCAGCGGCGACATCGAACCGAGCGCTGCGGATCCGACGCACGAGGAGACGAGCTACGAGTGGGAATCGACGCTCCACTTCACCCAGCCGGGTGATGGTGTCGTCAGTATGGAGGCGGAGCACTTCACCGCCAACCGACGCCACGGTCGCTACGTCTGGTCGCTGCTGTCCGCGGAGACAGGGGCGAGCGGCGGCAGAGCCATGCAGGCTGGACCCGATCTGGGTCGCAACCTGGAATCGGGCTACGCGTCGATCAGCCCTCGGTTGAGCTTTCGGGTGCGGTTTCAACGTGCCGGCACGTACCATGTCTGGGTGCGTGGACGCGCGGCTCCCGCCGATCCGGACAACGGCGATTCCGTGCACGTCGGCCTCGATGCAGCGGCCTCGGCGTCTGCCGATCACATCGACGGGTTCTCGACCAGCTACGGCTGGAGCCGACGCACCCGCGATGGAGTGAACGCGACCCTCGACGTGCCCTCCGTCGGCGAGCACACGGTCAACGTTTGGATGGGTGAGGACGGCTTCGTCATCGACAAG
This sequence comes from Pseudomonadota bacterium, assembly GCA_023418705.1. Taxonomy (GTDB): domain Bacteria; phylum Myxococcota_A; class Polyangia; order Polyangiales; family Polyangiaceae; genus JAEZYZ01. The sequence goes on along the minus strand of JAEZYZ010000403.1, from coordinate 1,623 downwards.
CTCGTGCTCGCGCCGGACGCGAGCTACGTCCCGACCGGCGACGGACCCCCCGAAACGCTGACCCCCAAGTCCCCGCCGCCGGGCGACGATCCGCCGCCTGGCGATGATCCGCCGCCGGGCGACGATCCGCCGCCGGGCGATGATCCGCCGCCTGGCGATGATCCGCCGCCTGGCGATGATCCGCCGCCGGGCGATGATCCGCCGCCGGGTGACGATCCGCCGCCGGATCCGGGTCCTGGCGGTGAGCTGCCCAGCTGTGAGGCGCCGAGCTGGGACCCGGACGCCTTCGAACACCTCTACGACGTCGGCCCCGGGCACACCTACGAGACACCGTCGGACGTGCCATGGGAGTCGATCGGGCCTGGCAGCCTGGTGCGGATTTTCTACCGGAGCACGCCGTACGCGGACAAATGGGTGATCAACAACACGGGCACCGCCGACGCGCCCATCGTCGTGCTCGGCGTCCCGGACGGCGGTCGTTTGCCGCGCGTCACCGGAGACGGCGCCAGGACCCGCACCCAGCTCAGCTACTGGACGGAAGACCGCGCCATCATCAAAGTCGGCGGCGGCAGCACGCCGGCGGGTCCAGCGGAACACGTCTTCGTGGAGTGCCTGGAGCTATTTGGTGCCAAACCGGGCCTTTCGTTCACCAGCCGCTCGGGTTCCAAGGTCGAGTACCGCGACAACGCGGGCTGCGTGTTCGTCGAGTCTGGCGATCACATCACCCTCAGGAACAACGTGATCCACGGGTGCGGCAACGGCGTCTTCTCTGCGCACGAGAGCTCGAATCTGCGCCTCATTGGCAACCACATCTACGACAACGGCAACCCGGGCAGCGTGTACGAGCACAACTCGTACACGTCGAGCGACGGGATCCTGTTCGAGTTCAACCGCTACGGGCCGCTGTGCGACGGCTGCAGCGGGAACAACTTGAAGGATCGCTCGAGCGGCACGGTGGTCCGGTACAACTGGATCGAAGACGGCAACCGCCAGCTCGATCTGGTGGAGAGCGGGACCTTCTCGGATCGGGCCGCCTACCGCTCGACCTACGTCTACGGCAACCTCCTCATCGAGCCGGACGGTGCGGGCAATCGCCAGGTGATCCACTACGGTGGGGACAACGGGACGACCAGCACCTACCGCAAGGGCACGCTGTACTTCTTCCACAACACGGTGGTGTCCACGCGGTCGGACAACACGACGCTGGTGCGCCTTTCGACGGACGACGAGCGCATGGAGGCGCACAACAACATCGTGTACGTCGCCGCTGGCGGGAGCCGCCTCGCGATCGTCGACAGCAGCGGGCACGCGGTGCTCTCCAACAATTGGTTGTCGAGCGGCTGGAAGACCACCCACGGATCGTTGAGTGGCAGCGTGAGCGACAGCGGCACGATCACGGGCACCGAACCCGGCTTCGTGGACGTGGACGGGCAGCAGTTCCAGCTGCTGCCGACGAGCCCCGGCGCTGGCGCTGGAGCCGCCGTGAGCTACCCGGATCACCCGCTGAGCTGGGAGTACGTGCGCCACACCACCGGCGCTCCGCGCGCGGACGCTGCCGCGCCGGACCTGGGCGCCTACGGTCGTCCCTGAACCGAAGCCGTGGCGCCGCCGCTGGCTCGGCGG
>JAEZYZ010000316.1 GCA_023418705.1 Pseudomonadota bacterium | reverse complement strand
GCTCGGCCGCGCGGCGGGCGGTGCTGGGGCTCGGCGCTGCACGTCGGGGGGCGGCACCGATCCCGAGCGCGCCGGGGGGATGTCAGCCGCCTCGCGCAGCTCCGCCTGCAACCGCAGGGCCGCTTCGCGAGTCTTCGGCTTCGCGGCGGCGATCTCGAGGTAGCCGAGCGCCCGCTCCACTTTGTGGGCAGCGGCGGCCGCCCGGGCTGCCGCGAGCGCGACGGCGCCCGGCTCACGCAGCCCCCGCAGGTCGCCGCCCAGCGCGAGATCGAAGGCGTCGAGCGCTCTTTCGGGCTCCCCGCTCCAGCGCTCGGCCAACCCCAGCGCGATCAGCGGGCGAGCGCCGTGACGTTCGCGCGCCCGCTCGAGCTCCTCCCGCGCCGTGTCTTCGGAGGCCGACGCGGCGAGCGCCTCGGCCAGCAAGAAGCTCGCGAGCTCCTGCTGCTCCGGTTGCAAGCTGCCCGTCGCCCCACGAAGCTCGCCGACGACCGCGGCGGCTTCATCCCGCTCCGGCGGCCCGCCCCGCTGCAGCGCCAGCAGCCAATGCTTCAACACCTGCACCGAGGCCGACCGCGGCTCGAGCTCGGCCGCTTGACGCGCGCACGACAGCGCGCTGTCCGGATCGCCACCGGACAGCCAGCACTGAGCGGCCTCCACCAGCAAATGGGCGCGCCGCTCCGGCATGTGATCCCCGCCGAGCGCGAGCTCCTCGAGCGCCGCCGCCAGGTTCAACGGCTCGCCCCCGTGGCGCTCGATGTCGACCTTCAGCTCCAGCAGCCGCGCCGACGGTGCCCAAGCCTCCAGGCTGTCGAGCACCTGCCGCGCGGCGTCCGTGTCACCGGCGCGCAGGTAGGCCCTGCAGGCGCGCTCGGACAGCTCCGCCGCCTCGCTGCGGTCGCGGCTCGCCCCGCTGGCGCGCAGCCACAGCGGAGCCGCGCGGCGATGGTCGTCCAATCGCTCGTTGAGGTCGGCGAGCACCCGGAGCACGCTCAAGTGATCGCCCGTGGCGCCGAGCAGGTGCTCGAGCTCCTCACGCGCCTCCGGCGCTCGCCCGAGCCGCTGTTCGAGGACCATCGCGCGCCGCAAGCGGATCCGGCGCACGTCTTCGACCCGGCTGGCGAGCGCGGCGCGGCGACCCAGCAGCTCGACCAGCTTCTGGTAGTCGCCCCGCTCCTCCACGTCCCGCTCGACCGCGCTCAAGGCGTTCAGATCCGTCGGGTCGAGGGTGAGCAGCTGCTCGTAGCGCAAGAGCGCCTCGTCGCGCTCCCGCAGATCCTCGAGCAGCGGCGCGAGCTCACGCAGGATGGAGAGCTTGTGCTCGTCCAGCGGGGAACGGTCGAGCAGCTGCGCCAGCACGCGCCGCCGCGCGTCGGCGTCCCCGGCTTCGCGAGCGAGCTCGGCGGCGTCGGCAAGCAGCGACACGTCTCCGGGGCGGCGAGCGATCGCATCCAACACGACCGCGAGCGCCTCGGGCGCGCGGCCGCGCGCCGACAGCAGCGCCGCCAGATCGCGGGTCAAGCTGACCCGCCGCTGCTCGTCCAGATCGGCGCGCTCCACCTCGCTCGACAAAAGCTGCTCGACCTGCTCGTGGCGCCCGATGCTTTGGTAGACCTCGCGCAGTTGATCGATCACGCCGCGCCGCCGCTCACCGTCGGTGTCCTCGGTCTCGCGCGCGCGCTCCAACATCTCGATCGCCGCCTCGAAATCCCCGCGCTCTTGCGCGGCGCGGGCCACCTCGACCAGACCGCTGACCCGATCACCGCTCGGCACGGCGTCGAGCAGCTGGCTCATCAGCTCGGCGTCACCGCTGCTCCAAGCCGCGCGCTGCGCCCGCTCGACCAGGTCGACGTCCTCCGGCTCCAGGCGCGCGGCGGCCACCAACAGCTCCGCCCGCGCGCCGTCCTCGCCGAACTCCTGCGCGAGCCGGGCGCCGAGCTCGAGCAGACCGCGCCCGAGCGGGGCGCTGCCCTGGCGCGACAGCTGCACCGAGCGCTCGATCAGCGCGCGCGCCGCGGCGGGCTCGTTCGCCAGCCGCGGGATGAGCGCTTGCAAGGTCGCGTACTCGTCCACGCTGGCGTCACAGGCGATGGCCGCGTTCAACGCTTCGAGGGCGAGCCGCGGCGACTCGAACGCCGAGAGGCCCGCGCCCGCCGCGGTGATCGCCAGGCGCGCCCCATTCGGTCCCGAGAGCGTCGGCAACAACGCCTCGAGCGCGCGCTCGAAGCGCACCTGCTGGATGTCGGCCTCCTCCGGCGCGAGCTCCATCAACCGCGCGAGCGCGTTGGTGAGCGCCTGCATGGTCTCGCCGTCGGGCCGGAGCGCGAGCGCGCGCAACAGCACGTCCACGCGCTGTCGCAGGCCTTCGGTGCTGCCGTCGGCCAGCGTCGCCGCGCGGCGGAGCCACTCGGCGCGCTCGGCCCCGCTCGCACACACGCTGGCGACCCGTTCGATCGCCGCGATGAGCTCGCTGGTGCGGCCGGCGCGCTGCGCGAGCCGCGACGCCAACACGAACGTGACGCCCTCGCCCGGGACGGCCTCGAAGGCGGCGATGGCGTGCGGCACCGCCCTGGCCGTGTCGTCGCGACGTTCGAACTGCCGCGCGGCGCGGTAGTGCGCGGCGCGCACCCCATACGTCCCGAGCGCGGCGTCCGCGAGGCCCCGGTAGATGCCGTCGAGCACGTCCGCGTCCGCGTCGGAGGCCGAGCGCTCGGCGACGGCGAGCGCGTCGGTGCGGCCGGCGTCGAGCTCGAGCGCGCGCCGCGACAGGCTCAGCGCGCGCGCTGTCTGACCCGCTTGCAGCGCCACGACGGCGGCCATCGCCAAGAGCCGCGCCACCTGCTGCGCGTCTTCGACCTGGTCGCACAGCGCCTGCAGCCTGCGGCTCGCCTGCTCGGGGCCGGCGAAGCCGACCAGATCGGCGGAGAAACGCTCGAGCCCGTGCTCAGGGTCGAGCTCGGCCGCTCGCTGCCAGGCGATCATCGCCGACTCCGGATCGGACGCCAGATCCCAGAGCGCCGCGCCGAGCTCGCGGTAGCGGCGCGCCGCCTGCTCGGCCGGCGCCCCGCGCCGATGATGCAGCTCGGCGCCGACGATGAGCTGCGCGATGACGCCGTCGGAGCTGCGCGGCGCCGGCAAGCGCTCGAGCTCCGCGCCGACGCTCGACACCTCCGCCCCCTCGCGCAGCCCGCGCAGGAGCGCCCGGGACGCGCCGTCGACATCGCCCGCTTCACGCCGCCGGCGTGACACCTCGAGCGCGAGCGCCGGTTGCTCGCCCGGGTCGCTGACCGCCAGACGGCGCTCGCACCATGCGATGGCCAGTCCGGGCTGCCGAGCGGCGGCCGAGAGCGCCAGGATCTCGTCCCGGAGCTCCGCGGAACGCGGGCCGAATACGTCGAGGGCGCGGCGGCCGACGGCGGCCGCACGCTCGACGTCGAGCTCGCGCAGCCGGCGGAGCACCGCGGCGATGCGCGGCACGAGCGGCGCGAGCGGCAACGCCTGCGAGAACGTCCACCCGAGCACGTCGGCGAGGCGGCCTGCATCGGAGAGCGACGCCGCGCGTGCGAGCAGCTGACGCACGCCGTCGAGGCTGCCGGGGCGAAGCGCGATGAAGCGCTGCGTCCACGCGATCGCGAGCAGCGCGTCGCCCGCCTGCCCGTAGGCATCGGCCAGCGCTTCGCACAAG
>JAEZYZ010000291.1 GCA_023418705.1 Pseudomonadota bacterium | reverse complement strand
GCGCCGAGCGGCGCGCGCCCGGCGGTCTGTTGGGCCGGGGCGGTGCTCGACACGGCGGTGGGTGCGGCCGGCGACGGCTCCGGGCTGGGCGCGGCGGCTTGTCCGAGCGCGGCCAGGGCCGCGGCCGCCAGCGCACCTCGCATCAAAGCCCGCACAGGGGCAGCATAACGCCCTGGACAGGCGGAGGCATTCCCGACACAGTCGGAAAAAGGACCCCCGGAGCCCTGCGGCCAGAGCGGCGACTCCCCGGGGTCGGAAAGCACCGTGATCCCAACGACCTCGTCCGACTCGATCCCTGCTCCCAGCGCCCCTCCGGAGCTGACCGCAGCCGACGCGGCGGTGATGGAGACCTTCGTGGTGCCTCGCTACCTCCGGCTCTACGGCGAGCTGCTGCAGCAGATGCTGCTGGCCGGCGAGGCGTCGCGCATCGTGCACCTGGGGTGTCGCACGGGCTACCCGGATCGGCAGCTCTGCGAACGGCTCCCGAACGCCACCGTCGTGGGCGTCGACCGCTCGGCCTTTGCGCTCGAGCTGGCCCGGAACAAGGCGAAGGTCAGCGGGGAGGGGCGCATCGAGTACCACCAGGTCTCGGAGCTGTCGACGCGCCTGCCGGACGCCGCCTTCTCTCACGCGATCACGCTCCACCCCATCGTCTCGACGGAGGAGCGCTTTCGACTGCTGCACGAGGCGGCGCGCCTGATCTACCCGGGGGGCCAGGTGCTGATGGCGCTGCCGCTGCGCGGCTCCTACCAGGAGGTGGGGGACCTGCTGCGGGAGTTCGCCCTCAAGTACGACGACGCCGGCTTCGGCACCGCGGTCGATCTGGCCATGGCCACCCGACCGACGATCGAGACCTTGAGCGAGGAGATCGAGGCGGTGGGGCTCGAGGACGTGGACGTCGAGATCCGGCAGACGACCCTCACGTTCGACAACGGCCGCTCCTTGTTCGAGGACCCCATCACGCGGCTGCTCGTGGTGCCGGAGCTGCGGGCGGGCATCGGCGTCCAGGATTTGGGCCGCGCGATGGCCTACGTGCGCGACTCGATCGACAAGTACTGGGCGGAGAGCAAGTTCGAGCTCAGCGTGAACGTCGGCTGCGCCAGCGCCCGCCGGTACTGAGCCGGCTCGGCAGCATCGCTTCCTCGCAAAGCGAATCGCAGGCGGGCGGTTCCGCCGGGCTCAGTACCGGTACTGCCAGAGCAGGTCCGCGGCCGCGCCGAGCGACCCGAGCTCGGTGCGGAGCGACCAGTTGCGGTGGAAGCGCCAGTCGACGGTGCCCGAGACGCCTGGCACGTCGCTCGGGTTGTTGACGCTTTGGTTGCCCGGTTGCTGATAGGTCGCTTCGAACCAGACGCGGTCGCTGATCTGGACCGCCGCGATGAAGCGGGCCTGCCCCTCTTCGGTGGCGCCGGTGCGCAGCTCCAGGCGCCCGAGCGGGGTGTCGGCGAACAGCTGGTTGAAGAGCGACGCGCCGACGCCGCCGCCCGTCGCCAGCGCGCTGGCCCCCTCACCCGTGCCGCCGAGCAGCAGCGCGATCACCTCGGGCTCCGGCAACGCGGGCTCGCTGCGGAAGCTGATGTCAGGGTCCTGGACGTTGCCGCGGATCTCGATGAAGACCATGTGCTCGGGGCCGCGCCAGCTCGCGGTGATCGCCAGCTCCGGATTGCCAGGCTCTGCCTCGTTGACGAAGCGGATCGTGCCCCCCTCGATGACGAACGCCTTGCCCATGAGCTGCACCCGTCCGCCGGGCTCGAGCTCGATCGTGCCCGCCATTTCGACCTCCTCGCCGATGCGCAGCTCGGGGCGGCCGGTGAGGGGGACGTTGAGGTCGGTGCGCACGACCTTCACGTTGCGCCCGAGGTCGATCAGCACGACCCACGGCAGCCCGGGCGTGCCGGGGCCTGCGTCCTCCGGCTTGCCGAGCGGCTGCAGGACCTCGATGCTCGGGTTGTCGTCGAGCGCGATCAAGTTGCGCGCCGACGCGATCGGCAGCCTGGCGGTGAGCTCGGGCACGTTGACCTCGACGCGCATGTGGTCCTCCCGCCGCTCCAGCACGGCCGTCAGCTGGCCGGTGGCCTGCGCCTGCGAGACGCCCTCGACGAGGATGGGCACGGCGCGCAGGTTCGCCGACGCGCTGGCGGCGTCGAGCTCCAGACCCTCGAGCACGATCTCGGCGCGGGCGGAGAGGTTTCTGCTGTCGGCCCGCGCCCGGGCCGTGAGCTCGGTCACGGCGATCCGGGTCTGGGAGTCCTTGCCGCGCGCGTTGGCCCGCAAGGTGACGTCCTGAAGCCGAAGCCCGAGCGCCGTCAGCTGGACCTCGCCCTTCTGCAGGGAGACATCGCCTTCGAGGGTGCCGTGCCATTCGCGCGCCTCGGCGTCCCCGGCCTTGGGCCGCGCCTGCAGCCTGGCTTGTAGGCTGGCGTCGAGCTGCCCGCCGAACTCCGTGAAGAGATCGCCCAGCACCGGCCGCAAAATCGCGGCGTTGTAGCCTCGCGCGTCGAGCGAGGCGTGCACGGGCCGCGATGCGTCGATCGAGGGAGCGGCGCCGTCCCAGCTGAGGCCGGCGAGCAGCTGGCCGTCGAGGTGCCCGCGCTGCTGCTGCAGGCTGAGCGCGCCTTTGACGAGCTCTCCGTCAGAGCGCAGGGTCAGCCGACCCCCGCCGACCGCGAGCGTGTCGACCGTCATTTCACGGACCTCGACGTTGGCGGTGACCATGGGTCGCGCGCGCACCCGCTGCATCGAGATCGCACCGTACAAACGCCCGCCGATGTGCGCGTCCGCGAGCGGGGCGAAGGTGTCGAGCGGCAGGCCATCCAGCGCGAGCTGCGCGCCGCCCGTCCAGTCGGGCTCGTCGATGCGCGCCCGTTCGGCGAGCTTGTTCCAGTCGGCCTTGCCGCTGGCGACGAGCGACGCGACCCGCCGGCCGCGCTGAAACAGCTGGACGCTGCCGCCGAAGGCGCCGGTCTTCTTCTGGTACTGGGCGTTGGCCTGGAGGTCGAGCGGCCGTGCGAAGCGGCTGCCCTCGGTCATCAGGTTGCGGCCGGACACCGCGGCGGCGAAGCTCGGCTCGTTCAGGCTGCCCGACACGGCGACCCGGCCGCCCACCACGCCTTGAACGCCGGGCAGTTGAATGAAGGCTGGCCAGGTGGCGAGGTTGCGATCGCTGACCACGACCACGGCCTCGAGCGGCGTGGCCATCAGCTGCTCGCCGATGCCGCTCGGGTTTTCGAGCATGCGCGCCAGGTCGAGCTCGATGCTGCCGCTCGCGGACGCCAGCGGTCCCGTCTCGTCCACGATCCGCGTCGTCCCGGAGGACTCGCCGGTCTCGCCGTTGAGGGCGCCGCCGGCTTGCAGGTCGAGCCCCTGGATGCGCAGCGGTGTGCCCTCCGGCTCGGTCGCCGCGCGCACCACTTGCAGGTCTTGGGTCGCCGCCACGAGCAGCACGCTCGGCAAGGTCTCCGGGGCGGCGCGTTCGATCCGGGCTTGACCGTACGCCGTTCCGGCGAGCTCTTCGATGCCCAGCTCGGGTGGCAAGAACAGTCCCAGCGTCGAAAGGTCGACGTTGGTGACCTGAAGCTGCAAGGTGCCGACGACGTCCTCCCACGATTCAGTGCGCGTGATCGGGCCGCCGACGCGGGTGTCCCAGCTGGCCGTGAGCCCGCCCAGGTCGAGCACCTCGGCCGACAGCTCTCCCTCTAGGTGCTCGCCCTCGAGCCGGCTGTCCAAACGCAAGGAGACGCCGCCCACGGAGCGGATCGTGCCGTCGGCCAGGGCGAGCGAGAGCGAGCCGCGCTGGTCGTCTTCGTCGGCCGTGATGTCCGCGTCGATGCGCAATCGTCCTGCGGCGTAGCCGCGGGGTAGCCCCAGCGCTTGCGCGGCGCGCTCCAGGTCGACGTCTTCCCCCTCGATGTCGATGCGGATCGCCTTGTCCGAGATGGACACCTCACCTCTCAGCGTGCCGGCGGCGCCCTTCAGATCGATGCCGCTGATCTCGACACCGGCGGGCCCGACGGCGACGCGGCCCACCGTCCCCTGGATGCCGGTGTCGCCGCGGCGGATCTCGAGGTCGAGCCCCTGTAGCTTCGGCGCCCCCTGGCGCAGATCGACCTCGGCCTGCGCGCGCACGCTCGGTCCGACGTCGTCTTCGAGTGCAGCGGTGACCTTCGGGCGGCGCAGGGGGCCCTTGGCCGTGGCGTCGACCCGCTCGAACTCGAAGCGCTCGGCGCGTCCGCCGCGGCCTCTCAACGAGGCGTCGATCGAGAGCGCCTCTGGGGTCTGCAGCGGGCCCGTGACGCGTCCTTCGAGCCGCCCCTGGCGGAGCTCGAGCTCGCCCAGCGTAAAGTCTTGGACGTCGGCTTGCAGCTTGGCCGATAGTTGGCCGTCGTCGATCTGGGCGTCGACGCGCGCCTCCACCTGTCCGCGGGCGGCGGTCAGCTCGCGCAGTCGTGGGGAGGCGCCGAGGTGAAACTTGCGCGTCCTGAGCGTCGCGTCGACCCGTCCGTCTGGGTGCACGCTGAAGTCGACCTTCGCCGGGACGCCGGGCTCGTGCAACGTGGCCGTGCCGGCGATGCCCGCCTCGTTGTAGGTGGCCGACAGATCGACGGCAGGGAGGTGTTCCCCTTGCAGCTCCAGCGGTTGAGTGGTCGCGTTGACGTCGACGACCAGCTGACCTTCCTTGTTCCACAGCGACACGGCGGACTCGAAGTCGAGCTGGGTCGCGGGCGCGTCCGGCGAGAAGGCGCGGGCGTCGACCCGCTTGCCGGTGAGCTCCGCGGAGACCGCCAGGTCGGACAGATCGAGCGTGCCCTGGGCGTCGAGCGTCGCGTCCGGCGCGCCGCCCGCGCCCCGGATGCGAACCTTCCCGGCGACGTCGAGCTCGGGCAGGCGGCCTTCGGCAGACAGGTGCGCTGCGACGGCCCGCTGCAGCGGCCACTCGGGCAGCAGCTGGCGCGCGTCTTCGGGGCGAACGCGCGGCAGCTCGGCCAACAGCTTGAGTCGGTCACCCTGCAGGCTGAAGCGGGCCTCGAGCTGCACCTGGTCGAAGAAGCCGTCGAAGACCGACCAGAGCCGGTCAGGGCCGCGGAAGTGGAACTCACCGGTGCCGACGCTGCTGAAACGGTCGAGCGCTTCGAGCCCTCGCACCTGCATCCCGTAGCGCTCCACGTCGATGGCGACGCCGTCCGGGCTGACGTAGACCGACCCGTGCGCTCCGGTGAGCGTGGCCTCGAACTTGGGCCCGTCCGCGATCTCGATGTTGCCGTGGACGCGCCCGAGCTCGATGGTCGGCATCCACAGCCGGAGCTGACGCCCCGGCTCGCTGGGCGGCTCGGCGGGGTCTTTGGGGTCTTCGATCGGCAGAAAGACCTGCGCGATGGTCGGCACGCCGGTCTTGGGGTGTGGCACCACGTCGACCTCGGCGCGCTCCAGGCGGACGTGGTTGATGACGAGGTCCAGCGTCTTGCCGCCGAGCAGCGCCTCCTGCGCCAGAAGCGGGATATTGAGGCGCGCGGCGAGTCGATCGGCCTGCACCACGGCGCGCCCCTGTTCGTCCTCCACGCGGATGTCCTTGGCGACCACCGAGTAGGGGCCGATGTGCTCGATCTCGCCGACGTAGAAGTCTCCGTAAAACGTCCGGCTGAGCACGTTGGTGAGCAGGGCGGCCGCCAAACGTCTGCCGGCGGGCAGGTCAGCGTGCAGCAACAAGCCGAAGACGGCGGCGATCACGAACACCGCGACCAGGCCGACGCCGGCGAGCAGGCGCGCGATCATCCGTGCGCTGCGTCCGAGTGCCCGCCGAGGAGTCATCAGAACGGCTCTCCCAATGCAATATGTATGCTAATGGGGACGCCGAAGATACAGCCGGGGCTGCCGAGCTGCGTGAGGCGCTGCAGCCGCTCGTCTCCACCGACCGTGTCCCCGCAACCGTCCGAGATCCCCCGGACCTGCATGCCGGGGATTCGGTAGCCCACGTCGAGCCGGAAGGGGCCCACTGGCGTCGCCACGCGAATGCCCGGTCCTACCGAGAGGTGCGGGGCGTTCAGCGTCAGGCCGGAGAACCCCGCCTCCCGGGTCAGATCGCTCGTGTCCGCGAACACGGCCCCGCTGAAGGCGCCGGCGATTGGAAAGCGCAGCTCGACCGACGCCTCCCAGAGCGTGAGCCCGCCGAGCGGCTTGATGCAGGCACCCTGGAGATCCTGCGGCAGCGTCGGGTCGCAGTTGGCCCCGGTCGGCAGCAAAAACCCGACGGGGCCGTGCGGCCCCACCTCGCGGAACCCGTAGCCGCGGTTGGAGTTGGGCCCCCCGGAGTAGAAGGCGCGAAACAGGAGCTTGTGCTGGTCCGCGATCACGTCCGGATTGGTGGGGTCGGTGAAGACGTTGGCTTCGGCTTCCGGGGCGAGCGTGTTGCCGTAGTCGCTCGGGAACAGCAGGCCGAGCGTCGCCCGGGTGGCGAGCGTCCAGCCGCGGGCCAGCGGGATGAAGAAGCGCGCCTCGGGCCGCACGCGCACGTCGCTGACCGTCCCCCCGAAGACGTGCCCGGCCACCTGCAGCGAGTTGCTGACGTAGACGCCGCGCGTGGGCGTGAGCGGATTGTCGCGCAGGTCGAGCGCGACCAGCAGCTCGGGGAAGGAGGCGATCACCCGCTCGAGGCCGTCCGGCAGCTCGGGGGACTGACCCTCCGGCGGCTTGTACACGAACGGGAAACGCGCCTGCCAGTGGTGTGAGATCGTCGCCAGCAGGTGCTGCCCGAAGAAGGCGCGCTCGAAGCCCGGGTTGACGGTGACCTCGTGGTAGCCGATCACCCGGACGTCCGCGGGATCTTCGGCGACGCCGACCTCTGGGTTGTCGTTCAGGCGGTAGAGCAGGGGGAAGATGTTGTACTCGGCCGCGATGAACCCGGTGGTGCGCTTCTCGAGAAAGGAGTGCTCCCGCAGCTCGTTGCGCAGGCGGTTGGTCAGAAAGAAATTGCTCGGCGACTCGAAGCGCCCGAGGCTGGTCGGCCACAGCACCACACCCGGCTGCACGTCGACGGAGAAGGTCCGCAGGCCACCCAAGAAATTGCGATCCTCCCAACCTGCACGGACGTGGTTCTCGAACTTGATGGGATCGAGCTCACCACCGACGCCGAGCCGCACCGTCCGCATGGTGGACTCCTGGACCACGAAGGTGACGGGCACGATGCGTTCGTCGCGCTTCGTCTTGTCCTGGCGCACCTCGACGGTGGCGAAGACGCCGAGCGCCTGCAAGGCGTCTTGGGCATCTTCGAGCTCCTCCATCGAGTAGGGATCGCCTTCCTCGAGGTAGATTTGATCGCGCACCGGCTGCTCGGGGATGCCGTTCAGCCCGATGATCCGGATCGGGCCGAACTGGCTGGGAGGTCCGGCGCGGACGACGTAGCGGGCAACCGCGCGGTTGGAGGTCAGATCCACCGACGCGCTGCTCTCGACCTCGTTGAAGGCGTAAGAGGCGTTGGAGAGGGCGGCGGAGATGGCCTCTTTGGTCGCCTCGAAGCGCGCCTCGTCGAACGGGCGATCTTCCCGAAGCCGCAGCGAGCGAAGCACCTTGGTCGCGACCTCGAGCGGGAGCTGTTCGATGCCGTCGATCTCGATGCGCTCGACCAGGACGACGTCGCCGGGGGCTATCTGGATCTCGACCCGCACGTGCCGTTCGTCGACGCGAACCACGCGGGCCGCGCTGACGCGAGCCATGTAGTAGCCGCGCGCGCGGTAGAAGCGCTCCACGCGCTCGAGATCGCGCTTGAGCACGTTCTCGTCGAAGACCTCGTAGTCGTAAACGACGCCCTCGAAGAGCCCCAAGAATTCCGGCGTTTCGGCCGTCGCCAGGCCGGCGCGCAGCTCGTGAACGTCGATCGAGCCCGGGTTCTGGATCTCCAGGTCTCGCACCACGTCGCGCCCCGCCGGGAGCTCCTTTTTGACGCACCCGGCAGCGACGGCCAGCGCGCCGCCGAGCAACAAGCCGCCGAGCGCCCGCCGACAGGCAGCGATCTCCTTACCTGCTCTTCGGCGCTGCACGAGGCCCGAAATCTAGGCACTCGGCCCAAAGTTGTACAGCTTCAGCGAACTCACCAAGCCGAAAGCCGGGCGCTACGTGCGTTCCCCCGCTTGGAGACGAGCTCCCTGATTTTATTCACAGGAAGGAGCGGAACGACAAAAGATTTTCTCGGAGCTCGCCGGTTGAGCGCGCCGCGATCCAGGCGCCCGGTGGTCGTCACGGTGTCGGATCACGACGCTCGATCAAAGGTCCGTTTGGGGACCGACGACGTCGGCCCCCTTCCGATCTTCCGGGCTTCCTGTGACCCATCTCCGAGCCAGACTCGTCGACACAGAAAGGAGCTTCAGCTCTTGGCTTTGCGCTTCACGCCCGGCAGCGTCGCGGGCTCGGGCGGCGGCTCCACGAACTCGATCGCCTCGTAGGTCATGATTCCCATGATGGGATCCGCCTCGGCGCCGGTCGAAGCGCCGGTGAACGTCGTCGAGTAGCGCCCGGTCACCTTGACCTTGGCACCCTGCGCCGGCAGCGGGTTCGGCAGCTTGACACCCCAGAAGGCGTCCTGGTGCTCCGCCTCGTCGCCCTTCGGCTTGTCGTACTCCTGGATGGCGTCGTAGATCTGAGCGAAGTTCGACGCCCAACCCATCACCTTGATGCTGTCGTTGGGGCTGGCTTCCTTGCTGTCGGCGATCCAAAACGCCGGGATGGGCGCGTTGCATCCCTCGGGGTCGGCTTCGCCGCCCTTGTGCACCGCGCACTCGGGAGCGTCGGCGAGGTTGGTCTTGACGACGTAGCCGACCAGCGAAAGCTTGTTGCCCGCGATGTCCTTGCGGTGCACGCGGCTGCGCAGGTGATAACCGGCCCCCCAAACCGTGTATGCATCCCCGTCCTTCACCGGCTTCTGCGGCACGTTCGGGACCGGGGGCATGTCGGCTTTGGCGCCGCTGACGGGCTTTCGGGGCTCGTATTGGATTTCTTCTTGCCCACAGCCGACCGCGCCGAAAGCAACGGCGCTGGTGAGGGCGGCGACGAAAAGCGAGCGGGCGCTGACTGACATTCTGAGGCTCTCCTCCAGTGAGAGCTGACAGGTAGCACGCGACCCGCCAACGCCTCAAGGTGCTTCGGGAATTTCGGACTGGCGGGTTTGAAATCCGAGCGGCGGTCCGCTAGCGTCGTTGTAAGTTTACGGGGTTGGGCGAAATGCCGGGACCGTGCGTCGCACTCCTCGGCACTCGAGCGCCTGTCCGGCCGCCGGGCCCCCTCGAGCTCAACGCGGAGCGGCTTCGGGTGTAAGTTGCCGACCGTGCCTCGCTCCGTGTTCATCGGCGACGTTCACGGCTGTGCTGCCGAGCTCGAGACCCTGCTCGATCGCATCGGCGTGACCGCTGCGGATCGCGTCTACTTCGTCGGCGATCTCGTCTCGCGGGGCCCCGAAGGATCGCGGGTGCTCGCCGTGCTGCGACAGCTCGGTGCAAGCTCCGTCATGGGCAACCACGAGCGCCGGCTGCTCGACGCGCGCGCGCTGCCCCGCCACCGCGTGCCCGACGAGCTCAAACCGCTCGTCGACGAGCTCGCGCCGAGCGACTGGCAGTGGATGGAGCGACTGCCGTTGTGGCTCGACGTGCCCGAACACGGGGTGCGCGTCGTGCATGCCGGTGTGATGCCTGGGGTCCCGATCGAAGACCAACCGCCTCGGCTGCTGATGAACTTGCGCTCGATCAACACCGACGGCAGCCCGAGCGAGCGCTGGGGATCGATCCTCTGGGGCGCGCGCTACACCGGGCCGCCCCACCTGGTGTTCGGTCACAACGCCCGAGAGGGCGTTCAGCTGCACCCTTGGGCGACCGGGCTCGACAGCGGCTGCGTCTACGGCGGGGCGTTGACGGCGATGGTGCTCGAGGCGGCCGAGCCCGTGCCCCCGGCCGCGGAACGGCAGCGGGTGCTGGTCTCCGTGCCGGCCCGTCGCGTCTACTTCCAGCCGCAGAAACCGAAGGCGACCCCGTGAAGGCAACCCGGACGCTGCGCGTCCCCGTCGAAGGCCTCGCCGCCGGCCGCCAAACGCTCGATCGCGAGACGTCGCACTATTTGCTCCGCGTGCACCGCTTGCGGCAGGGGGCGCGCTTCTTGGCGTTCGATCCGCGCGCGCGGATCGAGGCCGAAGGCAGCTTGCTCGAGGTGGTCGCCGGCGAGGCCGTCTGCGCGTTCGATGCGCCGCGCGCGGCCATGAACGTGCCGCCGTGGCGGGTCCTGCTGATCCAGGCGGTCGCCAAGGGAGACAAGCTCGATCGGGTGATCCGCGACGCGACGGCGCTGGGGGCGGCGCAAATCGTGTTGGCGCAGACCGAACGGAGCGTCGCGGAGCTCGGCGGGCGCGCTGCTCGGCGCCTCGATCGCTTTCGGTCCATCGCGCTCGACGCCGCCCGCCAGAGCGGGCGCGCTGACCTGCCGGCGCTCGAAGGCCCCGTCCCCTTGGAGCAAGCGCTCTCGTCGCTGCCCCCGGACGCCCACAAGCTGTGCCTGGACCCCGGAGCCAGCGAGGGCTTCGGCGATCGGATCTCGGGCTGGCGGCCCGATCAGCCGCTCGTCGTGCTGATCGGGCCCGAGGGGGGCCTCGCGCCCGGGGAGCTCAGCGCCGCGGCGGCGGCCGGGTTCCACGCGGTCCAGCTCGGGCGGTTCGTCTTGCGCACCGAGCTCGCGGGCGCGGCCGTGCTCGGGGCGATCGTCGCGCACGCCGACGGCCTGGCGCACACCGAGTCGTGGCGGAATCCCGGCCGCTGAACTACCCTCTCGGGCACCCATGACCCCCGAACGCAAGGTGCGCATTTTGGTCGCGAAGCCCGGGCTCGACGGGCACGACCGCGGCGCGAAGGTCGTGGCGCGGGCGCTGCGCGACGCGGGCTTCGAGGTCATCTACACCGGCTTGCATCAGACCCCAGAGATGATCGCCGCGGCGGCGCTCCAGGAAGACGCCGACGCGGTCGGGTTGTCCATCATGAGCGGCGCGCACAACACGCTCTTCCCCGCCGTCATCGAAGCGCTGAGGCGGCGCGGCGCCGACGACGTCTTGGTCTTCGGCGGCGGCATCATCCCGGAGGAAGACATCGAGCGGCTGGAGGGGGCGGGCGTGCACAAGGTGTTTCAGCCCGGCACGCCGCTGTCGGACATCGTCGGTTGGGTGGAGCAGAACGTGCGACCGCGCGGGTTTTCTCCGACACCCGCCTCGGATTGACGCTGGACGCGGGCGTGGCCGGCGCCACCCGGCAGCGGCGCTCGCTGGTGGCTCCCCGTACACGGCGGTGCGGTCCGACGGACGCGGTCCGGGCCGTCGCTGCGCCCGAATCCACGGGAAATCAGCCACGAACCGCGCGGCACGCGGCTTGCGCTGCCGGCGCGCATGCCCGTGGCGTTTTGGTCTGCGCTGTTCCCGACGCTGGTGGCGCTTGCCATCTTCGTCGGCACGTTCCGGATCCGCCGGCGCGATCCGAGCGCGTCGGCGCGATCCCGGCGTTGAACCATCACCCGGCCGGCGCGCCTCGAGACGCGCTCGTGATTAGAGATCTCATGTGCGCGTCCCGTCGCCGGCCAGAAGCGAGCTCGTCCTGCTGCAGCACCTGCGGCGCAGGCGCTCGGACATCCTGAGCTCCTGGGCCGAAGGCGCGCGCGAGGTCGCCGGCCGGGGAGACATCTCGGGCGTGCAGATGATCGACCACATCCCCGAGCTGCTCGACGAGCTGGTCGACGCGCTGCAAGCCGCCAAGGGGGGGCGCGGCCGGGAGGTCCAGCTGTCGCAAACGACCGCGGAACGCCACGCGGTCGACCGGTTGAAAGACGGCTTCGATCTGAATCAGGTCGTCGGCGAGCTCAGCTTGCTGAGGGAGGTGATCCTCGACACGTGTGATCGAGCGGGGGTGATCATCCGCGACCGGGACCGCCGCATTCTGAACCGCGCGATCGATCGGGCGATCGCCGCCTCGGTCGAGCGCTACACGAGCACGCAGCAGCGCACGCTCCGCGGCCTCGACCGGATCTCCGCTGCCGCCCTGGACGCGACCACGATCGACGAGCTGTTGCAGCGCTTGGTCGAGGTGTTCTTGCAGAGCATGCCCGCCGTCGACACGGCGTCGATCCTGCTCCGTGAAGGGGATCGCCTCGTCGTTCGGGCGGCTGCGGGGCTCGAGAGCGAAGCGCGGGGTCGGGTCAGCCTGCGCGTCGGCGAGGGGTTCGCGGGCACCATCGCGGCCTCGCGCCAGCCGCTGCTCGCTCGCCCAGGGAACGCCGAGCCCACCGTGGAGAAGGAAGCCGAGGCCACGCGAGCGCTCCGGGTGCGCTACGGCGTGCCGCTGATCGACGGTGGCGCCCTGATCGGGGTCGCGCAGATGGGCTCGCTCACCGCGCACGAGTTCTCCGAACAGGATCGTCAGGTGTTCACCTCGATGGTGGCTCGGGCGACCGCGGCCATCCACTACCACGCGCTCCGGGCCGACGCCGAACGGCACGCCCGCCGGTTGGCGGAGTCCGAAGAACGGTTTCGGCTGCTCGTGGACAGCGTTCAGGACTACGCCCTCGTGCTGCTGGATCCGGACGGGTACGTGGTCAGCTGGAATGTCGGCGGCGAGCGCACGACCCAGTTTGGCGCCGACGAGATCGTCGGGCGACACTTCTCCCAGTTTTACGATCCAGCGGACATCGCACGCGGCAAACCGGGCACGGAGCTCCGCATCGCCGCCGCGCTCGGGCGCTACACCGAAGAAGGCTGGCGGCGGCGCAAGGACGGCAGCCTGTTTTGGGCGGGCGTCACCATCACCCCGATCTGGGACGAGGCGGGGCGGCTGCGCGGCTTCGCCAAGGTGATGCACGACCTGTCGGAGCGCCGGCGGACGGAGGAGGCGCTGCGCAAACACGAGGAGCACCTGAGGCTTGCCATGGAAGCCGCCTCGCTCGGCAGCTACGAGTGGAACCTGCAGACCGGCACCGTCGCCTGGTCGGACGCCACCCGTCGCATGATCGGGGCGCCCGAGGGCCTGCCCCCGTCCCTCCAGACCCTCTACAAGGCCGTCGACGCACGCGACCGCAGCCACTTGAGGGAGCAGACGCGGCTGGCGGTCGAACGAAAAAGGCCCTTCTACGAGGTCGAGTTCCGCGTCTCGCCCGCCGGCGGCGCGGAGCGCTGGGTCGCCAGCTACAGCGGCGTGCAGCTCGATGCCGCGGGACGTCCCGTGCGCGTGCTCGGCGTCGTCCAGGACATCACCGATCGCAAGCGCACCGAGATGGCGCTGCGCTTTCTGGGGGAGGCGTCGAGCTTGCTGTCCCAGTCGCTCGATTTCGAGACCACGCTGGAGCGCGTGGCGCGCCTGGCCGTGCCGGCGCTGGCCGACTGGTGCATGGTGGATCTGCTGGAGGGGGACGAACTGTCGCTCGTGGTCGTGGCCCACGTCGATCCCGAGAAGGAGCGCCTGGTGCGCGAACTGCGCAAACGCTATCCGCCCGAGCGCGGGCTGCTCCGGGGCCTGTGGCAGGTGATCCGCACCGGCAAGCCGGACTTCGCGGCGAACATCACCACCGATCTGCTGCAGAAGGCGGGCTACGACGAAGAGCAGATCCGCATCACGCACGACCTGCAGATGCGCTCGGCCTTGATGGTTCCCCTGGCGGCGCGGGGCCGCACCTTCGGGGCCATGACGATGATCGGCGCCGAGTCGGGGCGCAGCTACGACGAGCAAGATCTCGCGACGATGCGGCAGCTCGGCGAACGGGCGGCGCTCGCGATCGACAACGCTCGGCTCTATTCCGAGGTGCAGCGCGCGGTCGCCATGCGGGAGCAGATGCTCGCGGTGGTGTCGCACGATCTGCGAAACCCGCTCGGGGTCGTGCGCATGGGGGCAGACATCCTGCTCCAACAAGCGGGGGAGCCGAAGTGGCAAAAGCAGCTCGAGGCGATCTCGCGCGCCGCGACCCGGATGGAACACCTGATCCGTGACCTGCTCGATCTGGCGAGCATCCAGGCGGGCAAGCTCTCCACGGCGCGCAGACCTCAGCCCGTCCGGCCGTTGCTCGTCGAGGCGTGCGATTCGCACGAATCGCTGGCCAAGGAGAAGGGCATCCGCGTCGAAGTGGGCACCACCTGCGACGGAGTCGAAGCCTTCTGCGATCGCGAGCGCGTGTTGCAGGTGCTCTCGAACCTGATCGGCAACGCGATCAAATTCTGCCCGACCGGGGCGCACGTCCGCCTGGAGGCGTTGGCGGAGCCGGACGAGGTGCTTATCCGGGTGCGCGACGATGGCCCCGGCATCGCGCCCGAGCAGCTGCCGCGCATCTTCGAGCCGTACTGGACCACCGGGCGCGTGCGACAGGGGACGGGGCTGGGCCTCTTCATATCGAGGGGCATCGTCGAGGCGCACGGCGGTCGCATCGGCGTCCGGAGCCGCCTCGGTGAGGGCGCCACGTTCGAGTTCACGTTGCCGCGAGCGAACGGCTTCAACCGGAGCGGCTCGCCAGCCGGTTCTGGGCCCGACGGCCAGTGCTCGTAGGGGCCTAGCTCTAGTCGCGACCGGTCGCTCACTGAAAAGGTGAGCAGGTAAGGGAGGGTATGCTCGGATCGTGCGCCGGAAAACCAGCGGCGGGTGAGATCGGCGTTTGTTGACAGCAGGTGGGAAGCGCCCCTAGTTTCGCGGGGTCCAGTGGGAAAAAGTGGGGCGAAGTGTCGAGATCGCCCAAATAGTGTCGAGACCAATGTTCCGCGGGCAGTTCATCCACAGCATCGACGCCAAAGGGCGCGTCAGCCTGCCCGCGCGCTTTCGCGACGTCGTCTGTGCGGACGGCGACGCGCGGTTCGTGCTCACGCCCGCCGTGTTCGATCCGTGCTTGCACCTGTACCCGATGCGCGAATGGGAGGCGTTCGAGCGCAAGGTGAGCGAGCTGCCGAGCCTCGATCCGAACATCGTGCGCTTTCGGCGCATGTACGTCTCGGCGGCGATCGAGTGCGAGCTCGACAAGGCGGGTCGTGTGCTGGTGCCGCCGCACCTGCGCGACAAGGCCGAGCTCGGGAAAGATTGTTTGTGGGCCGGCATGGGCCGGATCCTCGAGCTTTGGTCCAAGGAGCGCTGGGACGCTTCGCTCAGCATGACCGAAGAACAAGCCGCCGCGTTCAAGCAAGCCGTTATGGAGCAGATCAGAATATGACCATGCCTGCCGTTCTTTGGGATACGCCGCAACCTTACGTTCACGTCACGGTCATGCCGGAGGAAGTGGTGCAGGCGCTCGCGCCGGACCGCGGCGGCCTGTTCCTGGACATGACCGCAGGTGGCGGCGGGCACGCCGCGGCGATCCTGTCGGCGTCGCCGCGGGCACGCGTGATCGCCTTCGACCGCGATCGGACGGCGGTGCTCGCGGCGCGCGAACGGCTCGCCGAGTTCGGCGAACGTGCGCGGGTGGTGCACGCGGCCTTCACGGAGGCCGCGGAGTGGGTGGAGCACGAAGGCATCCACGAGGTCGACGGCTTGGTCGCGGACCTCGGCATCAGCTCCCAGCAGCTCTCCGATCGACTGCGTGGCATGAGCTTCCGCCAAGAAGGCCCGCTCGACATGCGCATGGACCGCACCGACGGTGAGACGGCCAAGGAGCTGGTCGCGCGCCTCACCCAGGATCAGCTCGCCGACGTCATCTATCAGTTCGGTGAGGAGCGCGCGTCGCGCCGAGTGGCTCGCTGCATCAAGCAGGCGCTCGCCGAGGGGCAGCTCGAGACCACGCTCGATCTGCGGCGGGCCGTGGTGCGCGCCGTCGGCCCCCGGCGCATCGGCGGCATCGACCCCGCGACGCGCACCTTCCAGGCCCTGCGCATCGCCGTCAACGACGAGCTCGGGCAGCTGCAGGCGCTGCTCGCCTGGGCGCCGCAAGTGCTCCGTCCCGGCGGCACGGCGGTGTTCTTGAGCTTCCACTCGCTCGAGGATCGCCTGGTCAAGCGGGCCTTTCTCGACCGCGAGGTCTGGGATCGGCTGACCACCAAGCCGCTGGTCGCCAGCGAAGCCGAGCAGGCGCAGAACCCGCGCGCGCGCAGCGCCAAGCTGCGGGCCGCTCAGCGCTACGCGCCGCCCTACGACCTCCAAGGGGAAGAGACATGACCCGTAGCCGCTCGTTCCTGGCGCTCTGGATCCTGGCGGTCGCGGCGGCGACGGCCGCCTTCGTGCTGTACCTGGCCTTGCGCGTGAAGTCGGTGGAGCTCGGCTACGAGCTCGGCCGCGCCCACGCTCGGGTGGCGCGCCTGCGTGAGGTCAAGCGCGTCCTCGAGCTCGAGCTCAACAGCCACAAGACGCCCGAGCGGGTCGAGATGGTCGCGCGCACGATGCTCGGCATGAGCGAGCCGAGCGCCGACCGGATCTTGCCCGCAGGCCAGGAGCCTGAGGTAGAGGAGGATGAGCGTGTGGCCTCCGGGCAGCCCTTGCCCCCGGCCGAGTAGTTCGAAGCCCGAGACCCTCCATGAGCAGTCTGCAGACCGAGCGCGGCCGCTGGATCCGGATGCGGATGGGCGTTTTGTGCGGCGGGCTCGCGCTGGCGCTGGGCCTCTTGGTCGCCGGAGGCTGGGACCTGATGGTGCAAGACGGCGCCGCCTGGCGTGAGCTCGCCGAAAAGCAGCGGCAGCGCCGGCTGCACGTGGTGCCGAAGCGCGGCACCATCTACGACCGCAACGGGGGCGCCCTGGCCGTGAGCGTCGAGGTGCCGAGCGTCAGCATGGACGCGGTCGAGCTGCTGCGCGGCGTGAGCCCGCAAAAGATCCCGGTCGTGGCGCGGGATGCCGCCAACCGCATCGGCCGCGTGCTCTCGATCGACCCCGCGCGCGTCGAACGCAAGATTTTGGCCAAGCGCCGCTTCACCTGGCTCAAGCGGCGCATCACCGCCAAAGAGGCCGACGAGATCCGGGCGCTCGGCAGCGCGGAGGGCGACCGGCGGGTGCGGGGTTTGGTCGTCGAAGGCGAAGGGCGGCGCTACCACCCTCGGCGGGAGCTGCTCGGACCGCTGCTCGGCTTCGTGGCGCCCGATGGGGAGGGCAAGGACGGCCTCGAGCTGAGCATGAACAAGGAGCTCAAAGGCCACGTCGAGCAGCTCCGCGGGCTGCGCGACCGGTCCGGCCGGCTGCTGTTCGCCGACGGCGTGCAGGATGAGCAGGCCCTGGCCGGGCACAACCTGTATTTGACCATCGATCAGGGGATTCAATACGTCGCCGAGCGCGAGCTTTCGGCGGCGGCCCGCACCTTCGAGGCGGCAGGCGGCTCCGTCGTGGTGGTCGATCCGAAGACGGGCGAGCTGCTCGCGATGGCGTCCTGGCCCGGCTACAATCCGAACGACTACACCGAGAGCGAGCCCGGACAGCGGCGCGACCGCAGCGTCACCGACGTCTTCGAGCCGGGCAGCACCATGAAGATCTTCACGGTGGCCGCGGGGCTGTCGACCGGCGTCATCACGCCCACGCAGAAGCTCTACTGCGAGAAGGGCGCGATGCGGGTCGACAACGTCGTGATCCGCGACACCCACCCTGCCGAGTGGCTCACCATCTCGCGCATCCTCGCGATCTCGTCCAACATTTGCTCGGCGAAGATCGGCATCAGCATGGGCGGGGACAAGCTGTACGAGGCGTTCCGGCGCTTCGGCTTCGGCCAGGAGACGGGGGTGCCGCTGCCGGGGGAGTCGAGCGGGACGCTGCGCCCGCGCGGGCGCTCCTGGGTCCAGGTCGAGACGGCCGCCGCCGCCTTCGGACAAGGCATCAGCGTGACGAACTTGCAGATGGCGATGGCGGTCGCCGCCGTCGCCAACGGCGGCGCGCTCTTGCAGCCGCGCATCATCAAGAAGGTCACGACCGCCACCGGCGAGGTGGTGCGCGAGCACAGCCCGTTGGTGCGGCGCCGGGTCGTGCCGCGCTGGGTGGCCCGCGCCATGGCCGAAATGTTGGTCGCCGTGACCGAAGGCGAGGGCACCGGCGTGGAGGCCGCGATCGACGGCTACCAGGTCGCGGGCAAGACGGCCACCGCGCAAAAGACCGATCCTGCGACGGGCCGCTACTCCCTCGACAAGTACATCGCGTCCTTCGTCGGCTTCGTCCCCGCCAACGATCCGGTCGTGGCCATCGCGGTCACGATCGACGAGCCGATGGTCGACCACGCCGGCGGCTCGGTGGCGGCGCCGGTCTTTCGTCGCGTCGCCCAGATGGCGCTCAAGTACCGCGGCTTGACCCCGCGCCAGAGCGATCGGGTCGATGTCGCGGAGCTGTCGACGCGTCCGGACCCCGCCCACCTGGCCTACGAGGTCTTGCGTCAGCGCGAGGGCAAGGCGCCGCCGGTGCAAGTGGTGGCGGCGACGAAGCAGGCCGTCTCGGACGGGAAGGTGCGGCTGCCGGACATGACGGGCTGGCCCGTGCGGCAAGCCATCAAGCACGCGGTCGAGCTCGGCCTGTCGCCGACGGTCGAGGGGACGGGGCTGCTCGCGCGCCAGCAGCCGGGCCCCGGCGAGGTCGCCGACAAAGGCACGAATTTGCTTTTGGTGTTCGAGCCTGCTTCATAAGTGAGGCAATGCCGCCCATGGCTCCCCCTGCTGGCCTGCGCCTCGAACGGCTCGAAGGGCGGCTCGCGCGCTTCGGGGCCCGGCTGCGGGGCGCGGGTGACGTGTCGATCCGGGACGTCAAGCAGGACTCCCGGCGCGTGGAGCCGGGGGATCTGTTCGCGGTCCGGCGCGGGGAGCGGACCGACGGCGCCAGATTCGTCGCGCAGGCGGTGGCGGCGGGGGCGGCGGCCATCCTGGCCGAAGCTCGGACCCTCTCCGAGCCGCCCGGCGTGCCGCTCTTGGAGGTCGACGCCATCGACCCGGCGCTGGCCTTCGCTGCCGAGGCCGTGCACGGCGACCCGAGCGGGACGCTCGGGGTGATCGGCATCACGGGCACCAACGGCAAGACCACCAGCGCCTGGCTGACCGCTGCGGCCCTGGACGGCGCGGGGGCGCGCACGGCGAGGCTCGGCACCCTGGGCTTCGACTTCGGCGGCGGGCACGACGAGATCGGGCTGACCACGCCGTTTGCCGATGAGATCTCGCGCTGCCTGGCCAGGGTGCGCGATGGCGGCGGCAGCCACCTGGTGATGGAGGTCTCGAGCCATGCGCTCGCGCAGCGGCGGGTCGAGGCGATCCGGTTCCAGGTCGCCGCGTTCACCAACCTGACCCAGGATCACCTCGATTTTCACGGCACGATGCAACGGTACGCCGCGACCAAGGAGCGGCTCTTCACCGAGCTCGATCCGGCCGCGAGCGTCATCAACATCGACGATCCGTTCGGTCGCCGCTTGGCGGCGCGGGGCCCGGGGGGGGGGGGGGGGGGGGGGGGGGGGGGGGGGGGGGGGG
>JAEZYZ010000277.1 GCA_023418705.1 Pseudomonadota bacterium | reverse complement strand
GGGTCGGGCAGCGGCGGCGCTGCGAGCGGGGGCACGGCGGGCACGAGCGGCGCGGGAGGCACGGGGGGCAGCTCGGGCGCGGCCGGACCGGCGTGCCCCGGCGTCGAGGCTCGGCCCGATGTGCCTGGCACCACCTGTCGCTCCCAGGAGGATTGTTCGGCAGGCGCGACCTGTGCTCCAGAGCAGCCCCAGGGCTGCGGCGCCTGCATCGTCCCCCAGCGGGTGTGCGAGAGCGACGAGCAGTGCGGTCCCGGCAGCCACTGTGTCGAGGCAGAAGCCCCGCCCTGCAGCTGCACGGGCGGGCGAACGTCGTCCTGCGTGGAGGACTGCACGCCGCAGTCGTGCGGTGACGCTGCGCACTGCGGCGAGACCGGGCGCTGCGAGCCGCTGTCCTGCACCGAGGGGTTCACGTGCGCCGATCACCTGGTTTGCGCTCCGGGGCGCACCGAGAGCGACGCCCACGGCTGCGCTCCGCCCAACTGCAACGAAGGCGCCGAGTGCGCGCCCGGCTTCGCCTGCGATCCGATGGGGAGCGGGCAATGCGAGGCTGTTCACTGCAGCGAAGGCGGCGCCGCCGCGTGTCTCATCAACCAGGTTTGTGATGCAACCGTTTCGGCGGGCCGGGGCTGCCTGACGAAGCCCTGCCAGACCGACGCGGACTGCGACTGCGGCGCTTGTATCAGGACGTGCAGCGGAGAGGGCTGCACGTCCGGCACGTGCCAGCCACGCCTGTGGCTGTGTACGTTCCCGGTACCGTAGACGCCGGTGATGGACGACCGGCAGCTGCTCGGACGCGCTGCCGGCGCGCGTGATCTCGAGCGGTGGCGAGGAGGCCTGATCCGGCGGAGCGCCCGCGATCGCGCTCGATTTTCACCACGCCGGACCGCGCTTGAGGTACACGAAACCGTTGATGGCGCTCCGGCACAAGGGGTGGTTTCGAAGCTTCGACGCCGCTCTCGCCGCGCTGATGGTGTCGGCAAGCGCCGTGTCAGGGCATGCCGAACCGCCGCCGGCGGCGCGATCTCGGGTGGCCTTCAGCGCCGCGCCGGGCTGTCCAGGGTGGGCCGAGTTCGCGGCCGAGGTGGCGCAGCGGACGAACGCGTCGATCGTCCCGAGCGCGTTCGGGCGCGGGGACTACGCGGTGTGGCTGTTTCCGACCGCAGGGGGATACGCCGGGCGTTTGTATTCGGAGCGGCACGAGCGGGTGGTGAAGGACGTGGCGGGTGACCGTTGTGAGGAGACGGCGACGGCGCTGGCTTTGGTGCTGGCGCTCTCCATCGAACACGGGTTGGACGACAGACGCGGTGCGGTCGAGCCGGCTCGCCCCGAGCCACCGGACCGCGCCGCGGATCCGGGCCCGGTCTGGGGCGGCGGGGTAGGGGTCGCCGCTCGCAACGGGCTCGCGCCCGAGGCGTTGTCGGGGGTCGCGGGGTACGCCGAGGTGGCGTCGCTGGCGTCCGGCTGGTGGTGGTGGGCCGTGCGGGGGACGCTGTCGCGCGGGAGTACGGGGAGCGTCCGCTACGATTGGGGCAGCGCGCGCTTCACCCTGGACGCGGCGACGATCGATCTCTGCCCGCTGCGCGTCCACGCCTGGGACGGCGGGGAGGTCGACGTCTGCAGCGGGATGTCGCTGGGGAGGTTGCGAGCGACCGGGGAGGTGACCGAGCCTGGTGGCCGTTCGGGGAGCACGTCGAGGTCCTACTGGGAGGCCCGGCTGCTGGCCCGTCCGCGCGCCGTTCTCTGGTCGGTGCTGGTGATCGAAGGGGAGCTTGGGCTGAATTTTCCGTTTTCGAAGTACGAGTTCTTGCTCGAGTCGCCTCAAAACACGCTGCACACGAGCTCCGCGCTGCAATTCGGAGCAGGGATCGGGTTGGGCTTTCGGATTCCGTGATCGACCGGCAGGGGTTCCGTGATTCTCCAAGGGATGGGAGACACCACGGTGGCAGCCGGCGCCCGCGCGCCCGACCAGCCCGACGCGTGTCTTGCCTCGGCGCTCGCGCCCGAAGCGCTGGTTCCGCACTTGCCGTTCGTCTGGCGGGTGCTGCGTGGCCTGGGGGTTCCGGCCGCCGATCTGGACGACGCAACGCAGCGCGTGTTCATGATCGTGGCGTCGAAGATCGCGCAGGTTCGACCGGGTAGTGAGCGTGCTTATCTGTTCACGACCGCCACGCGCGTCGCCTCATGGATCCGCCGTCAAGGCCAGCGGCTCGACCTCGTGGACGACGCGGAGCTCGGCCTGCACGAAGACCCCGAGCCCGGCCCCGATGAGCGCGCCGATCGGCGACGCGCGCTGGCGCTCCTGGAAGAGATCTTGGCGCGGCTGCCAGAGGAGCTCCGGCTGGTCTTCATCCTCTGCGAGCTCGAAGAGCTGACGGCGCCGGAAGCGGCCGACGTGCTGGCGATTCCGAGCGGAACGGTGGCGTCCCGACTCCGCCGGGCGCGGCAGGCGGTCAGCGACCACATACAACGTGCTCGGCTGCGCGCACGGCGAGGAGCGCCCAGATGACACGACGGGAATGGTTGGACGGTACGGACGAACAGGTCCTGGACACGATGCTCGACGCGTGGCGGACCGAGAGGCCGCCGCTCGCTACGGAGCGCCGCATCGCGCGGGCGCTCCGGGGGGCGACCGCAGCATCACTGGCGGCCGCTGCGCTGACGACGACCGCCGAATCGAAAGCGGCAGCGGCGAGCTCGCTGTCCGCTGCGGCGCTCGGCAGCGGCTCGAGCACGGCGGCGGCGCTCGCGTCGGGCACGCTGCTCGGCATCACGAAATGGGGGGGCGCGGGCGTGGTGAGCGGCGTGCTCTTTGCGGTGACCGCGGGGGGGATCGCGGAGCTGCCGGCGAGCGCGCCGGCGGCCCCGGCGAGCGGCGCGCTCGCGACCGTGGCGCCGCGCGCCCCGAAAGCCGAAGTCCTGCCCCGACGATCGCCGTCCCCCGGCGCGTCGGACGAGGCGCCAGCTTCCTTGCCTGCTTCACCTGCCTCGGCTCCGGGAGCCCTCCCGAGAGCCTCCACGACGCGGGCGCGGGTCCCTGCGGTCGAGCTCGAGCGCGCTCGAACGCTCGCCTCGCCGGGGCCACAGGCTTCGACCGCGGCCTTCCCGATCGAACCGCGTGAGCCCGAGCGGCTCGAGGCCGCTGGCGCCAGCCGCTTGCAAGACGAAGTTGCAGCTCTGGACGGGGCGCGGAGCGCGCTCCGCCACAGGGACGCCGCGCGAGCGCTCTCGATCCTGGACGCCTACGAGCGAACCCACCCGCGTGGGATGCTGCTGCGCGAGGCCCGCGCGGTGCGCATCGAAGCGCTGATGGCCGCCGGGCGCGTTGCCGAAGCGCGCGAGCGGACCGTTGTCTTCCTGCGCGAGGTCTCCGATGGCCCGCTCGCGGAGCGAGTGCGCCGCCTCGTCGAACCGCTGCCCGCCATCGAGGGCGGCGGGCGCCCGCCTGCTACACCCTGACCACCAGCATCGAACGATAGGGGATGATGATCATGAAACGCTCGTCACAAGGGACCTGGCTGATACCGTGCGGACTGCTCTTGGCTTGCGGCAACCAGGCGATGCCGATCGGTGAGCACGGCCTGGGCGACCCTGGAGGGAACCATACGGCGGCGTCCGGAGGGGCCTCGACGGGTGAAGGCGGCGGCGGGGCTGGGGCCAGCGGCGCCGGGGTCGGCGCCGGCGCTGGGG
>JAEZYZ010000219.1 GCA_023418705.1 Pseudomonadota bacterium | reverse complement strand
CCCCCGCTCGGTGTCGAGCTCGACCGGCGCGACGTGAACCGCTGTGACGACCCACGCACCCACGCCCGCTTCGGACCCAGCCCAAAATCTTCCGCTCTTGCGCGCCTTCCTGTAAAAAATTCAAGGCAGCTCGTGCTGCCCACTTCGGACCTCGTTTTCATAGGGAGGTCGGAATGATCGATGACGACGTCGGTCGCCGATCGCGTTCAACCTCGACCCCAACTTGGCCTCGACGTCGACGACCTCCGCACCCTCGCTCGCTCCGGGACTCATCGCCGAATCCGAAAATCTTCCGATCTTCTGCCCTTTCCTGTGAAAACGACAGAAAAGCTCGCGAGTCCATGTCGGATCTGGGAGGAGCTTCAGACTTGGATTCCATTGGACTCCGTTCACCGCGATCCACCGAATATGATAGCCGGTGCGGTAATAATGAGAAGGTCGACAGTGAGCTGCGAGAAGTTCTCACTTCAATCCGAGATCCCACTAGGAACGGCGTGACAAGCCACGAGCACTGCTGGTAAACGGTGCAGCGCGCGAGGTCGCAGAGCGGCCCACCGCACCGCTCATCATGTCAGCGCCGTCTCGCACGCGCCGTTCGGCGTTGGCCGCTTGCCTCTGCCTCGCCGCTCCAGCAGCCCACGCACAAATCGGACCCACCGATCCGCCGGTGCTGCCAGGGGATCCCCGACCGATGGGGCTCGGTATGTCGCCGGAAGCCCCGCCGGTGCCGCCTGCACCGGGCGGCAGGGCGCCTTCCTTCGGCGCGCCGCTCCCGCCGGAGAAGGCGGCCTTTCGCTTCGGCGGCAGCATCTTCGCGTGGGAAGCCGTCGGCATCGGGCGCGAACCGGAGATCACCGACGGACAGGACCCGGACACGGTGCTGCACGTCCCGGCGTTGGTGCAGGGCCGCCAGCCTTTCTGGCCTCAGACCGGCGCGCGGCTGTTTTTGCAGTACGGCACCGGGATGGTGACCGGCACGGTCACGGTCAACTTCGGTGCCCCGGGTCGTGAGCGCCGCAACTTCTTCCAGGCCGTCAACGGCTTCAGTCTGGGGCAGGCGTATCTGACGCTCACCCCGCCAGCGCTCGGCAAGCTGCACCTGGCGTTCCGCGTGGGCGCCTTCACGGAGAACTTCGCGGGACCCGGCTTGTGGGGCTGGGGCATCTTCGGCCCCATGATCGCCATTCGGGGCTATGGCGAGAGCACCTTCGCCGACTACGACCTCACGCGCGAGCTGCGCCTGCAGTTCGAGCACGGCGTGCTGGCGGTGCCGGGCGTCCCCGAAGAGTTCCCGCGCGGCAACTACACCGGCTGGACGGAGACGGGCGTCTCGACCTTCGTCCACCACGCGCACGCCGGCTTCACCTACAAGAACCAGTACACGTTTCGCCTGCACTGGGCGCGCGCCGACGGCACCGACGAACGGCGCTACCTCGTGCCCGAGGCGCGCGACGGGCACATGGACGCGTACGTCGCCGAAGGCCGCGTGTTGGCGCTCCCCTACGGACAGCTCGGGGTGAGCGGCGCCTTCTGGAACTTCGACGGCGCGCGCGCGGTGCACGACGGGATCTGGTGGGGCGTGGACTGGACCAAAGGCGCCCAGGACTTCATGCGCAACTACCTCGGCCCTGCGGCGATCGATCCCAACGGGCAAGGCGACGGCCAAGTGGCTGCCATCAGCGCGCAGTACGACGTGAGCCTCGCCCAGCTCGCCTGGCACCCGCGCCCCTTCGACGGGCGCGCCCCCGACATCCGCGTCGCCGTCGCCGGTGTCCACCACTGGACGCTCGACACGGAGGACGAGCGGCTCGAGGGCGCCAGCGGGTACCTGCTCGGCGCGGAGGTGCACTACCAGGCGCTCCGCTGGTTCGGCGCGACGGTGCGCAGCTACGGCGAGAGCCGCATGAGCGCGCTCGGCCGCTGGCAGGTCTACAGCGTCTCCCCCGGCCTCGTCTTCCGCTCCGACTGGCAGAGCACCGACCGCATCGAAATCATCTACACGCGCCGCTTCTACAACGACGTCGCCGACAACAACCCCGCCCAGCCGCTCGACCGCGACATCGTCTCGCTCGGCGCGTACGTCGATTTTTGACCCGCAACGAGAGCACGCACCCATGTCGATAACTGCCGCTTCATCCCCGGTTCGAAAAGGAGGTTAGGTCTCATGCGACGCGACCTACACCCCGGACTCAGCGGATGCCTCCTCTTGATGGGGCTCGTGGCCGCCGCGCCGGCGCGCGCACAGGAGACGGGCGCGCCCTCGGAGCTGCCGCGCATCGGGCTCGCACCGGGCGAGCCGCAGCTGCGCAGCGCGGGGCCTTCGGTGCCCTTCGGTGTCCCGCCCACCACACCACAGAAGAACGTGCTCGACTTCCACGGCTACATCCTCGTGCCGATGAAGCTCGGGTTGCACGACCGTGAGAACCCTGGGCCGGGACAGGCGGACCTGGCCTTGCACTCGCCCCCCCTCATCCCGCAGGACTATCGGAGCTTCGAGTACGCCGGCGCGATCCCCCAGACCTGGGTGCAGCTCAACTTCACCTACGGCAACTCCCGCATCTCCGGCACCGTCGTCCTGGCCGCGACGGCGCTGGCCGACGCCACCGGGTTCTACAACCCCGTCGAGCAGATCGGCGCCACCGACGCGTTCCTCACGCTGGGCCTCAGCGACGTCCTGAAGACCCCGTTCGAGATCAAGGTCGGCGCCATGACCGGCCGCTACGGCATCATGGGCGCGTACGACCAGGGCCGCTACGCGACGCCGCTCATCGCGCGCACCAACTCGGTCGGCGAGCGCGTGACGGCCGGCTTCGATCTCGGGCAGCGGCTGACGCTGGTGTTCGAGCAGGGCTTCGGCGGACAGCTCTTCCGCCCGCCGGTCGGATTCGTGCCAGCGGGCTGGAACGATTTCGCCGATCCCAACGTCGGGGCGAGCTTCGTCAATCAGCTCCACGCCGGCCTCGGCTACAGCGATCTGGCCGAGCTCGGCTTGCACTACCTGGTGGCGTTCGCGCAGGACGACCAGTCCGTCGCGCCGGGCACCCCGGACGGGCGCATCTCCGTCTATGGCGCCGATCTTCGCTTCACCCTGGGTCGGGGCGGACACCTTTACCTGGGCGCCCAGCGCACGCTGGCGCGCGACGCCGGCACCGTCGGCGGCATCATCGAAATCCTCAACGCGCGCGGCGGCCCCGAGCTCATCGAGGAGTACTTGGGACCGAACAGCGGCGGCGACGGCGCGCTCACGATCTTCGGCGCCCAGTACGATGTGAGCCTGGCACGGCTCGTATACGGCGACCTCTACGAGGGACAGAGCCCGGACGTCCTGCTCAGCCTGTTTGGGATGGGCGTCGCGGTCGATAGCGACGACCCGGTGGAAGATGGCGTGTTGAAGTTGAAGGGTGGCGCCGAGGTCACCTACAACATGCTGCCGTGGTTCGGGGTGTCGACCCGAGTGGACCACGTGCGCGCCGACTCTGACAACGCGCGCGAGGCGTTCACCATCTTTTCTCCGCGCCTCCTGTTCCACACCGACTGGCAGAGCCGCGACGAGATCGCGCTTCAATACTCCCACTTCCTCTACGGGGGCGAGGTGGTGGTCGAGCGAGGGTTCCCGCCAGTGGACGACCCGAGCGTGAACCCCGATCGGCACGTGTTCTCGCTGTCCGGGACCTTCTGGTGGTGAGCCGTCATGCGCCTGCCTGAATCACCCACGCCTTTGTCGCGCGCTCTGGCAGTGAGCTGTTTCGCCGGGGCGCTCTTGGTCCCCGGTCTGATCCTGACCGCAGGCTCCTGCAGCTCCGAGCCGCGGCCGCTGCCGACGCCGGACTGCAGCGCGCAGGAAGGCGTGGCATTTTCGCCGATCGCCATCCTGGACGTCGCCGCCAACTGGTACTCCGCGGGTGACCGGACGGGCTCGGACGTCCCAGAGCCGGACGCGGGCCAGACCCAGATCTGTGTCGATGGAGTGTTTCAGCAGGTGGGCGACGCTGGGACCGAAGGCGACGCGGCTCCCCTCCCCGGCCAATACGCCACCACCAGCATCGTCGCCGAAGCCGTCGATCAAGACCTCTGCGGCCGAGTGAGCCCCGGCGCGCCCGCGGTGGTACTGTCCTCCGCCTTCAACAACGACTGGGGCAGCTTGTTCGGAAACTGGCAGCTCGCCCAAGAAAGCGGCTGGGTCGACGGCAGCCAATGGGAGGGGATCGCCTTTTGGGCGCGCAGCCCCGGCAACAGCAGTAAAAGCTTCACCGTACTGCTCAACACCTACCAGACCGAGCCGCTCCCCCCGCGTGCCGAGGGAACGGCTGGGGAGGATCCCTTCGAGGGCAAACGCGAGCAGTGCCTGCAATGCTGCACGGAGGACCTTGGCGGGGTCGTCTCCGATCCGTCGCAAGCACCCCAGCTCATCGGCGACGTGCCGGATCCCTGGTGCTGCGGCAACAGCTTCCGCCGCATCGTGACGGTCACCGACCGCTGGCAGCTTTACCTCCTGCCCTTCGACTCCTTCTGGCAAGAGCGATTGCCAAATCTCGAACCGGGTGGCATGGACGCTTCGGTGATCAACGGCGTTATTTTCCGCACCGACAAGGAAGCTCAGCTTTACCTCTGGCTGACCGGCTTCAGTCTCTACCGCAAGCGCTGACGCGTCGCGGTTTATCGTCGGAGGTCACACGTGGCACCTCGCGGAACCTGGCAACGCCTCGCCTTCTCCAGCGCGGCCCAGAGCGCCGTCAGCCTCACTCCGGCCGAGAGCTGGGAGCACGCCCTGGCGTGCGGCAACGGCGCGAGCGGCTGCCTGGTCTTCGGGCAGCCGGCAGCGGACCGCCTCGTGCTCAGCCGCGCGGGGCTGTTCATGCCCATGGACGCGCCCGTCCCGCCGGTCCCGACCGCGCCGCACCTGCCCCAGCTGCGCGGCTTGTTGGCCCAAGGGCGGTACCGCGACGCGGCGGCCTACGTCATCGATCTCGACGCTCAGCACGACCAGAGCGGCAGCCGCTGGACCGATCCGCTCATCCCCGCCTGTGAGCTCCGGCTCCACACGAGCCTCTCCGGCGAGCCGCGGCGCTACGCGCGGGGCGTCGACTTCTCCACCGGCGCGGTCGCCGTCGGCTTCGACGACGACCGCGGCTCGCACCGGCGCCGAGTGTTCGCGTCGCGACCGCGGGACCTGGTCGTCCTGCAGGCGACGGCTTCGGGCGCCGGCGGCCTCGACGCCCAGCTCGCCCTCTGCCGCCCGAGCCACCCGGACGAGCACAGCGAGCGCGCGGCCCGGGACGGCATCGAGCGGGTGGAGGTGCGTGCCCGCGACGGCCTCCTCTCGTACCGGAGCACGTTTCGGCGCCTGTGGCCCGGGAGCCTGCGCGGGCACGCCGTGGTGGCGCGGGTGGTCACGCGCGGCGGCGCCCTCGGCCAAGACGGCGCCGGGCTCCGCGTGCGCGGCGCCTCCGAGCTGCTCGTGATCGCGCGGATCCTCCTGCAGCCGAGCTCCGACGCGCTCGACCTCGAGGCGGCGCTCGCCGAGCTCGCGCACGTCGAGCTCGATTTCGAGCGGCTGCTCGCCGAGCACGCGCGCGACCACCGCGCCCTGTTCGATCGCGTGCGCCTGGATCTCGGCGGCACGGACCACGAGCTGCCCACGGAGGAGCTGCTCGCGCGCGCGAGCCCCGATCGCCTGGACCCGACCCTGGTCCAGAAGCAGTTCGACGCCGCGCGCTGCCTGCTCGTCTCGAGCAGCCGCGAGCTGCCCCCCACCTTGCAAGGGATCTGGAGCGGCACGCACGCGCCGCCGTGGTCGAGCGACTACACCCACGACGGCAACGCGCCCACCGCGGTCGCGGCCAACCTGACCTGCAACCTGGCCGAGTGTCTGCTGCCGTACCTCGAGTATCACTTCGCGCGCCGCGCCGACTACCGCGTCAACGCCGAGCGGCTCTACGGCTGCCGCGGGATCCTGGTGCCGTCGCGCTCGAGCTCCCACGGGCTAAACAATCACTTCAACCTCACGTGGCCCATGACGTTCTGGACGGCGGGCGCCGGGTGGGTCGCCCACTATTTCTACGAGTACTGGCGCTACACCGGCGACGCGGCGTTCTTGCGGGACCGGGCCGTGCCCTTCATGAGGGACGCCGCGGCCTTTTACGAAGATTTCTTGTTCGAGGGCCCCCACGGCAAGCTGATGTTCAGCCCCTCGTACTCGCCCGAGAACGAGCCGCTCGGCGGCGACAGCCAGGCGTGCGTGAACGCCACCATGGACCTGGCCGTCGCGCGCGAGCTCTTCACCCACCTGGTGCAGGCGGCACAGGTCGTTCCCATCGACGCCGAGGCGCTCGCCCGCTACCGGACGCTGCTCGATAAGCTCCCAGACTATCGGATCAACGCCGACGGCGCGCTGGCGGAGTGGCTGCTCCCCGAGCTCGAGGACAACCACGAGCACCGGCACGTCTCCCACCTGTACGCCCTGTTCGACGGCATGCCGGACCACATCGCCGCCTCGCCGCGCCTGCGGGCAGCGTTTCGACGCGCGATCGAGCGGCGCCTCGAGATCCGCCGGCGCGAAGCGGGCGGCGTCATGGCGTTCGGGCTGGCTCAGCTGGGCCTGGCCGCCGCGGCGCTCGGTGAAGCGCAGCTGACCGCGGAGGTGCTCGGCTGGCTCTCGAGCAAGTACTGGCGGAGCTCGCTCACCACGACGCACGATCCCGGCGCGCTCTTCAACGTGGATCTCTGCGGCGGCTTCCCTGCCCTCGTGGCGCGCGCGCTCGTGGACTCGCGACCAGGACACATCGAGCTGCTCAAGGCGCTGCCGCCAGCCTTCGCAAGCGGCTCGGTCGCAGGCCTCCGCTGTCGCGGCCAGGTCATCGTGCAGCGACTGAGCTGGAGCGCCGACGAGGTGGACGTCCAGCTGCGCTCCGAGGTGGCGCAACAACTCGAGCTCACACTGCCCGCGCGCTTCGATACCGCAACGGTAACTCCCGATGGCGCCGCGCGGAGCATCACACCAGCGACCGTCACGCTCGTCCTGCCGCCGAACCAAAGCGTCGCCGTCAGCGCTCGTCGCACGCGCTGACACGCCGCCGCGCGACGTTTGTGCGCGCCCGACATCGAATAATGAGAACTGCCGCCGAGCAGCTCCGGCGCCGCTGCGCAGCGAAACGGTTCCGTGTTACGTCGCCCCCATGCGCATCGTGAATCGAGGGTGGGGGGCGTCCGTGGTGCTGCTCGCCAGCGCGTGCCTCAACCCCCACACCGCAGAAGCTCCCAAAAGCACGAGTGCGCCGAGCGCCCCCGCCACCTCCCCCCGGCGGAGCTCCGGTCCAGACGCTGCCTACACCTGGAAGAACGTAGAAGTCCTGGGCGGCGGCTTCGTCACCGGGATCATCTTCAGCGAGACAGAGCCGGGCCTGGTCTACGCGCGCACCGACATCGGCGGCGCCTATCGGTTAGACCCACAAAGCAACGTCTGGCTCCCGATCACCGATCACATCAGCCGCGAAGCTTCGAACAACCTGGGCATCGAGAGCCTCGCGCTCGATCCGGTGGACCCGAACAAGGTCTACCTCGCGACGGGCACGTACATCAAAGAGTGGGCCCCGGCGGGCGCCATGCTGCGCTCGAACGATCGCGGCAAGAGCTGGCACGTGACGGAAATGCCGATCAAGATGGGCGGCAACGAACACGCGCGCTCTTGCGGCGAGCGGCTCGCCGTCGATCCGAACCAGCCTGAGCGATTGTTGTTCGGCTCCCGGGCGAACGGCCTTTGGCAAAGCACGGACGGCGCTGCAAGCTGGCAGCCGATCGAGTTCCCCGTGGAGCCGGGCGGACCCGATGCCATCGGCATCACCTTCGTGCTCTTCGACGCGAAGAGCGGCCAGCCGGGGCAAGCCACGAAGGTCGTCTACGCTGGCGTCGGCAGGACGGACGGGCCCAGCCTGTACGCCAGCCACGACGGCGGCAAAACCTTCGCAGCCGTGGTCGGGCAGCCGCCAGGCGTGCTCGCCTGCCACGCTGAGCTCGACGCCGATGGCACGCTCTAC
Source organism: Pseudomonadota bacterium (assembly GCA_023418705.1). Classification (GTDB taxonomy): domain Bacteria; phylum Myxococcota_A; class Polyangia; order Polyangiales; family Polyangiaceae; genus JAEZYZ01. Next base: position 15,071 of record JAEZYZ010000219.1, on the reverse strand, counting down.
GTCGCCTACCGCAACCATCCCGGGCCCAACGACGTCACCCGCGGCGCCATCTACAAGCTCGACCCGAAGCGAAGCCGCTTCACCGACATCTCACCCCTGCGCCCGACCGACGACGACCAGTTCGGCTACGGCGGGCTCAGCGTCGACCGCAAGCGGCCGGGGACCCTGGTCGCGTCGACCCTCGATCGCTGGACGCACAAGGACGAGATCTTTCACACCCGGGACGGCGGCAAGACCTGGAGCCCGCGCGGGTCCAACGCCAAGTGGGATCCCGCCGGCGCGCAGTACCTCTACTTCGGCCGGAAGGAGCTGCACACGCCGCACTGGATGGGCGACATCGCCATCGATCCGTTCGACCCCGACCGAGCCATGTTCGTGACCGGCGCCGGGATCTGGGCGACGAACAACTTGTCACGGGCGAACGAGCAGCAGCCGCCGAGCTGGCGCTTTTTCAACCAAGGCCTGGAAGAAACCGCCATCCTGGCGCTCGCCAGCCCGCCGAAGGGCCCGCCTCTGCTCAGTGGGATGGGCGACATCTGTGGCTTTCGGCACGACGACCTCGACCAGGCGCCGCCCGGTGGCTTCTACATGAACCCGCAGTGCAACACGACCACCGGTCTCGACTACGCCGAGTCGAACCCCGCGTTCGTGGTGCGTGCCGGGCGCGTGTGGAACGAAGAGCCGCACGGCGCCTTCTCGAACGACGGGGGCAAGTCCTGGCGGCCCTTCGAGACCGAACCCGCGAACGCGAAGACTGGCGGAGTGGTCGCCGTCACCGCGGACGGAGCGTCGATCGTCTGGGCGCCCAAAGGGGTCGTGCCCGCGGTCTCCAAAGACGGCGGCGCGGCCTGGACCGCGGCCAAGGGCCTGCCCGCCGGCATTCAGCTGCCGGACTGGGCAAACTTCGACCTTCAGCCCGCCGCCGATCGCGTCAACCCGAGCCTTGTCTACGTCTATGACGCGCACAACGGCAGCATCTACGTGAGCACCGACGCTGGAGCGCGCTTCAGCCGGACATTCCAGGGCCTGCCGGGCCTGCCAGACTATCAGCTTTTGGTCGCGTCCATCGAGGCAACCCCGGGCTTCGAGGGGCACGTCTGGGTGACGACCGGCAAGGACGTCTACCGTTCGACCGACGCCGGCAAGCATTTCGAACCTCTCGGAAGCGTCGAGGAGAGCTACGGCATCGGCCTTGGCAAGGCCGCTCCGGGCAAGCCGTACCCAACGTTGTACTTGTCCGGAAAGGTCAACGGGACCAGCGGCATCTTCCGCTCCGAGGACGAAGGCCAGCGTTGGGTGCGCATCAACGACGATCGGCACCAGTTCGGAGGCGCCAACGTCATCGAAGGCGATCCACGGATCTATGGCCGCGTTTACCTCGGCACCCACGGCCGCGGCATTATTTACGGCACGCCGCGCTGATCCGGCGCTTGCGCTGGCGCGAGTTGTCGCCGCGCCGCTCCCGAACAGCGGTTGATGCGTGATCGGGGGCGGGCTACCCGGCTTCGCCCGTCAGCTGCCGACCGACCTGCTCGGTCAGCGCATCCAGCTCGCTGTCCGCGGGACCCGCGACGCGCTCGAGCCGCTCTGACACCCGCTCGAGCTGGCACCGGAGCGCGAGGCGCGCCACGGCGAGCTCGGTGCTGTTGGCGGCCGTCGATCGCGCCCGCTGGAGGACCGCCAGCGCGGCGAAGGCGTGGGTGATGGCATCGGCCAGCGCGACCGCCACGGCTTGCTGCTCGAACAGCCGAAAGCCCCACCGCTTCTTCGCGACCACCAGCGCCTGCACGAGCTGCCCCAACCGTGCGTCGAGCTCGAGCGCTTCGGCACGCAAGGGCTCGGGCAGGCCCTCGACGGTGGTCGCGCCGTGCAAGCGGGCAACCGGCCAGGCGAGCGCCGAGGCGGCGATGCTGAGCCGCAGCACGTCGTTGGCGCCCTCGAAGATGCGCGTGATCCGGACGTCCCGCAGGCGGCGCGCCATGCCGGCGTCCTCGATGTAGCCGGCGCCGCCCATCAGCTGCAGGGCGTCGTCCACGACGCGAAACGCTGCCTCCGACGCGAGCACCTTGACCATCGCCGACGGCAGCGCCAGGTCGCCGAGGCGAGCGTCGGACACGGCGCACACCAGCCGCAGCGTGCTCTCGACGGCGTGCAGCTCGGCCTTCGCCCGGGCGAGCGCCTGCCGCACCAGCGGAAACTGCGCCAAGCTGCGGCCGAACTGCCTGCGCGCGACGGTGTGCTCGCGGACCTGCCGGAGCGCGGCCTGGGCGCTGCCGAGGCAACCCGCGGCCATGAAGGTCCGCCCCCAGCAGAGCGCCGCGTGCGCGTGGCCGAGCCCCTGCGAGAGCTCACCGAGCACGTGCTCAGGCGGAACGACCACGCCGTCGAAGGTCAAGGTGACGGTGGAGGATCCCTTCAGGCCAAGCTTGTGCTCTTCACGGCCCCGACTCACCCCGGGTGCTTCGGGGTCCACCAGCACCAAGGTGTGCCCGGCGCGCGCTCCCCCGAGCCCTGGGCTCCGCGCCAGCACGGTGACCAGCCCGCAGATCCCGCCGTTGGTCACGTAGCACTTGTCCCCATCGAGCCGGAGCTGCCCGTCCACCTCCCGCAGCGTGGTGCGCACCGCCGAGATGTCCGAGCCCGCCTCGGGCTCCGTGGCCGCGAACGCGGCGATCCTGGCGCCCGCCGCGACCTCCGGCAGGTAGCGCGCCTGCAGCGCCGCGCTTCCCTGATGCAAGAGCGCGTGGAGCGCCAACCCGGAGTGCAGGCCGACGCAGGTGCCGAGGGAGCCATTGTGTCCGGCCAGCGCGGTCACGATCCGCGCCGCGGCCGCCAAGGACAGCCCGGCGCCGCCGAAGTCCGCCGGCACCGTCAGCCCGAACCACCCGCGGGCGGCGACCTTCTCGAGCAGCGCGGCGCCGAGCCGCCCCTCTCGATCGATCCGCGCGCCGTCGACCTGCTCCGCGCAGAACCTGTCCACGTCCTGCAACATCGCCGGCAGCAGCTCCTGCTCGTCCCGCGCCTCGACCGCCAGGCGGTCGAGCAGCGCGGGCGATCGCGTCAGCGCGAAGGAGAAGGGATCGACAGTCATAGGGCGACCTTCGTGAGCCCGGCGGGCCGCGGGCTCAGAACTGAACGGTGCGCGCGTGGTGCTCGCGCGCGCGGATCTCCTCCCGCCCTCGATAAAACTCGCGCCACAGCTCGAGGTACCCCCGCTGCAAGCGCTCCGGGCTCATCTGCTTCGGCCGGAACACGACGTTGGCGTCGTTGTAGCGCTTCCAGGTCCTGTGCAAGAGACGCTCCTGTTTGGAGAGCTGATCCCAGGCCGGGGTGCCCGGATACGGCGTGAAGATGGCGAACTCGCACTTGTCGAGCTGGGTGCGGGAGCAAAACTCGAGCATGCGGTCGAAGACGCCCTCGTCGTCGGTCTCGTTGCCGACCAGGAAGCTCACGTAGGGGTCGATGCCGTATTCGTGGCAGCGCGCGATGGCCCGCTCGGCTTTGGCCGTCGCAGCGGGGTCCCCCTGCCCGAACGCCTTGCGCGTGATCGGGTCGAAGCCGCCGACGAGGTAGAAGCGATCGACCCCCGCGCTGGCCATCTCGGTGAGCAAGTCCGGGTCGACCGACAGCAACATCGGCATGCTGATGCCGACATAGCTGACCTTGTCGTGACCGGGGCGCGGATCGTCGCGCAGGTCCTCCAGAAACTCCCGGAAGTGCCGGCGGGCGCCCGAGAAGAAGAAGAACGACGTGTCCTCGGTCAGCGCGGCGCGTTTGCCGAAGCGAGCCAGGTTGGCGAGCGCCGCGCGGGCGGTGGCCCGCGGGACCACGCGCAGCCCGCGACCGAGCGTCCCGGGGATGGCGCAGGCGTCGCAGCGCAAGGGGCAGCCGCGAGACAGCTGCAGCGGATAGTCGTCCGGGTGCAGATCGGGGGACTCGGCCGCGACGTAGAGGTCCAGGCGCGGCGGCGTCAGCCGCTCGATGTCGAACGGCGCGCTGGCCTCGTAGCGCCGCCCCAGGCGGCCCTGGCGCGCGTCCTCCAGGACCTCGAGCCACACCGCCTCTCCTTCGCCCACCACCACCGCGTCGAAGTGGCGCGCCGCCTCCTCCGGCATCATCGACGGGAAGATGCCGCCGCACACCGTCCGCTTGCCCGCGGCTCGGAGCGCGTCGCTCAGCTCGAAGGCCCGGGTGGCGGCCGGCGTGAAAAAGGAGAAGGCGTACAGATCGGCGTCCAGATCGTCGAGCGTGAACGGATAGACGCGGTCGTCGCGGAAGGCGATGTCCACCCCAGGGGGCGTCACGGCGGCGATGCTCGCGATGCCGAGCCCGGCGCCCCCGAGGTATTCGTCGCAGGGCACGTAGTCGAGCAGCTCGGGGTGGGATTGTGCGTGGCGCTCGAACGCTGGATAGATGAACTGAACGCGCATGCTAGCTCACTCGCGCTCGATCAAGGTCGCGAGGAAGGCGCAGACGTCGCCCACCGTCTGGACGTCTTGCAGGTCTTCCGGGTCGACGTCGATCTCGTATTTCTCCGTGATCTCGGAGAGCAGCTCCATCGAGTGCAGGGAATCGAGCCCGATGTCGTCGCGCAACCGGTCGGTCGAGTGGATTTCCGACCGCAGATCAGGCCGAAGGCGCCGGATGATGCGCTCCAGATCCTGCTGCACCTGGTGTTGGGATGGGTTCGGCATGCTCTTCTCTTCGCTGAATGGGGGGATGGTGGGCGAGCCGCAGGTAGCGGTGCCGGAGATACCAGTCGCAGGCCTTTTTCAAGGTCACCTCGAGCGGGGTGGGCTCCTGGAGCCCGAGCTCGGTGCGCGCCTTGGTGACGTCCACCCAGCGCCCGTGGCGCACCACGTCCACCAGCTCGCGCGGCAGCGTCTCGCGCCGCTGCCCGCGCGAGCGCCGCGCGCGGAGCTCGGCCAGCGTGCAGAGCCCGGCGGCCAAGGCGCCCGGCAGGCGGTGAGCGCGGAGCGGCACGCCCAGAGTGCCGGCGATCGTCTCCAGCAGCGTGCGCGCCGTGAGGTTGTGCCCGCCCGCGATGTAGACCTCGCCGCGGCGGCCGCGTTCGGCCGCCAGGACGTGGGCGCGTGCCAGGTCGTCGGCGTCGACCACGTTGACGCGGCCCTCCACGAAGAAGCCGAGCTCTCGCCTCCCGACCGCGACCACTACGAAGCCCGTGCCCGCCTTCACGTCGAGCTCGCCGAACACCGCCGTGGGCCGCAGCACCACCACGTCGAGCCCGTCGTAGCAGGCGAGCCGGGCCTCCCTCTCGATGGCCGCCTTGACGGCGTGGTACACGCAGCGCAGCGACGCCGGATCGGCCTCGTCCCGCTCGTCCGAGAGCCGGCGTCCAGGCGGGGGTGGACCCACCAGAGCGACCGAGCTGGTCAAGACCAGGCGCTGAACCCGGGCGGCGCGCGCGGCCCAGAGCGCACGCCGCGCCCGTTCGCGAGCGATCGCGACCTCGCGGGCGCGGTCGAGCGAATAGCGCGGGTAGTGGCCCGCACACAGGAACACCACCTCGCGGCCGCGCATGGCGGCAGCCAAGAGCTCCGGTTGATCGAGGTCCACGGGCACCAGCCGCGCGCCGAGCCGGCGCGCAAACAGCGTGTTGCCCCCCGGACGGCGCGTCGCCACCACGTCGTGCCCGCGCGCGACGAGCTCGCGCACGAGGTTCATGCCGATGAAGCCGGTCCCGCCGACGACCAGGGCCTTCATGGCTCGCCCCCCGGCTCCAGCGCCGCGGACGCCGGCGCGGCGGTCCCGGCCAGCTCTCGCAGCCGTCCGTCAAGGTAGCGCGTCCGCAGATCGGCGCGGCGCAGCTTGCCGCTCGTCGTGCGTTCGATGGTGCGCGGAGGGACGACCAGCGTCGCGTCCGCGCCGACGCCGATCGCGGCGATCAGCGCGGCTTCGACGTCACGCTTCAAGCGCTCCTGTTCGCGGGCGCTGCCCGGACGGGTCTCCAACACCAAGACCAGGCGCTCGGTCCCCGCGCCCTCGTCGGCCATCCCGAAGGCCGCCGCCCGCAGAACGCGCCCCTTGCCGGCCTCCACGGCCACCCCCTCGAGCTCGTCCGGGACGTAGTTGCGCCCGCGCTTGATGATGAGCTCCTTGCTGCGCCCGGTGACGAACAGCTCCCCGTCGCGCACGAAACCGATGTCTCCGGTGTGCAGCCAGCCGTCGCGCAGGACCGCCGCCGAGGCCGCTTCGTTCCTGAAGTAGCCCTGCATCAGCGAGGGGCTTCGCAGGAGGATCGAGCCCGCCTCGCCGGAGGCCAAGGGAGCACCGCGTTCATCGACGACGGCGACGCTGACGCCCGCCAGGGGCGTGCCGACCGAGACCAGCTCGCGCGCTTCGAAGCGAGTCGCCCGCCAGGGATCGCCCGCGGGCGGGAACGTGGCGGCCAGCGCGTTCTCCGCCATGCCGTAGACCGGCTGGAAGGCGCGCGACGAGAAGCCCAGCGGCCCGAACCTCTCGGCGAAGGCGCGCAAGGTCGACGGCCGCACGGCCTCTGCCCCATTGAAGGCGCAGCGCCAGGCGGACAGGTCGAGCGCCGTCAGGTGCCGCTCGGCCACCCGATCGATCACGAACTGATAGGCGAAGTTCGGCGCGACCGACAACGTGGCGCGCTTGCGGCCCATCCACTGCAGCCAGCGCCGCGGCTGCAGCAGGAAGGACTCGACCGGCATGAGCAGCAGCGGGTAGCGCCAGTAAAGCGCCGTCAAGAGGGCCCCGACCAGCCCCATGTCGTGGAACAGCGGCAGCCAGCTCACCCCCACGTCGCGCGGGCTCATCCCGACGCGCTCGCCGATCATCTGGACGTTGGACAGTAGCGCCCGGTGAGACAGCATCACGCCCTTGGGAGCGCCGGTGGTCCCGCTGGTGTACTGGATCACCGCCAAGGCGTCGGGCGACGGCGAGGGCAGCGCAACGGCGCCCGTGGGCGGGCCGTCCAGCACGTCCGCGCGCACGAACGCCTCGAGCGGCGAGTCCGGACCGCCCAACGCGGCGACGTACGGCTCGATCGCGGCGTCCCCAAGCAAGAAGCGAGCGCCGGCGGCCTTGAAGACCGTCCGCACCGTCTCGGAGTAGCGATCCATACCGCCGAACGAGAGGTTCGACGCGATGGGCACGGCGACGCCACCGGCCAGCAACGTCCCGAAGAAGGCGGTCAACCAGGCTTCGCCGGTGGGCAACATCAGCGCGGCGCGCTCGCCGGGCCGCATCCCCTGTGAAACCAACCGCCGCGCCAGCCGGCTGGCCCGGTCGAGGACGTCTCGCAGCGGGCATTCGCGGGCCTCGGCGTCCTTGACCGCAACCCACAGAAAGGCGCCGTCGCGAGCCGCGCGCTCGAGCGCGTCCGGGAGCGTCGTGACGTTCAGCGTGCAGGGGGTGGCGTTCTGGAGCAGCGGCGCGATCACGTCACCTCCGGGTGGCTGAAGGCGAGCGTGCTGTTGTGCCCCCCGAAGCCAAAGGAGTTGGAAAGGGCAGCACGGATTCGAGTTTTCCTCGCCACGTGCGGGACGTAGTCGAGGTCGCACTCCGGGTCGGTGTGGTGCAGATTGATCGTAGGGGTCACGGTTTGGTGCCCGATACAAAGCACCGTCACCGCGGCCTCGATCGCGCCCGCTCCCCCCATGGCGTGTCCCAGCATCGATTTCTGCGAGCTGACCTGCAAGCGCTCCGCATGACGGCCGAAGACCTGGCGGATCGCGCGCGTCTCCTCGCGATCGTTCATCTTCGTGCTGGTGCCGTGGGCGCTCACGTAGTCCACGGCGTCCGCGGCCAGCCGCGCGTCCGCCAGCGCGGCGTGCATGGCGCGCGCCATGCCTTCGCCACCGGGAGCGATGGACACGATGCCGTGCGCGTCCGACGAAGCACCCCAGCCGCGCATTTCGGCCAGGATCGGCGCCCCCCGGGCGCGGGCGTGATCGAGCGCTTCCAAGACCAGAAAGCCGGCCCCTTCGCCCAGCACGAAGCCGCGGCGGGTGGCGTCGAACGGCCTCGACATGGCGCTCGGCGGCTCGTCCTTGGCGGTGTTGAGCGCGCGCATCCAGGCGTACGCCCGCAGCACGTCGCGCGTGATCACGGTGTCCACGCCGCCGGCGACCATGCCGGTCACACGCCCCAGGCGGATCTGATCGAAGGCGAGCCCGATCGCGTGGGCGCCCGACGCGCACGCCGTGCTCGCCGCGAGGCTCGGCCCCTGGAGCCGCTCGAGGATCGAGATCCACGCCGCCGCTCCGTTGGGCATCACCCGGATGATCGACGACGGCCCCACCCGATACCCCGCCGACGGGTGAGGAACGCCGATCCCCACTCCGGCGAAGACGCCGAAGCGGGTCGGTCGCTCCCGATGGGGCTGGCCGGCGGACGACAGCGCCTCGCGAGCCGCCGCGCACGCGAAGTGGACGAAGCGCTCGGTGCGGCCGCGAACCTCGGCGCTCAAGCGCTCCGCGAGCGCGCGGGCTTGCTCCGGCTTCACCTCTGCGGCCACCCCCACCTTGTCTCCCTCGGTGTCGAAGCCGCTGATCGAGGTGACGCCGGAGCGGCCCGACACCAGACCGTCCCAGGTGCTGGGAGCGTCGATCCCGAGCGCCGTCACCAAGCCCACACCGGTCACCACCACCCGAGCTGCGGGTCCGGGCAAAGCGTGGGCTTGCGACATGGTGGGGTGGGATCGAGCGCTGGCGCGCGGCCCCGGAGGGAGCTCGCGTTCGGTGTGTGTGGCGGCGGACGCTAGCGAGTTTGTCGAAGCACCACGATGACGGCCGTCATGGGTCGCTCCGCCGACCACCCATCGGGTGGCGAGGGCGATCACGATGACGGTCGTCATGCCGCCGGCGTCGCCGGAGCTCATGCGGGCCCGAATGCGTCGTCGCTCGCTTGACGGCGTCTGGCGCTGGGGTATCGTGCGTGCGACTGATTCGCGTTTTCAAAGGAGTCCTCCATGAACGTCCACAGGCACGCCCTCGAGCTTCCCGGCGCTCACCTCGACATCGAGCGGATGCCAGGGCACTGGTTGCTTGCCCGCATGGGCAAGCGCGTGCTGCGCCCGGGTGGCCTGGAGCTCACCCGAAAGATGCTCGACGGGTTGGCGATCGGTCCGGACGACGACGTCGTCGAGCTCGCCCCTGGCCTCGGCACGACGACGCGCCTCGCGCTCACCCGCGCTCCCGCGTCCTACGTGGCGGTCGATCGCGACGAGGCGGCGGTGCGCGCCACCCAAAAGGTGCTGCGCCCGGGACGCGACCAGTGCCGCCAAGGCAGCGCTTCCAGCACCGGTCTCGACGCCGCCTCGGCCAGCGTCGTGTTCGGCGAGGCGATGCTCACGATGCAGACGGGCGAGCAGAAGGCGGCCATCGTGCGCGAGGCGCACCGCGTCCTGCGCCCGGGCGGGCGCTACGCCATCCACGAGCTGGCGCTCGTCGAGGGCCTCTCGGACGGCGAAAAGGCGGAGGTCGAGCGTGAGCTCTCGGCGTCCATCCACGTCGGAGCCCGGCCGCTCGCCGCGAGCGACTGGCGCCGCCTCCTGGAAGAGGGCGGCTTCGAGGTCCTCTCGAACCTGTCCGCGCCCATGCTCCTGCTCGAGTCCGCGCGCGTGATCGCCGACGAGGGGGTCCTCGGCACGCTGCGCATCACCGCCAACCTGCTCGCGAACCCGGCCGCCCGGCGCCGAATCCTCGCCATGCGCGCCGTGTTCAGAAAGCACGCCGCGCGGATGTGCGCCGTCGCGCTGGTCGCTCGCCGGCAGTGAGAGCCAAAGCACCCAACCGTGAGGCACGCGCCTCGGCCTTCCGAATGGGTCGGAGCCTCACTCAAGGCGGGATCCGGTTCCTCCGCGTCTCCAGCCTGGCTATCGATGGGGCCCCGAGCTCATCGGGATCCTCCAGTCTGGCAAACGGATCGGGGCGCTAGACTAGAGCGACGAACGGCTTGCGGAGCAAGCCGGTTGTCGCGAAAAATGAGACCATCTAGAGCACCGATCCGTGAGCAAACGAGAGGGTTTCCCGATGAGTTCGGGGCCCTCACTCGATGGGGGCCCCGAGCTCATCGGGATCCTCCAGTCTGGCAAACGGATCGGGGCTCTAGGGATTGCCGCCGATCGAGATGCAGCCCGGCGAGTCGTCCACCAGAGCGCAGGGATCGGGCGGCTCCGGCACGCTCACGCCGAACGGGTCGTGCTGGACCAAACCCCAGTTCACCCCGCACAGCCCGTGCATGACGTAAGCGCCGAGCCGGCCGTAGGCGTCGCTGCAGGTGTATCCGGGCTCGTCCTCGGCCTCCTCGAGCGCGCAGATCTCGTCCCGCGCCTGGTTGACCGTGATGATCACGTCGATGCCGTCCGGTAGATTGCAGGTTTGGCTGACTAGCTGGTCCTGGTCGGCATCGAGCTGAAGGTGCCCGTCCTCGTCGATCGGCGGGATCGCGTACTGCTCCGGGCCGCTGCCACGCTGGCGCTGATAGCTGTACATCGCCGTGGGACGCTTGCCGGTGTGGCCGCGGTCGGTGCTCCAGTCGCTGCCGCGCCGCTGCCCGTAGAACGGCGGCGACGTGCCGCCAATCCAGTACTTTTTCATGAAGCGCAGCCAGATCGGGTGTTCCACGACGAGCCCGCCGATGCCCGGTCCGCTCCCATGCCCCGTGATGTGGAGGGGCAGGCGCGCGGCGGGCGACGCGCTCGGCGGCGTGAGCGGCAGGTTGAACCGGCTCCCGTTCAGCCAGGGACCGAAGCTGCAGGTGCCGTCGGCGAACACGCAATCGGGCCGCTTGAGGTCGTACCCGAGCGGGTAGTACGTGTTACCCGTGTAGTAGCGATAGTTCACCTCGGTCGGCTCGATGAGCGCGTACACCTGCTGGCCGCCATAGATACCGAACGGCGAGATCTCCCCGCTCAGCAGCCCGAGCGAGGACTTCAAGAACTCCTGCAGGGCCGAACCGACGTGAGCGCCCGGATCGCCCTGCAAGGCCGTGTAGCGCTTGTCGAACACGTGCTCGACGAGCAGCTGCAGGATTTGATAGCCATAGTTGGAGTAGCGCTCCGTACCTGGGGCGTCCACGAGGCAGGTCCCGGCGTTCACGATGGCATGTTCGAGCGCCGTCGTCTGAGGGATGAAATACGCGACCTCGTCCGATCCGACGCTGCGCGACAGCTGCAGCTCGTCCTTGGCGGCGTCGAAGTTCTGCAAGCCCACGAGCTTCGCTTCTTCGGCTGCAAAATCGGCCTGGCTGTCGAGCCCCCGCAAGACCGCGACCGCGGCGTAGGCCTGCGCGTCGCTGGCGCCCCCTCGTGGCAGCCCCGCCTTGTGCGAGACGAGCTGGCCCAGAGTGACGGTCTTGAAACGGCTATCGAACTTGTTCTCCGAGGTGAGGTCGGCGCACAGCAAGCAGGTGCCACCCGAGAACCCGCTCGGACAGATGCACATGGGTTGGATCAACGGAAGGTTCTGACCCGAGACGTACCCCGCGAACACCTCCGTGCACCAACCGCCGTTGTTGCACGTCACCTCGTCGCAGCCGGTGGCGAGCGCCGCGAACCCGATCTGCGGCGGCGGCAGCGGGTCGGAGACGTACGGCTCGACCGGCAGCGGCACCTCACCGCAGAGCACTTGCCGGAGGCGCACCGGCAAGAGGTCGTAGTCGGCGTCGCAGAGGTTCATCCCCACGAGCTGCGCCTCGCTCGGCTGGCTGCCATGGACGTCGACGTACCGCCGCCGCGCGGCTTCCCAAGCCATCGCCGCGGTCATCGACTTGTTGTTGCTGCCGATGTAAAACGGCGTGCTCGGGTGCGTCACGGGCGCGCCGACCACGAAATCATCCGAGGGGCACCGCTCGAGCCATTGTTGGTCGTTCACCGGCGCGCCGTCGCGGCGACCGTAGCCGGCTCGGTAGATCTCGTTGCCATAGCGGGACACCGCCACGACCGCGGCCCCCACGCAGCGCGCCCGCATGAAGTCCATGATCGCTCGGTCGAGCGGTGGGAAACGGAAATCGTTCGGACCATTGCCCTGCCGCATCGGGATGGCGAGGCTGTCCGGTGGAAAGATCTTGAAGCTGGTCTGCCAGCTGGCTCCGGACCCGGTCCCGACCTGGATCACGACGGTCTGGTCGCTTGTGAGCTCGGGCTCGGGCGTGAAGATCGCCGTGTCCCCGTTCGGCTCGAGCGTGCCGTCCCCTTCCAGGATACGCCACGAAAGCGAGCGGTCGAAGTTGCCAATCCCGTACGCCCGCGCCGTGAGGACCACGGGCTCTGCCCCTTCGAGCGACGTCTCCGCGCCCCGTATGACGACCTGCGTCGGCGCGTTGACCACCGAGCAGTCGTCGCCGGTGAACCCTGGCGCGCACACGCACACGCCGTCGTGGGCCGGGAACGAGCAGCTGCCGTGGCCGCTGCAAGCCTCCTGGTCGCAGCTGGCCGCGGGCACGCAGGCCCCCAGCACCCGCATGTGGCCGGAGGCACACTCCGCGCAACTGTCGCCCGCGTAGCCAGCCTCGCAAACGCACGTTGCTGCGCCCGCCGCCACCCGGCACGTCCCGTGGCCCGAACAGCTGTCTCGGTCGCAGGCGCCGTCGCGCACGCAGCGTGGCCCACCCGGGGTCGTCGCTTCGTTGAAGCCAGGCCTGCAGCTCGCGCAGTCCGTCTGCGGGTCGAGCCCGACCTCGAGGCAACGGCAATACGGCAGGCCGTCCACCTCAGCACAGGTCCCGTTGCCGTTGCAGTCATTGTCCAGGCAGGTGAGCTCGCACCGCGCTCCGGCGTAGCCCCGCTCGCAGGCGCACTCGACCCGGCCGCCGACGACCGAGCAGGCTCCACTTCCCGAGCAGCTGTCCCGGGTGCACGTTTGGTCGGGGACGCAGCGTGAGCCCTCCCCGTGGTACCCGTCGGCGCAGTGCGTGCAGCGCGGACCGGTGACGCCCGCCTCGCAGACGCACTGGACACCGTCCTCACCGTCGACGCAGCTGCCGTGACCCGAGCACACGTTCACCGCGCACGCGTCGCCCAGGACGCAGTCGCCCGCGTCGCTGCTTTCATAGCCAGGAGCGCACGCGCCGCAGCGCTCACCGCTATGACCGGGGTCACAAACGCACACCGCCTGGCCGTCGTTCACCACGCAACGGCCGCGCGCGCCGCAATCGACGTCCCCGCAGCTCTCGTCCGGCACGCAGTCGAACAGCGCCGCGCCGGGCGTGGGATCGTCTGGACCCGCAATTCCGAAGCTGCTGGTCGGATCCGCCACCGCCCCCCGGTAGACCTTGTGCAGACCATCGGGACAAACGCCGCCGCACCCGCCCGGCTTGCCCTCGACGAGAACGACCCGCTCGATCGACCTGAGCTCCACGCCCAACGCCGCGAGGCCTTCCGCGCTCACCGGTGAGTGGAGGGTGTCGGTGCCGGATCCCCCGTCGAACGACTCGCCTTCCGCCACGTCGCACGCGTCGTCGATGAAGAAGGTGTCGTCGCCGCGTCCGCCCGCCGACACGTCCAAGCCGGGGCCAGGGCGGAGCTCGTCATGGCCGTCGCCCCCTTCTAGCCGGTCGTCGCCCGCGCCTCCCGTCAGCAAATCATTGCCCGCGCCCCCGAACAGCTCGTCGGCGCCTTCTTCACCGGACAACACGTCATCACCATCGTCACCGTGGATCTCGTCGTCGCCGGCCTGCCCGACGAGGAAGTCGTCGCCGCCGCCGCCGCGGCAATCGTCGCTTTCCGCTCCGCAGACCACCACGTCGTCGCCGCCACCGGCCTCGACCGCGTCGGCGCCCTCGAGCGACACCAGACACTCGGCAGCATCGGTCCCCTCGAGCGTGTCGTCGTCCGCCGAACCGGTGATGAGCGGCAGGCCCTCCGGGCAGCAGACACCTTCTCGGCAATCGACGGCCGTGACGGCGTCCGGTTCAGCGTCCGCCGCCGCATCGCCGGCGTCCGGATCCGAGTCCGCATCCGAGTCCGCATCCGAGTCCGCGTCCGGGCCGGCATCCGCTGTGGCATCGGGAGCAGCGTCTCGACCGCCAGCGCCTTCGCCCGGCCCTTTCGTCTCTTCCCCGCAGCCCCCGATCAAGAGGAGCAACGACAAGGCGACCACACGTGCACTGTTCGTGATTCCGCTCCACGCGCGCTTCCCTGGAGCACCGAGTCCGATGGTCAGGCCAATCCCGACATCGGGATCCCTCGCCTCTGCTCACGCCTCGGTGCTCTAGATGATGCTCGTCTTTCGCGACGAACGGTTTTCGCTAGAGGCCGTTCATCGCTCTGAAAGGACAACCCCGCACAGAGGCGTGCGGACGAACGGGCTCACCCCGCGCGGCCGCCAGGATACCAGCCCCACGCGAGCCACTTGGAGCAAAAGTGCCGCTCAGCGCGGGTCCGGACATCGGCAGCGGCTCACAAGCTCCTGAAAATACTCAACCCCTCGCCACCGCGACCGCTTCGTGAAAAAACCACGAAACTGAGCCGGCGCGCGGCCGAGTCGGGGAAACTCTCGGCTACAGCAGGCGTAGACTCGGGTCTCGGAGGAGGAGCATGTCGTTTTTGCGGGTGAGGATTCAGTTTGGTGACGGGCGGGTGGAAGATCGTTCGCTGCCGCTCGGCAGGGTCCTGGTCGGGCGCGAGGCGGGCGACTTGATCCTGAGCGACGGCAGTATTTCCAGCCGTCACGCGGAGCTTCAGGTGGAGGCGGGGCGCTTGATCGTCACCGATCTTGGGTCGACCAACGGCAGCTTCGATCAACACGGCCATCGGCTCGCCGGGCCCATGCCCCTGCACCCAGGACAGTGGGTGCGTTTGGGCAACTGCACGCTGCAGCTGCTCGCACCGGCGGCGACGACGGCGCGCGGCACGGAGGTGATGCCGCAGTACGCCGCCCGCGCACCGCAACCGGCTGCTCCCGCCCAGCAACCAGCTCCGCAACCGGCCGCTCACGTGCAGCAACCGGCCGCTCACGTGCAGCAACCGGCTGCCCACGCACCGCAACCGGCTGCCCACGCACCGCTCCACGGCCAGGCCCCCGTCTACGGCGGCACGGCGGCGCCGCCAGGCGCGCTCGCCGCAGGCGCGCTCGCCGCAGCCC
>JAEZYZ010000194.1 GCA_023418705.1 Pseudomonadota bacterium | reverse complement strand
CCGCCCCGGGCCCGCGCGGGGCCCGCCCCCCGCCCCCTGCCGGAGGCGGGCGTCTCCGGTGGCTCGCTGGAGCGAAAAGGGCTTTGGACAAATGCGCTGGAAGATCATCGTCGTAAACGCCGGGATCGTGCTCGTCGTGGGGATTCTGTCCTACGTGCTCTTGGCGACGTCCCTCATCGACATCGTGGCCAACGTCGGTGAGCGCAAGCGTGAGGTGGCACAGAGCCTGCGCGCGGCGAACGCGCAGCTCGCGCTCGACGCGCTGAGCATCGAGCGCTGGGCGCGCGAGCAGACGTCGCGCCCCGAGGTGAGGGGAGTGTACGCCGGCGGGACGTCGGCCGCACGCAGCGAGAGCGCCACGGCCCAGGCGAACAAGCTGCGGGATCTGGCCGCGGGCAAGTTCCCCAAGACCGCGCCCTCGCTGGTCGTGTTCGTGGACGAACAGGGCGTCGCCCTCGGCCGCAACGGTTCGGCGCTGATGCGCGGCGACCAGCTCGGCTCCGTCTACCCGAGCCTCGCGGAATCGCTGAAGACGGGCGTCACCGCCAGCGCGGTGTGGCTCAACCGCGAGCGGCAAGAGCAGCTGTTCGCGAGCTATGCCCCGGTGCTGTCGGAGAGCGGGGCCGTGCTCGGCGCGGTGGTGATCGGCACGCCGCTGAACGACGAGCGCCTGGCGCGCGTGAGCGAGCTCACCAGCGGCCACGCCCTGCTCCTCGGCGCGCCCACCCAGGCGGGCAAGGTCGAAATCATCGCCAACAGCGGGCGCACGACGCCCGGGGTCATGGCGGCGGCCAACACCCAGGCAGCCGATCGGGCCGCCGAGCGGGCGCTGGCGACGAGCAGCGTTACCGCCGCGGACGAGCCGGCGAGCGGTCACGTGCTCGGGGCCACGCCGCTCGAAGGCTACTCCGGCACCCGGGCGGTGCTGGTGGGGGCCGTCCCGGCCTCGCTGGTGGGCGGCATCGCGGGGCTTCTGTGGCCGGTTTTGGGGGTGACGGCGCTGGGGCTCTTGCTGGTGGCGATCGCGGGGTGGCTGCTCGGCAACTACTTCGGGCGGCCCATCGAAGAGCTGGAGGACGGCCTGCTCTCGGTCATCAACGGCAACACCGGGCACCGCTTCCAAATCGAGCACCCCGATCTGGGCGGCTTGGTTTTCCGCATCAATTCTCTGCTGAACGCCCTGATGGGGGTCCCCGAGGACACCACGGACGAGGAGGGGCGCCCGTCCCAGGCGCCGGCGGCCAACAACTTCCAGGACGCGCTCGCGGTGGACGAGAGCTCGGTCGCCGGACAGGCCGTCGACCCGGCAGTGGCCGCCGCGCTGGCGGCGGAGCCGAGCGATCAATACTACCGCCGCGTCTTCGACGAATACCTGCGCGCCAAGCGCAAGCTCGGCGATCCGGTCGACCACATCGGGTACGACGCCTTCGTGGAGCGCATCCGCGGCAGCGAGCAGCAGCTGAGCCAGAAGCACGGCCGGCCCGTGCGCTACCAGGTGCAGCTGCGGGACGACGCGGTGGTCCTCATCGCGGTGCCGCTCTCGGTGCCGGCGTGAGATCGACCTCGGCCCGCCCGAGCAACCCCGAGCGCCGGCCGAAATCGGCTATAAGTCGCCAGCGGGCGCCGTGCGCGCGGCCGCCGGACCACAACGAAGCACGATCATGGGACTTTTTGACTTCATTACCAAGAAGAAGGGCGACGGAGCTCCACGACGCCCGAGCGATCGAGAGATGGCTCGGATGTCGAAGCTCGTCTCGACCAAGCTGAGTCAGAACTTCGATCGCCAGGAGGCGATCGAACAGCTCTCCAAGATTGGGACCACCGAGAGCGCCGCGGCGTTGCTGCGCCGGTTCGACTGGTCGATGGATCCGTCGATCACGGACCAGGAAGAGAAGGAAGCGGCCTCGCGCGGCATCGTCGCGGCGGGCGAGGCGGCGCTGCCTGCCATCCGTGAGTACTGCAGGAAGGCAGAGAGCTTGACCTGGCCGCTGAAGACCCTGAGACAAATCACGGGGGAGGACGAGTACGCCGACGAGCTCCTCGAGCTGCTGGACCAGTTCGACACCGAATACGTGCGCAACCACGAGCCGAAGGTGCAGCTCATCGCGGCGCTCGAGGCATACCCGTCGGAGGACGTGCGGGAGGCCGTCGAGCCGTTCGTGGGCGACGCGAGCGAGCCGGTGCGCTTCGCGGCGGTGACGACGGTGTTCGCGATGAAGGACGCGGCCTCGGTGCCGGCGTTGGTGGCCGCCCTCGAGGAAGAGGAGTCGCTGCGGGTGAAAAACCGCATCGCGGCGGGCCTGTCCGAGCGAAACTGGCAGATCCCGGACGACCTCCGCGACACCTGCGAGCGGGCGTTGCCGCCGGACTTCGCGCTCATGCCCGACGGGCGGGTGCGGCGCCGCGGCTGAGCCCAGGCGCCCTGCGCTGCCCGCCGGACCGGGCGTCTTCGCCCGGGGTCGACAAAAAGAAAAGCCCGGCGAGCGCTACTCGCCGGGCTGCTTCGTTTGGGGGAGTGCTTACTCGCTGATGCGGTATTCGGTGGGCAGGTAGAAATTCCAGCTCACCGTCACCATCGGGTTCAGCGACAGCTCGCGGTCGGCATCCGTGACCCGATTGTCCGGGAACTCCTCGTCGGGGCCGGAGCCCGCCACGTCGAAGCCACCGAGGTTGCGCTCGAACGGCATGACCCGCAGCTCGACCCCCAGGGCGTTCCACTTGTTGACGAAGAAGGTCAGGCCGAGGGCACCCGTCGGGGCGATGGCCGTCCGCTCTTCCATGGCGAATGGAGTGATGCTGCAGTTCTCCGTGCACTCCGCGCGCTCGCGCACGTTGACGAAGGCAGCGCCGCCGGAGATGTAGAGCTCCGAGTCGAAGTAGATCGCGTCGAACAGCGCGATCTTGC
Organism: Pseudomonadota bacterium; assembly: GCA_023418705.1. Taxonomy (GTDB): domain Bacteria; phylum Myxococcota_A; class Polyangia; order Polyangiales; family Polyangiaceae; genus JAEZYZ01. Next base: position 15,675 of record JAEZYZ010000194.1, on the reverse strand, counting down.
CGCGGAAGGGCACGATGGTCAGCTGCGGGGCCGCCAGCCAGTTGATGCTGCCGATCTGCTCCTCGAAATCGGTGCCCAGGTTGACGGCGGTGAGGCGGTCATCGACCGACGGCTCACCCCCGCGCGCCGCGCGCTGCGCGCGCCGGTCGGCGTTGACCCCCTGGATCTCGTCCGTCAGGTTGGTCGAGAGCTGAAGGAGCCCGCCATAGGCACCCCAGACCCCGATGCCGAGCCAGTCCGTGATGTTGTAGGTCAGCCGCCCACCCAGGAAGATGGTGCGCTGGTACTGATCGAGCAGCGTGAAGCTCACCGCCGGGGCCACCTCTAGCCGGCCTTCGCGGTAAAGCCGCAGCTTTCGGACCGGCGGGGCCCCCGCCAATGGTCCGGTCAGCAAGATCTCCTGAGCGGATGCGGTCTCCGTCGCGCCCATCAAGGCAAAACCGGCAGTGAGTGCAAAGAGCAGCCGCCGCATGCTTGCCGTCCTCGTCGTGTTCGTGGTCGTGCTCATCGTTCGCCTTCCGCCCATCACTTCGGCAACCGGTACTCAAACGAGAACGGGAGGAAAATGGAAAGGCCCGCCTGGAATTGGACGTTGTTGGTGATCTTCGACTCACCGAACCAGTTGGACTCGTCCTGCGCTTCTTCGATCGTCTGGGGCACCTCGAGGCTCTCCAGCTTGTCGTTGAAGACGTAGTCGCGGATCTCCAGCGTCGCCGCCAGCCAGCGGTTGAAGTAGATCCGGAACCCGAAGCCCGCGTTGAACGCCACCTTCGCATCCCAGTCGAAGTTGCGGTTGTTGGGGTCGATGATCGGGATCGGCCGCGTGCTGATCATCCCGATGCCGCCAACGATGTAGGCGTCGTAGTGGAAGATGAAGTCGCCGAAGCCGGAGAACTTCCCGTAGGCGGCGACGTACGTGGCGTTCACCGCGGCCGACCACTGGTACTCCGTCAGGGGCACGCCGATGCGGGCGGCGCGCCGGACGTCGGCGTTGAAGTCGCGGTCGACGTTGAACGGCTGGTAGTAGTTGCCGTTCACGCCGAAGGCGAGCACGTTGGTGAGGTACCAGTTGATCGCCAAGCCGGGGGCGCCGTGATCGACGAACTGATCGTTCAGCGTGACACCCCAGTAGGGGTTGAACTCGAACCGGTGCCGGCGCAGCGCGTAGATCTGCTGCACCGCGTACAGGACGCCCGGCGTCTCCTCCGGCAGCGGACGAAGCGCCTCCTTCTTCAGGTCGAGCTTGGGACACGCTGCCGGGTCGAGCTTGCAGATCTCTTCGAGGCCCCCACCTCCGGGGACGTCGTCTGGCAGCTCCTCGCCAGGTAGTTCTCCTTCTCCGACGTCACCTTCCGCCTCTACTCCTTCGCCTGCCTCGGTGCCTTCGGCGCCTTCGGCGCCTTCGACACCCTCTGCGCCCTCTGCGGCTTCAGGCGCCTCTTCTAGCTCCTGAGCCGCGGCACTGACAGGGACCGAGCAGAGCGCGGCTGCAACGAGGAGCCCGATGCGAGTTTTGTTCATCGATGCCTCTTGTCGTTTCCCCTGGGAACGGCCGCTTCTACCAGCTTCTGCAACTGCCTGGAAAGACTAAAAAATTCCGTCCGTCGCAAGTGCCGGCGGACTATATCACGCAGAAATTCCAGCGATCAACAACCAAAATGCAGGTCCAAATAAGCTAGATTAGGCTCTCGAGGAAAACTGCAACTCAAGTGCAAAAGCGCTCCCGTTTCATGAAGCGCACTACTTTACGCAGCTGACGATTCGCTCTCTTTGCCGAGCAACGCTTCGACGAACTCCGCCGGATCGAAATCATGCAGATCGTCGGGGCGCTCACCGAGGCCGATGAAGCGCACTGGCAGCTCGAGCGTGTCGGAAATCCCGAGGATGACGCCGCCCTTCGCGGTGCCGTCGAGCTTGGTCAAGACGATGCCGGACAGCGGCAGCGCCTCCTTGAATTCCTTCGCCTGGGCGAGCGCGTTCTGACCGTTGGTGGCATCGATCACCAAAAGGATCTCGTGCGGCGCCGTCTCCAGCGCCTTGCCGGCGGTCTTCACGATCTTCTTCATTTCCGCCATCAGGTTGGTCTTGGTGTGCAGGCGCCCGGCGGTATCGGCCAGCACGACGTCCGCCCCGGTCGCCTCCGCGCGCTTGATGGCGTCGAAGACGACGCTGCCAGGATCGGCGCCGTCTTTGCCGCGCACGACCTCGCAACCCACCCGTTCGCCCCAGACCACCAGCTGCTGCACGGCCGCGGCGCGGAAGGTATCCCCGGCGGCGAGCACGCATTTTCGGCCCTGGGCTTGCAGCTTGGTCGCAAGCTTGCCGATGGTGGTGGTTTTTCCGGCGCCGTTGACGCCGACCATCAACACCACGGTCGGCTTCGCTCGCAGCTCGAAGGCGCCGGCCTTGCCGTCCACCTCCAGGATGCGCCGCGCCTCGGCGCGCAGCGCCTCCCAGACCCGCGAGGCGTCGACGAGGTCCGCTTTGCCGAGCGCGTCGCGCACGCGCGTCAGGATCGACTGTGTCGTCGCGACGCCGACGTCCGAGCTCAGCAGCACCTCCTCGATCTGATCGGTGATCGCCGGGCTGATCTCTTTTTTGCCGCCGAACACGGCCCGCAGTCGGCCGAAAAATCCCTCCTCCGATCGCGACTTGGACAAGCCGCGCCGCAGCCCTTGCACGTTGGGCACGTGATCGATCGACGGACGGTGCTCCGGCTCGGGAGTGGGACGCGCGGAGGTGGGCGCTTGCTCGACCTCCTCCGGCGGCGCCTTGGCAGGAGGCGCGGACGGCGCCACGGCCTCCTTCTGCGGCGGCGCCGCTGCGCTTGGCCGCACGCTCGGCTTTCGCTCCGTTAGCCGCCGTTCCTCCGGCGGGGGGGCGGGTTCAGCCGCCGATTTCCTGAGCAGGAAGTAGGCGGCCAACAGCACCGCCACGGCGACGAGAACGTAAACAATCTCCATCCAGTGCCTCGGGGACGCCGCGGACTATAGAGAGCCGTAGTCCGCAACGTCAACACGCCCGTCGACCGGCCGCCGAGTGGGTGCGGGCTCGCGCCCGTCAAGGGACGTCTGGCGCCTTCGCGCCCGCCGACGGCTCGCGGCGCTGCACGCCGTGCTCGACCTCGGCGTCCGGCGCCGTCGGCCCGAACGCGGCGTGTTCGACCGCTTCCGCCCAAGCCGCCACGGCCGGCTCCTGCCGGGCTCGCGCCATCGCGGCCACCTGTCCGGGGGTGGGGTCGCTCCCGTCGGACCACGGTTGGCCGCGCCGGCGGGCCCAGTCGACCAGGCGCTGCAGCAGAGCACGCCGCCTCGAAACGAGCTGAATCCTGAGCTCGCCCGGCGCGGGCAGGGGGCGGCTCAAGGTCGTGTGCCACTCGGCCGTGACCTGCATCGTGCTGCCCTCGGCGGGCCTCGCGGACAGCGGGGGGAGCTGAAATCGCCCGTCGGCGTCGCTCCGCGCTTCGGCGAGCACCCGCGCCGCTTCGAAGCTGGGGGACGTGACGACGATCGCTGCACCGGCGACGGGCTGCCCGTCGTGCGCGTCGAGCACGGCTCCCCAAAACCCCTCCTGTTCTGCTCCGACGCGCACGAGCTCGAGCAGCGGCTCCCCCGGATGTGTGCGCTCGCCCGGGGCAAGCGCGCGGCGCGAGCGCGACGGACGTTGCCAGCCCCGCAGCACCCAGATGCCGATCACCGCGCCCGCCGCGATCCAGGGCAAGTGGCGCCAGGGGCTCGGCGGCGGCACGGGGACGGCGACGACCAGCGCGGGCCCGGCAACCCACCATGGCCGGCCCGGGAGAAACCGCAGCGTCACCGGCACGTCGGCCTGGGCCGTGCTTGGCAGGCGCAGGCCGACGACGGCTTCACTCCCGACGAGCCGCGCGACGGCGACGGACTGGCGTTCGAGCAGCGCTTCGATCGCGCCCTCTGGCTGACCACCGGTCGCCGTCGAGGCGCGCACCCGGAGCGGCGCGCGGTCGTGGTCGCCCGGCGCGGGTGGCTCCACGAGCGACAGCCGGACGGTCGCCGCGCGCTCGACCGCGACGCTTTCTTCGGCTGGATTCAGGAGCCCCGAGCCCGCGAAACGCACGCTCAGCGTCGCGGGCCCGACGCGTTCGAGCGCCGAGCCGGCCACCTCGAACCCGGCGATGCCCCCGGGCCGCACGTTCGTTTCGGCGAGCTTTCGGCTGGTCTTGGCGCCAGCGTCGGTCAGGTGAAGCTCCAAGGGCAGCACGACATCCGGTATGCCCCGACGTGGTTGAACGTGAGCGGACACGGCGATCAGATGCGCTGGGCGATCCAGCAGCAGCCGCCGCGGCACGCTCTCGAAGGTCAGCTGAACGGCGCGTCGCGAGGTGTCGATGACCAACGTCTTGGAGACCCGCTCGTAGTGTTGGCTCGGTTCGACGTCGAGCTGCACGTTCCCGCGCTCCACCCCCGCGGCGATCTCGACGCAGAAGGTGCCGGCGGCGTCCGTGTCGATGACGTACTCGTCCGGTTGATCGGCGAAGCCTCGCGCGTCGTGGATCTGCTCCGAGTTGCCGCAGACGATCGGCTCGGGAAGCCTGAGCGGCGCGCCGTCCTCACCGAGCAGACGCAATCGGACGTGGGTCTTCGGCAGCCCGCGTCCGGTCTCGTCGCGGAGCCGCCCGCGCACTTGAAAACCGTCGTCGACGCCGACGATTTGGGCGTCGATGCTCGCCGCCCCCGTGACCCTGAGCTTGGCCCCGAAGGCGCGTGGCGGAGCTCCGGCGACGCCGGCTCCCAACACCAGCGCCGCCAAGAGCCAGAGCCGTGGGCGAGCAGCGGTCGCGCGGGAACGGGTCGAAACGCCGATCATCGGAGGAGCCCGAGCTTACGTAACCGGAGCAAGGCGTGCCAAGGGGGCTCGGGCAGGCGCCGAGGTGCGAGGGCGGCGCCAAACATTTAGCATTGAAGATCGCCCTCGGGAGGGCCGTCCTAGCATCTGGATTTCGAACCGAAGAGAGCCGATGGTTCGAGGCCCGGGAGGTAAGGAAGTGGACGAAGCCAGAGCGAGTTGTGTCGTGGTAGCCTCGGCGGCGATGCTGCGACGCTTGCGGCCCCTGCTCCTTGCCTGTGCCGCGCTGCTGGTGGTGCAGCCAGCGGTGGCGAAGGACAGCGTGCAGGTGCTGGCCAACCGCCTGCTGCGCGCCGAGGACTTCCGCGTCCGCACCCAGGCGGCGCTGGCGCTGGGCGCCAGCAACTCGGACAAGGCCCTCGTTCCGCTCTGCAAGGCGCTCACTGACGTGAGCACGACCGTTCGGGCGGCGTCCGCGACGGCGCTGGGACGCCTGCGTCGGGGGGGCAAAGGGTGCCTCGAACGCCGTCGGTCAGCGGAACGCAGCGCGGCCGTGAAGGCCAGCATCGACAAGGCGCTGCAGCAGCTCGGCGGCGACGACGCCGAGCCCGCCATCGACGGCGGGACGAAGGTGTACCTGGCGATTGGCAAGACGACCGACAAGACGGGTCGAGATGGGGTCAAGATCGATCGGCTCGTGCGCACGGCGATGACCGGCGCCGCCCGGTCGCTCGACGGCTACGTCATCGCTCCCGCGAGTGAAAGCAAAGAGCAGGCGACCAAACGTCTCGGCGCCCACAAACACGTCCGCGCGTTCTACTTGCTCCCGAAGGTGCAGGCGCCAAGCTACGACGGCGGCAACCTGGTGGTCCGGGTCGAGGTCGCGATTTTCACGTATCCCGGCAAGGCGCTGAAGGGCAGCATCCCGGTGAAGCTGACGCAGCAGGGGGTCTCCGGCACCGACGAGGCCAGCGAGGACGAGTTGATCAAGATGGCTGCAGAGCGCGCCCTCGAAAAGTTTGCACAGAACGTGGAGCGGATCGATTGATGGCCAACGCGAGGCGGGGCGCCCGATCGGCGCGAGCACAACGAGCAAGCAACGGAGTCGAACGGGCACAAAGCCCCTGAGGAGTCAGATCATGGCAGATGCGGCAACCGCAACCGATCGAGGGCACGGACGCCACCAGCGGCACCTTCGAAACTACCTGCTCGATGCCCGTTTTCAGCTCAAATACAGCGGCTATCTCGTCGCGATCGCGCTCATCCTCAGCGCCGTGCTGGGGTTCATCCTGTGGCGCACGAGCAACGCGGTGATCGCTCAAAGCCACGCAGCGGTGAACCAGGGGGAGCAGGTCGTCGCGCTCGGGCGCGAGGTGGTGACCGAGAGCCAGAAGGTCAGCGCCGTCGTCCAAATGAACATCGTCCGCGATCCGATCTATTCCGACAATCCGGCGCTGCTCGAGGCCTTCAAAGCCGACGCCGACGAGCAGGATCAGCGCCTCGTTCGCCAGCAGAAGGCGCTCGAAGCGCAGTCGCAGTCGCTCAAGCAGCAGTCCATCGCCCTCGCGGCGCGCCAGCACACGCTGCTGACGACGCTTTGTGTGGTCCTGCTGCTCCTGGTCATCGGCATCGGCCTCGGCGGCATCGTGGTCACGCACAAGGTGGCAGGGCCCATCTACAAGATGAAGCGACAGATCCGGGAGGTCGGCGAGGGGCGGCTGACGGTGCCCGGCAGCCTTCGCAAGGGTGACGAGCTGGTAGATTTTTTCGAGACCTTCAACGCCATGGTCCGCAGCCTGCGCAGCCGGCAGGAGCACGAAATCCAGCTGCTCGACGCCGCGATTTCGAAGCTCGAGGGCAACGCTCGGGAAGAGGAGCTCGAGCCACTGCGCACCCTGCGCCGCCAGATGCAGGACGCGCTCGAGACCTGAGCCGGCAGCGTCAGAAGGCGGCCGGCACGTAGTCGACCGAGGCGCGGCCGTCGCTGTCGAAGGTGACGGCTGCGGCGTCGAATCGCAGGCGCTCGACGCTCGGATCGGCGCGGTAGCGGCGCTGCCAGAGCCGCTCCCCCGCGCGGCGGATGCGCAGGCGCTTCTGGCGGTCGATGCTGCCGAACCCGGTCGTCCAGGCCGAGGCGCCGCGGGTGCGCACCTCGACGACGGCGACCACCGCGCCCTGCCGCGCGATCACATCCAGCTCCAGGTAGCCGATCCGCAGGTTGGTGGCGACGATGTCCCACCCGCGCGCGGTGAGATACTGGACCACGGCCGCTTCGGCCCGCGCTCCGAGCTCACTGCGACGGGGCTCGCTCACGTTCCCGCCCCCTCCGCGTTCATCAGGTCGCAGTCCAGAGGGCCCAGTGAATCGAGGCTCCTCCTGGGCGACGGCCGCGGTGGGCCGCCGAGAGACGTCCGCTGCTCAGCCGCACGGAGGCCTTGGCTCCGCGAGCGACAACTACGGATTGAAGCCTTCGTTGCCGCAGTGGCCGAACACGCCTTCGCCGCTGCCGAGCACGCACGTCGTCCCCGACTCCACCCCCGGGCCGGGCATCGAGTTGTCCTTGACGCAGTAGGACCCGGTGAGCTGCTTGTCGCCCAGCCCCAGATCATCCACGAGCCGGGTGCAGCTGTAGCCGCTCGGGCACTCGCAGTAACGCGCTCCGTCGTCCGTGTTTCCCTCCGCGTTGGCGCAGCGGCACGAGCAATACACGGCCTTGTCGGGCCGGCGGTCGGTCAGCTGCGGCGATACGGGCTGCTGGATGACCTCGTCCGTGCCCGGAATGCGGCAAAACTGCCCGTCCGTCGAGTTCGCCGGGAAGCCACCCTCCGGCTCGATCTGCCCGTAAGGGCAGCTCACCCGGCCCTGGAAGCCGTTGACGATACAGACGCGGGTCTCGCACTGAAAGGACTTGCTTTCGATGTTGACCTCGTCCACGCCGTACCCCGCGAACTCCAGCTGGTATTCGTCCTCAGGGACGCAGGGATCGCCAACACCGCCGCTCTCGCACGCCAAGGCGGCGAGCCCGAGGGCCACCGAGAAACAGTGAACCGAAATCTTTCCCATCATCTTGTGTGCTCGCGATGTATTGGAAACCACGAAGAATTTTCACACGGTTTCAGCGCGTGGACGGGCGTACGGTAGACGACGCCAGAAATCTCGTCAACGACCGTTTGCTACATCCACGTGCATTTTGAGTGGCCGACGATCGGCCGCTCCGATGAGGGAAATCGCGCTCGCCGTCGTTCGTGTCGAGGGCTGCTCATCCGGGCCCGGTCCTGGGTCGGCCGGAGCCCTGCGCCGGGCCGAAACGACCGGCGCCAGGTGCGAGCGCGACCAGTTCGGCGGCGCGCCGATCGAAGAGCTTCTTGCCCAAGGCGGGCGCGGCCGGATGCGTCGAAGCCGGGGTAACCCAAAAAGCACGACGATCCATGGCCGAAGAGCGCAACTTATCGATGTGGGGAGCACAAAGGCGATGTCTGTTCGTGTTTGAAAATTCTCTTCATCGGATAATTGCTTATCTCGTCGGAAATTTGTTCCCCGATGGGAAGGTGCTGGGGGAGGGCGGTCAGGGCCGAGTCGCGCTTGACAAGCCGATGGCACGGTATCTAACATCGCCTCCCCTGCGGATTGTATGTGCTCGTTCTCATTCAGGTTTTTCGACTTGAGCCCGCGTAGGGACCCGCGGCAGTGGTCGCGCCGCCAACAAATGCGCTGAACTCCCCGGAGAAAGAGGAATCATAAATGTTTCGTGAGCGCCTAGTCGCAATTGGGCTGTTGGCCTCGGCCGCCTTGATGGGAGGCCTCTCGGTAGCTTCCGATGTTTCGGCGCAGGAGGTCATCGACCTCGACGCGGAAGCGGAGGCCAGCGGTGAAGGGAAGGGTAAAGGCTCCGGCGCGGTCGATATCGATCTCGACGAAGGCGCACCGCCCGATCAGGAGCCGGTCTCTGCCGGTCAAATGACGGAGCAGGCAGCGGCCGCCAAGCGCCTGTTCGACAAGGAGCGGTGGCCGGAAGCGGCGCTCGCGCTGCATCGGGTCGTCACGGGCGAAACCGGCGACGACGCGGGCAACAAGCAGCTCGCCGAGTACTACCTGGCGATCACCCTCTATCGACTCAAGTTCTACCAGGCGAGCTACGCGCTCTTCAGCGTGATCGCCGACAACCGCAATCACCTCAAGTTCAACGAGACCTTGCTCTGGCTGGCCAAGCTGGCCACCCAGCTGCCGGAGCCGGCCGACATCATCGAGCGCGTCGGTAAGTACAGCGACGATCAGGTGGCGCGCTTCGACAACGCGCAGCAGGCGGACCTCTACTGGCAGCTCAACCACATGCTGGGCCGCTACAAGTACCGCAACCGCCAGTACGAAGAGGCGATTCGCCTCTTCCAGAAGGTCGATCGGCGCAGCGAGTACTACGTCAAGTCGCAGTTCTTCACCGGCATCAGCTACGTGCAGGTGCGCAAGTCGGTCCCCGCGGTGAAGGCGTTCTCGCGCATCGAGACCGCGCTCGAGGAGGGTGTCGAAGGGGTCGAGGACGAGAGCCGCCTGCGCGATCTCGCGTACCTGTCGATGGCGCGCACCTACTACTCCGCTTCCATCCGCCTCGACGCGGAGACCAACGCGCCGTCGGTGGACCCGCAGAAGCTCAGCGCCGCGGTCAAGTACTGGAACCAGATCGACAACGCCAGCGAGTACTGGCTCGACGCGCTGTTCGAGCAGTCCTGGGCCTACTTCATGGCCGGCGACTATCCGCGCGCCCTCGGCAACATCCACACGCTGCAGTCGCCCTACTTCCCACGTCAGTTCTATCCGGAAGCCGACGTGTTGAAGGCGGTCATCTACTTCGCCAACTGCAACTACGACGCCGCCGGCATCGTGGTCGCGCGCTTCAACCAGAAGTACATCCCGGTTCGCGAGGAGCTCGAGAAGATCCTCAAGAACTACAAGGGCGCCAACAAGGAGGAGCCGTTCTTCAAGTTCCTGATCAAGGTTCGGGACGGCGACGCCAACCTCGACCCCAAGGTGCAACCCTTCGTCGAGGAGGCGCTGAGCGACCGGCAGCTGCTCCGCAACATCGAGTACGTGCGCGTGCTCGAGGACGAGATCGGCCGCTACAAGAAGGCGCCGCCGAACTTCCGCAGCTCCAGCGTCGGTCAGATGGTGGCTGATTCGCTGAAGCTCGCTCGGGACCTGGCGGTGCGCCAGGCCGGCGATCTGGCGCTGTCGCGCTACCAGCGCATGGTGGACGACATGAACGAGCACCTGCGCAACGGCGAGAAGATCCTCATCGACATCACCGCCGCGCAGCGCAACTTGCTCGATGAGAAGTTGGCCAAGGGACAGGTCAGCGCGGCCGAGTCCAAGATCTACGGCGTGGTCAAGCCCGACGAGGAGCACGTGCTCTGGCCGTTCGACGGCGAGTACTGGCGTGACGAACTTGGTTTCTACCGGCAGGTCGTGCAGTCGGCGTGTGGGAGGTAATGATGAGCCCCAGATCGATTCTATCCCTGATTGTTGGTGTGGCGTTGGCCGCTCCGACGGCAGTCTTTGCGGCCACCTCGTCGCAGGACCTCAGCAAGGAATGCGTCAGCCCTCAAGCCGTCAAGAACCTGGCGGAATGCCCGGGGGGTCCCGACAAGTTCCAGATCAAGCAGAAGCGCGGCATGGCGTTCAAGAGCGCCCCGCCGCCCCGCGAGGTGAAGAAGCGCGTCGACGACGCGAAGCCGCGTGACGCGGCCAGCCTGGACAAGTACGCGGAGCGCGACACGCGCAAGACGCGCCTGAAGGCGCGCGCGCGTGCGCTCCTGATCACGGAGATCGGCGGCTTGGAGCGCTTGTTCCGAAGCACCCCGAAGAAGTCGCCCGACCGCCCGCAGCTCATCCGGCGCCTGGCCGAAGGCTACGTCGAGCTCGAGAGCGCGGCGCTCCGTGACAAGACGGCGTCGGAGATCGAGGCCCAGGACAACAAGAAGAAGAACCCGGGCAAGGCGCGCCAGGCGCGGACGGAGGCGGCCCAGGCGAAGAAGATCGTCGCCGCCGCGCGCAAGAAGGCCATCGCGTACTACACGCTGATGAAGAACGCCTACCCGAACTACTCGAAGATCGACGAGGTGCTCTACTACCTCGCCTACGAGTACGAGCAGGCGAACGACTTCCAGAACGCGCGCAAGGTGTACTTCGAGCTGATCCAGAAGGCTCCGAAGTCACCCTACATCCCGAACGCCTACCTGGCCTTCGGCGAGCTCTTCTTCCAGGAGGCGCATGCCGATCCCGCCAAGTGGGATCTGGCCGCTGCAGCCTACAAGGAAGTGATCAAGTACCCGCCGCCGAACAACAAGGTGTACGGCTACTCGCGCTACAAGCTCGGCTACGTCCACTGGAACAAGGGCGACTACGCCGAGGCGCTGAACGAGTTCAAGAAGGTCATCGAGTACGGCGACCAGTACTCGCAGCTGCCGAACGCCAAGCAGCTCGCGAAGGCGGCGCGCCGAGACCTCGTGCCGGTCTACGCCGTGAGCGGCGCTCCGGAGAAGGCCTACAACTTCTTCAAGCCCTTGAGCGGCGACCCCGGCGGCAAGGACACGAAGACGCTGGAGATGCTCAACGAGCTCGGTCTGGCCTACATGGACACCGGTCACTACCGGGAAGCCATCGTCCTTTACCGGGATTTGATGAGCCGCGACAAGGGCGACCGCTTCTGTGGCTACCAGACGCAGGTCACGCACGCGACCGCTGCGGTGAACTCCGGCAACAAAGAGGTCATCGTCAAGGAGCTCGAGCAGCAGCTCCGGGTGAAGAACGACTTCACCAAGGACAAGCACAGCGACAAGTCGAAGCTCGAGTGCGCCAACCGCACGGCGGAGCTCCTCTCGGAGACCGCGATGAGCTGGCACTTGGAGGCCGTCGGCACCGGTGGCGTTCGTGGCACCGGCGACAAAAGCACGATGGACAAGGCCGCCCACCTCTACAAGAAGGTGACGGAGAACTTCACCTCGCAGGACTTCGCGAAGTTCGAGTTCCCGCGCATCGTCAAGGAGGACTGGCCGAACCTCTACAAGATCAAGTACGCGATGGCGGATTTGCTCTACTTCCAGCAGCGCTGGGAGGACTGCGGCCCCGCGTTCGACTCGGTGGTGGCCGAGAACCCGAAGGGCGAGCAGGCAGCGGAAGCCGCCTACGCCTCGGTGCTCTGCTACCAGAAGATGTACGACCAGATGTACAAGGGCGAGAGCGACAAGAAGGGTCGCGGTCTCGCACCGACGGGCGAAGAGGAGAAGGGCAAGAAGGGCGAGTGGGAGAAGTTCAAGCCGAAGCCCTTCAACGACATGCAGAAGGGCATGATCACCGCCTTCAACCGCTACGTCTGCTACATCACGCCGCCGAAGGGCGACAAGGAGAAGGAAGAGCAGTACGTCGACGTGAAGTACGCGCGCGCCCGCACGTACTACGAGGCCCAGCACTGGGAAGAAGCAGCGCTGGCCTTCCGTGACATCGCCCTGAACCACTCCGACAAGGACTCGGGCATCTACGCGGCTCACCTCTACCTCGAGTCGGTCAACGTGCTCGGCTCGAAGGCAGAGCCCCCGCGCCCGACCTGCTTCACGGACATGGCGAAGGACGTGCCGAAGTTCTTGGAGCTGTACTGCAAGGGCAGCAAGGCGGAGGACAACAAGGAAAACTGCGATCTTCTGACCAAGATCCAGTGCGACATCCAGCGTCTGGCGGCCGAAAAGACGGTCGAGCTCGCCGACTCGCAGCAGGACAAGGGCAACGCCCGCGAAGCCATCGAGAACTACAAGAAGGGTGGCGACGCCTACCTCGAGCTGTGGCGAACCTACGGCGAAGACGCGCTGTCGAAGGGCGAGAAGCCGCAGTGCGGCAAGATGGACGAAATCGTCTACAACATGGCCCGCGCCTACCAGGCGGGTCGCCTGCTGGCCAAATCGATCCAGGCTCGCCTGATCCTGCTCAACCCGAAGTACGGGATGGAGAAGTCGGACCTGGCCATGAAGGCCACCTACGAGATCGGCGGCAACTACCAGGCCATCGCCGTGTACGACCGCGCTGCCGACTTCTACGAGCGCTACTCCGAAGCCACCAACTACAAGGGAGAGTTCGCCGACCAGGCGCTCAGCGACGCGGTGGTCCTCCGGCTCGGCCTCGGACAGGAGGAGCAAGCGATCGACGCCGCCGGGAAGTTCAATCGCTACTTCGGCGCGCGCAAGCCCGAGCAGGCAGCCCAGATCGCCTTCGCGGTCGCGGCCCACTACGGTGAGAAGAAGGACTGGGGATCGGTGCAGAAGCGCCTCGGTGGCGCCATGAACCTGATCGACCGCAAGGCGACCCTGGACGTCCGCCTGCAGGCCCACGCGCTGCTCGGTCGCGCCTACTCGATGCAGAAGAAGGGCGGTCCCGCCCGCCAGTCGTACGGAAAGGTGGTCGGCCTGTGGAAGGATCCGCAGAAGGGTGTGGCCGAGATCGAAAAGTCCGGCGGCGATGACAAGCAGCGCCGTCTCGGCCGCGCACTGGAAGCGGTGGGCGAGGCCATCTTCTTCTTCGCAGAGGAGAAGAAGGCCAAGGTCGAGAAGGTGAAGTTCCCCGAGTACCGCGGCACGGGGAGCAAAGAGGCCGTCCTCAAGCACATCAACACCAAGGTCAAGGACTGGATTCAGAAGAAGCGCCCGCTCATCGAGGAGGCGACGGCTGAATACAAGAAGATCGTGGACCTGCAGCCGGTGCCGCCGCCGCGTTGGGTCATCGCCGCCGGCTCGCGCGTCGGCGAGATGTGGGGCACCTTCGTCAAGGAGTTCCGCGCGGCTCCCATCCCGACCTACATGAAGCAGGACTACGAGCTGCGCACCGCCTACTACGGTGCCCTCGACGACGCCTCGGAGCCGCAGAAGCTGCAGGCGAAGAGCGCCTTCGAGGTGTGCCTCGGCTACTCGGTGAAGTACCAGTACTTCGACGAGTTCAGCCGCGCGTGCGAGGAGTGGCTCGCCGAGAACTACAAGTCCCAATACCACCTGATCGACGAGTTCCGCGGGTCGCCGAGCCGCGTGAACAGCGCGCTGAAGGAGCAGGCACCGCCACTGCGCATCGGCGGCGAGCCGCTCATCGTGGGTGCTCCGGTCGAAGCCGCACCGAAGAAGGCGAAGGCAGAGGACAAGTAGTCGCGGCAGGTGCGCGGGACGAGGCCGGCTCCGGCCGGCCTCGCCCTCGGGCGCGCCAACTCAAGCGAGAGCCCAGAAGTTTTCAGGAGGAGTCAAGATGTTCCGTTTCAAGACCATGGCCGTTGCCGGCCTCGTGATGACTGCGGTCGCGTGCGGTGGTGCGGGCAACAAGCCGAAGGTGCTCGACCCCACCGACAAGAGCGGCAAGAAGGACAGGCGCGGGCAGGAAGTGTCGAAGGCCGCCGCCGCGAGCTTCGACGCGGGGCTCGACATGTTCGTCGAGCACGAAAAGAAGAGCGACTGGAGCTCGGAGAGCTGCACGGCGGTGGCCGAGCAGTTCATTCAGGCCTCCAAGGAGCAGAAGTCGGACACCAACCGCCAGCTGCCCGAGGCGATCTACAACGCCGGTCTGGCCCATCAGCGCTGCGGCAATGACGTCAAGGCGCGCGAGTATTTCGAGCAGGCCCAACAGGCGGACAGCTCGTTCCACCGCGCCAGGGCCCAGCTCGTGCTGTACGATTTCCAGAAGAGCAAGGACATCGACGGGACCATCTCGCGGCTCGACCAGATCATCCGCGACGCCAAGTTCCAGAACCAGGAGGCGCTGGTGAGCTTGGCGGCGCTGCAGATGGAGCGGGGCAGCGACTCGCCCGACCAGGACGGCAAGGACGACCTGGAGCGCGCGAAGAAGAACCTGCAGCGCGCGCTCGCCATCGACGACGGCTACATGCCGGCGTTCAATCAGCTCGCCATCTACTACCTGGAGCAGGCCAAGGCGAACGCGGCCGAGAAGGGCACGAAGCGCAAGCGCCGCGGCGGCCTCGAAGTGGCGGGCGCCAAGAAGGCCCAGGTGAACGAGCAGCAGCTCGACCTCGCCGCGCTGGTCGCTTCGCAGGCGATCCGGAAAAACCCCAACTACGCTCCGATCCACAACACCGCGGGGCTCATCGCGGTGGAGCTTCGGAACTTCAACAGCGCGGTCAAGAGCTTCGGCACGGCGCGGCGCCTGGATCCGAAGTTCTTCGAGGCGCACATGAACTACGCCGCCGTCAACCTGTCCTTCCGGGGCTTCGACGAGGCGGAGAAGGCCTACCGCGACGCGCTGAAGCTCTCGCCCAAGGAGTACGACGCTCACCTGGGCTTGGCGCTGGCGCTGCGCGGCCAGATCAACGACTCGAACTTCGACGCCAAGGTCGCCGAGGCCGAGAAGCACCTGAAGATGGCCAAGCAGATCGCGCCGGATCGTCCGGAGACCTACTACAACGAGGCCATCCTGACCCAGGAGTACAAGGCGAAGGGCTCGCAGGACAAGGCCATCCCGGCGCTGGAGCTGGCGGTCAAGCAGTACCGCGACTTCATCGCCAAGGCCGGCAGCGATCCGCTGTTCGCCGAGGCCGTGAAGCGCTCGGAGGAGCGCTCGCAGGACATCGAGGACACGGTCACGTTCATCCGCGAGGGTGAAGCCGCCAAGAAGGCGGAAGAGGAGGCCATGGCCGCGGCCAAGGCGCAGGAGAAGGCTGCGGCCGAGGAAGCGGCCAAGGGCAAGACCGCTCCGCCGCCCGCGCCGGGCGGCGCCGCCCCCCCGGCTGCCGGGGCGGACAAGGCCAAGAAGTGAGGCTCGGCCGAGTCACCGAAGCCAGCAGGGAGCTCGCGACGCCAAGGGCCGCCCGAGCACCTCTGTCGG
>JAEZYZ010000190.1 GCA_023418705.1 Pseudomonadota bacterium | reverse complement strand
GGGTCGGGGGTGCTCGTCGCCGAGCGGCGAGCGGCGCCGGCGGCGTTGCTCGGCCAGGCCTGGCTTGCGCCGGGTGACACGAAGACGGCGGCCAGCGCCGCTCCGCCCGCGCTGCCGGCGCCGCCGCCCAGCAGCTCGGGGGCCAAGGCCGAGCAACACCCCGAGCGGGCCAAGGCGCCGGTCGTGCCGTGCCGCAAGCCGGCTTCTGGTTCAGCTCGGGCGGCATCCAGCGGTGGCTCGCCCGGCATCACGGCCGACGGCAAGGTGATCTTGAACCTTGCCACCGCCGAAGAGCTCACCCGGCTGCCGGGTGTGGGAGCGAAACGCGCCGAGGCGATCGTGCGCTTGCGCGAACGGTTGAAGCGCTTTCGCCGCCCCACGGACCTCCTGCGGGTGCGCGGCATCGGTGTGCGCAGCCTCAAGCGCTTGACCCCTCACTTCGTCTTGGATCCGGAGAAGGCGGCGCCACCCCCGGAAAGCTGAACCCATGCTCGAAATCCGGCCTGGTTTGCCGCCTGCGCCGGGCCATGTTACTCCCAAATTCTCTCGCACGAAGGAGCGCAGCATGTCGCACAGCGATCAGCGGGGATTGTCGCGGCGCCGGTTCATCGGCGGCGCGGTGGTGGCAGGGCTCGGCGCGGCCGGGGCGGGGGTGCTCTCGACCGCTCGGGCGGCGGCGGCGAAGAGGTCGATCGCCGACTTGGTGGCGCAGCCGCCGACGGGGTTCAGCCCCTGGGTGGCCCCCGGTCGGGTCGTGAAGGTCAGCGCCAAGAGTGATTTCGCGTCCATCATGCAGCCGAACCAGCTGTGGCCGAAACCGGAGATCGCCCGGCGGCTCTTGGAGACGGCGATGATGGAGTTCACCGGCGCCCCCAATTTGGTGGAGGCGATGAAGCGCTTCATCCACAAGGATGATGTGGTCGCGGTGAAGGTCAACGGCATCGCCGGGCAAAAGGGGCAGACCATGGCGGTGAACTTCGAGCTCATCGCTCCGGTGGTCGAGGCCGTGCTCGGCGTCGGTGTGCCCGCAGAGCGGATCACCGTGTACGAGCAGTACCCCTCTTATCTGCTCGGCACTCGCGTCGGGTACAAGGGCAACAAGCTGCCGGACGGCGTCAAGACCGGCACGCACAACAACGTGTACCACACCATGCCCGAGGTCAGCATTTTCCAGGGCATCCGCACCAAGTACTGCCACTTTTTCACGGAAGCCACCGCCGTGATCGACATGACGCAGATCAAAGATCACTCGATCTGCGGGTACACCGGGACGTTGAAGAACATCACGCACGGCAACATCAACAACCCGCACGAGCACCACGCCCACAACGCGAGCCCGCAGATCGCGATGCTGTACAACCACCCGGTGGTCACCAGCCGCGTGCGCCTGCACATCACGGATGCGTTCAAGATAACGTACGACAAGGGGCCGCTCGACAAGGACCCGAACACGCGCATCCCGCACGGCGCCGTCTACGTTTCGACCGATCCGGTCGCCATGGACATGGTGGGGTGGGACGTGATCGAGAAAGAGCGCAAGGCACGCGGGCTCAAGACCCTCACGGAAGCCAAGCGCGAGCCGCGCTACATCCGCGTCGCGGGCGAGCTCGGGCTGGGCGTGGCCGACAAGAACGCCATCTCGCTGCGGTCGAGCGAAATCTAGCGCGGGGCGCCCAGCGTGCGCCCGGCTTCGAATCGAATGACGATCTGCGGGGCGGCGCTCGTCGAACCCACGATGAGATCGAAGCTCTGGGTCGCCTTGCTGCTGGTCGTGGGAGCGGGGTGCGCGTCTGGGCCACGCCAACCCCCCGGGCAGCCGCCCAATCCGAGCTCCGTGACCGTCGCGGATCCCGGCGGCGACGCGCACGACCCGCACCGCGCCGCCCTGGAGCGGCAGGTCCGGGAGCCGTGGGGACACCGCAACGACAAGGACGATCAGGTCCACGTGCCGCTCCCCGATGGGCAGCACTGGAAGCGGGTTCGCTTCTTCGGCGTCGACCACTTCACCGGGTTCCGCTACGGGGACGATCATCACGCGGTGGCCGTGCTGCTGGTGCGAGACGCTCCCAAAAAGGATGAGCCGCCGACCAGCGACAGCTGCCTGCGCGACTTCGAGCGCTGGGCGCGTCTCCAGGTGCGCGCCTACGGCGTGCGCCTCGGCCCCATCGGTCGTCGCGACTCGAGCTGGCGCGAGCAGCCGCTGACGATCGGCTATGTCGACGGCGAGGTCGACTGGGCGTTCTCCAAGAAGCGCTTCTCTGCTGCCTGGGCGGCCTACGCCGCCTACCCCGCCGCCTGCCTGGTCTACGCCATGGCGGCCAAATGGGAGGAGCAGCCGGAGCTCGCTCGCCGCGTGCGCGATCGCTGGGTCCAGGAGGGCTTCGAGCGGATGGCGCCGCTGACGGAAACGAAACCCATCCGAAAATGAGCCGGGGTGGCGATCCCTTCCGAGCCTACCGCAAGCTGGTGAGGAGCATCGCCGCGTACACGACCAACGCGCCGAGCCACACGCCGCTTCGGATGGGCATGCCACTACCGAAGCCCCAAAACGGCGCCAGGGGCGGCACGACCAGCGCCAGCGCCGCTCGCCAACGCGGCGGCCGGAACAGGAACCCCGCCACCAGCGCGATGTGTGTGGTGATGAGCAGCGCGAAGGCGGCCACCATCACGATCAGCACCCAGAGCGTCACGCCCTCAACATAGGTTGGCGGCGGTAGAATCCCAAACTCTCCGGCAGGCTCACGGTGACCGGGCCTCGAGACCACCCCGCTCGTGCTCGAGCGAGACCGGAGCCAAGCAGGCGCTCGCTCGGACCGATCGGAGCCCAGACCTCCGGTCGGAGACGACCCCCCGGGGCGGTGCAGGGTGGGTCGGACCCACTCCTGGGATCCGCTCTGTCCCCCCGGTGATTTTGTAGGCAAGTTTTACAGGCCTGCTAGACTCGCCGCACCGTGCGATTCTCGACCTTGTTGTTCGGTGCCGCCCTTGCGGGCCTGCTCGCCGCGCTGCCAGCGGGCGTGCGTCTCGCGAACGCTGAGCGGGCCGTGTCCAAACGGCCGGACGTGATGCCGTTGAAGGACGTCAAGCCGGGCATGAAGGGCTATGGCTTGACCGTCTTCGAGGGGACCAAGCCGGAGCGGTTCGACATCGAAGTGATCGGGGTGCTCGAGAATTTCCGCCCGCGCCAGGATCTGATCCTGATCAAGACCATGCACCCGCGGCTCGACATCACGAAGGTCGTGGCGGGCATGAGCGGCAGCCCCATCTACATCGACGGCAAGATGATCGGTGCCTACGCCTACGGCTGGACCTTCGGTCGCGAGCCGGTGGCGGGCGTGACGCCGATCGCCAACATGCTGAGCGACCTCGACCGGCCGCTGCCGAAGACGCTCGACGGTTGGCCGCTGCAGCCCCTGCCGAAGCCCGCCGGCGGCCAGGCCCGAGGCACGACGTCGTCGGCCAAAAACCGCTTCGCGGGCAGCTTGAGCGACTACGATCTGCGCGCGCACGCCGCCCAGATCGCAAAGTCCAAGTCGAGCGTGAGCTCGATCTCCGCCGCCCCGGTCGCCCCCGTCGCGACGCCGCTGTTGGTGGGGGGGCTGACGGCGGGTTCGATCGGCGTCGCCAAGGAGCTGTTCGAGCCGCTCGGGTTCCAGCCGCTGCAGGCGGGCGGCGGGGGCGGCAAGGTCGAGCCGGGTGCCCCCAGCGCTTACGTCGACGGGGGATCGATCGGCGTGCAGCTGATCCGTGGCGACATGAACGCCATGGGGCTCGGGACGGTGACGCGCGTCGAAGGGGACAAGCTCATCGGTTTCGGTCACCCGATGATGCAAGGGGGCGTCACGGCGTTGCCCACCGCCATCGGTCGCGTGCTCTGGTTTTTGGCGAGCGACATGCGAAGCTTCAAGATCGGCGTGCCCGCCCGTCCGCTCGGCGCGCTGGTCAACGATCGGCTCGCCTCGATCGTGGTCTCCACCGCGGTGACGCCGCCCATCATCCCGGTCTCGATGAAGATCCGCGGCATCCCCGGCTCCGAAGGGGAGACCTGGAATTTCGAAATCGCGCACGAGAAGTTCATGACGCCCGCCTTCATGGCCATCGCGCTCGGCAACGCGCTGCAGGCGTCGGCGTCCGAACGACAGGACGTGAGCTGGAGCGCCAAGAGCAAGCTCAAGATCAAGGACTACGGCGTGATCGACCTCGAGGACTTCGGGGTTGCCGTCGGCGGAACGCCCGAAGCGGAGGAGTTCGTCCGATCGAACCTGGTGCGGGCGCTCGGGACGTTGATGAACAACCCCTGGCGGCCGGTGCTGGTCGAGAGCGCGTCGATGGACGTGGAGCTGCGCTATGGCCGGGAAATCCTGCGCTTGCGTGGCGCCGAGCTCCTCGACCCGGAGGTGGAGGCGGGACAATCGGCGCGCGTTCGGCTCACGCTCGTGCCCTATGCCGACGAAAAGGCCTTCACCAAGGTGATCTCGGTGCCCATGCCCGCTCATCTGGCGGGGAAGACGGTCGAGCTCGAAATCTCCCCCGGCTACACCGAAGAGCGCGAAATGGCCGATCCGGACAGCCTGTCGGAGCTCGTCAGCAACCTCGAGGACACCACCTATCCCGCCAAATCGATCGTGGTCAGCTACAAGACGGGTGAATCCGGCGTGACCTTCCGGGGCCACGTGGCCAAACACCTGCCTCCCGGGGCGCTCGACCTGCTGACCTCCTCGACCAGCTCGATCTCCCCCGAGGCGTTCAGCTCGGTCCGGCGCCATGTCGTCCCCATCACCCAGTTCATGACCGGGACGGATCGGGTATCGGTCGTGGTCAAACCCGTGCTCAAGTGAGCAGTGCGGCCTGCCCGAACCCCGTCCGCCGTCCTCCTGCCCTGACTCCTCCCGCCCCCTGATTTTGCTAAAAGCGGCTTCTGAACATGAAATCTCTCACGCGATGGTTGGCTCTCGCCGCTTGTGGTGGCGTGCTGTTCCCGGCGGCGGCTGGCGCGGTCGGTACCCGCCGGTTCGAGCTGCGCGAGGCCGATGATTTCAAGGGCGGTGAGCTCGAAGGCGTGGCCGTCGACGCCAGCGGCCGCGTCCGGCCGGGGTTCAACCTCGGCAGCGTGCCCATCGCCGAAGCGTCGGCGATCTGGAGCGTGCTGCCGCAGGCCGACGGCTCCGCCCTGATCGGCACCGGCAATGACGGCAAGCTCGTCCAGGTACAGGCAGGCAAGGCGCGCGTGGTGGGGGACACCAAGGCGTTGGTCGTCACCTCGCTCGCCCGTGCCTGGGGCGACAGCGTGGCGGCCGCGACCTTGCCCGACGGCAAGATTTTCCGCTTCGACGGCGGCAAGCTGGCGGAGCTCGTCACGCTGAAGGACACCGAGCATGTCTGGCAGATCGCGTTCGATCCCAAGACGGACTCGCTGTACGCCGCTACCGGACCTCAGGGCAAGCTCTGGCGCATCGACCGCACCGGCAACGCGCAGGTCTACTACGACGCCGAGGAACAGCACTTGATGAGCGTCGCGGTCGCCGCGGACGGCACCGTGTATGCTGGCGCCAGCGACAAGGCCAAGCTCTACCGGATCGCGGGTCCGGGGCGCGCCGAGGTGCTCTACGACTTCGGCCGCACGGAGGTGCGCGGGATCGCGGTCGCAGCTGGCGGGGTCATCTTCGCCATCGCCAACGAAATCACCGCGGGCAGCCACGCCCCCAAACGCAAGAGCAGCGGCCAACCCGCGGTCACCGCCCAACCCGTTCAGACGTCCCCGAAGATCAAGGGCAAGGGGACCTTGTACCGCTTCGACGCAGACGGGACGCCCCATCAGCTGCTCGACGACAAGGACGAGCACTTCACGAGCGTGGCCGTCGGCGACGACGGGGTCCCGTACGTTGGGACGGGCGCCGAAGGTCGGGTGTATTCGGTGGACACGGCCGGCAACTCGATCCTGGTGGCCGACACCGAGGAACACCAGGTGAGCGCGCTGTCCATGTCCGGGAAGCAACGCTGGATCGCGACCAGCGATCCGGCCGTGCTGCACCCGGTGCGCGGGGTCGGGGGGCCCGACGCGGTGTGGACCAGCAAGGTCCTCGACGCCGGGCTGCGCGCGCGCTTCGGCAAGATGCGCTGGATCACCTCGGGCAACCTCGAGTTTTCGACCCGGACCGGCAACACCGCCCAGCCCGACGACACCTGGAGCGCGTGGAGCCCGCCCCTGGTCGCTCCCGGCGTGATCGCCAGTCCGCCGGCGCGGTTCTTTCAGGTGCGCGCGCGCTGGAACAAAGACACCGACGCCGTCTTGCACGAGCTCGACATCCCCTTCGTCACCGACAACCTCCGGGCGATGGTCACGCAGATTGACGCCACCGGCGGGTCGAAGAAGAAGAAGAGCGACGCCAAAGACGGCATCGAGGCGTCCGGCGGCCCGATCGACGCCGAGCCGCAGACCGAGGTCACGCTGAGCTGGAAGGTCGACAACCCCGACAAGGACGAGCTCCGCTTCCGGCTCCAGTACCAGCTGGTGGGCACGGACATGTGGTTCGAGATCCTGCCGCCCACCGAAACGCTGACGAAGGACACCTACTCCTGGGACACGGCCCCGCTGCCGGAGGGCCAGTACCGGGTGCGCGTGATCGCCAGCGACGAGCTGTCCAACCCTCCGGGGCGGGCCAAGCGCCACCAGCGTCAAAGCGGCGTCATCCTGGTCGACAACACGCCGCCGCGCGTCGAAGGCTTGAGGGCCGTGGGGCGCCGCGTGCAGGGCACGGCCATCGACGGGGTGGGGCCGATCCAGCGCATCGAAATTTCTGTCTCTGGTCAGAACGAATGGCACCCTTTCTTCCCGAGCGACGGCATTTTCGACGAGCAGCGGGAGACCTTCGACGCCGACGTTTCCTCCTTCGTCAGCTCGGTGCCCGCCATGCTGAGCGTGCGGGTGTTCGATCAGGCGAACAACTTCGTGGTCCGCAACGTCATCATCAAATAGCCGTCCGGGTGTGCGGCGACCCTGGGACCGTGACACCGATGACAGGGGTCGAGGCGCCGACAGGGCCGATCAGTGGGACGATCGCGCTCGGCACGGCGTGTGCTCATCGGATCACGGGTACTAGTGCGTCACGCAGCCCGCAGGCCTAGAGGCGACAAACGGTTTGCGTTGCACGCCGTCCGTCGCGGAAAATGAGACCACCCAGAGCGCCGATCCATGAGCCAAGGAGAGGGTCGCCCGTGACTCGGGGCCCTCGCCCAGCGTGGGCCCCGATTTATCGGGTTGTCCGATCTGGCAAGCGGATTGGCGCTATAGGGACCCCGGTTCGGCGCGCCCCATGACTCGGTCCTCGATCCTCACGGCTTGGTCGCTGCTGCTGCTCAGCGGACTGCCGCTCGCGGCCAGCTGCGGGGCCTCGGACTCCAATGCCTCGAACGACGGCGCGTCGTCCCGCTGCGATGGCGGGGACTGTCCGGCCTACGACGCCAGCTTGGAGTCGGGAGTGGTTCACCCCACTCACGAAGGCGGCCTCGACGCGGAGGCAGCGCCGCCCCGCAATCCGCTCTGCGGCAGCGGCTGCTTGCCCGATGACGCGCTCGCCTGCTCAGAGTTTTCGCCCCCCACGTCCAAGCACCGAGAGCTCTTGCCCGACGCGTCGCCCGAAGAACCCGACACCGACGACATGGGCGGCGATCTGGATGCCGGTGCGGAGGCGGACGCCGCCGAAGAGACGGACGCCGAGCCTTCGGAGGGGGGAGCCGAGGACGACGGCGGGGCCGATGCAGGGCCGGACGGACAGAGCAGCGACGCCGGCGCCGACAGCGATGCTGGCCCCGACGGCGCCGACGGTGGTCTCGACGCGGGGATGGACGCCGACGCCGACGCCAGCGGCCCGGCCGTCCCGGTGGTGTACGCCTGCCAGGTCCTGCCGGTTGGCGCGGAGGTCGAGGCAGCGTGTCTGCCGTCGGGCGGTGGCGATTTCGATGCGCCGTGCCTCTCGGGTCGAGATTGTGCTCCGGGGTTCGCCTGCGTTGGAGAGAGCCACGCCGGCCTGTGCCGCCCGTACTGCTGCGAAGGCCAGCAGGGCTGTGCCGAGGGGCTGCTCTGCACCGAGCGGCAGCTGGTGGTGAGTGATCCGGACGCCGGCGCACCCGTGAGCGTGCCGGTGTGCACGCGGCCTGACAACTGCGACCTCTCCCAGCCGTATCCTTGCTCCGAGGAGCTCCGCGCGAAGAACGAGTGCACCTGCCGCGAAGGCCTCGCCTGCACGGTGATCGCCGGCGGGCAGACCAGCTGCCTGCCGCCCGGGGCTGGCCTGGCCGGTGAGGCGTGCCCGTGCGCGTGGGGCCACATCTGCTCGCAGGGGACCCAGCGGTGTTTGAAGCTTTGTTCGACGGTCGCCGGCGCCAGCGACTGCACCCCCGGACGCTGCCAGGGCAGCAAGGACCTGCCGGAGGGCTACGGCGTGTGCGTGGGCGCGACCATGCTGGATGGTGGCTGAGGGGCGAAAACGGCCGCCCGGCGTGATATAGCCACCCTGCCGTGTTGGTTCATCAAGAGACGCTCGAGATCCGGACGCAAGGCAGGGGTTGCATCGACGTGAGCGGCCTGGTGCGCGAGGTCGTTCGGCAGAGCGGCGTCCGCACGGGGCTGTGCACGGTGTTCGTGCAGCACACCTCGGCCAGCCTGATCGTGCAGGAGAACGCCGATCCCGCCGTGCTCCGGGATCTGGGGCGCTGGATGGACGATTTGGCGCCGGAGTCGCGCTCCTGGGAGCACGACGCCGAAGGGCCCGACGACATGCCCGCGCACGCGCGCAGCGCGATCACGCGAACATCGGAGACCATCCCCGTGACGAACGCGGAGCTCGCGCTCGGCACCTGGCAGGCCGTCTATCTTTGGGAGCACCGGTCCCACCCGCACCGTCGGCGCTTGATCGTCCACGTAGCGGGGATCTGAGCGGCGGTGGGCGGGTTGGGCGCTCCCTGATCGAGCGCAGGTGGCGTCGTTGACGCGCCCCCTCGGGGCCTTACCTTTCCTCAAAGGGGAGGGGGCTTTCGGGACGGCCCCGCGTGATGGCGGCGTCCCATCGACCATCATTCATCACAAGGAGGTGTTTCATGCTGACCAGATGGAACCCGTGGTCCGATCTGTTGGGGACCAACGAGTGGGAAGATTTTCGTTTAGGAACACTGGGCCGCTTCCAGCCCGCCGTGGACATCGTCGAGGAGGACGCGGACGTGCTCCTCAAGGCGGAGCTGCCAGGCCTGAAGCCAGAAGAGGTGCAGATCCAGCTCGAGGGCAACGTGCTCACGATCAGCGGTGAGCGCCGGTTCGAGCACGAGTCGAAGGAGAAGGGCGGCTTTCGCCGCATCGAGCGCCGCTACGGCTCGTTCACCCGGTCCTTCTCGCTGCCCGACAACGTCGACCGCGAGAAGCTGGACGCCGAGATGCACGACGGGATCTTGACCGTGCGGTTGCCGAAGTCGGAGAAATTCCGTGCACGGCGTATCGACGTGCGCACCTCGGAGCCGCGCAAGGAGGAGCGGCAGCAGGTCCAGGTCAAGCAGCAGGAGCAACGCCCGAGCTGAGCCCCTTGGTGGCGCGATTGGAGCGAGATCGTGCGATTTGGGCCGTTCCCAGGCGCCGAATCCGAGCTAAGCTCCCCGCGCCATGAAGAGGTTCGACACAGCGCGTAAAATCATTGGATCCGTCCCGCTCCTGATCGTTGCGAGCGGCTGTGGGGGCGCAGGCAAAGGCGCCGACTCTCCGGAGGGCGGCGGTATCCCGGCGCCGAGCGGCAGCATGACCGCCGGCGCCTCCGCCGCGCAGGGCAACAATCTGTTCTGGAACAGCGACTTCGAAGAAGGCTCGGTGCAGCCGTGGTCGATGAACTTCAGCGCACCGGCCGCTGGCGACGTCGCGGTGGAGAACGGTGAGCTCTGCTTGAAGATCCAGGAGGGCGGAAAGAATCACTTCGACGTGGTGCTGCGGCAGCGTGGGCTGAACCTGCAGCAAGATCACGAGTACACCTTGGCGTTCAAGGCGCGGGCGACGGCGCCGACCAAGATCCGCTCGCAAGTTGGCCCGGTGAGCTCCACCACCACCGAGTACTGGTCGGCCGTGGTGGACCTCGGGACACAGCCGCAGACCTTCTCCGGCAGCTTCAAGATGAACGGCAAGGCCGATCCGGAGGGCCAGTTCATGATGCAGCTCGGCGGGCCGCTGTACGCGGCGTCGGGGCCGGTGACCGTCTGCATCGACGACGTCAAGCTGACGGATCCGAAGTTCGAGCTGCCGGTGGCGCGCTCGGTCGGACCGCTGCCACGGGTGCGGGTCAACCAGGTGGGCTACCTGCCGAACGTCGCCAAGCACGCGACCTACAAGACCGCCAGCAAGACGCCCCTCGAGTGGCAGCTGGTCGACGCCGATGGCGCCGTCGTGAACAAAGGCCAAACCAAGTACTACGGTGAGGACCCGGCGGCCGGCGACCACGTGCACATCATCGACTTCAGCGCGGCGAACAAGCCGGGCAAGGGCTACAAGCTGAAGGTCGGACAGGACGAGAGCTACCCGTTCGACATCGGCCCGAACGTCTACACCCAGCTCAAGTACGACGCCCTCGCCTACTTTTACCACAACCGCAGCGGCATCCCGATTCAGATGCCCTATGCGGGCGACGAGAAGTGGACCCGCCCTGCGGGCCACCCGGGCGACAAGCAGGTCGCGTGCGCGCCGGGCACTTGCAACTACTCGCTCGACGTGAGCGGCGGCTGGTACGACGCTGGCGACCACGGAAAATACGTCGTCAACGGCGGCATTTCGCTGTGGACGCTGTTCAACCAGTACGAGCGCGCAAAGTACCTCGGCTCGACCGTCGCCGACTTCGGGGACGGCAAGCTGAAGGTGCCGGAGAAAGGCAACGGCATCCCCGACATCCTGGACGAGGCCCGCTGGGAGCTCGAGTTCATGATGCGCATGCAGGTGCCCGCCGGGCAGCCGCTCGCGGGGATGGTGCACCACAAGATCCACAGCGAGAAGTGGACGGACATCCCGACGTTGCCGCACGAGGACCAGGTGAAGCGCTACCTGCGGCCCCCGAGCACCGCGGCGACGCTCAACCTCGCTGCCACGGCGGCGCAGGGAGCGCGCATCTTCAAGCCTTTGGACAAGGCGTTCGCGGCCAAGTGCCTCAAGGCCGCGCAGACCGCCTGGGCGGCGGCCGTGAAGAACCCGGCGGTCTACGCGCCCGGCTCGGACAACGAAGGGGGCGGGCCCTACGGCGACATCAACGTCACCGACGAGTTCTATTGGGCAGCGGCCGAGCTGTACCTGACCACTGGGCACCCCGCTTATGCCGACTACCTGTCCAAGCAGGACCACCACACGAAGGTGATGCGCACGGCAGGCGGCGGGACGGCGTCGATGAGCTGGGACAACGTGGCGGCGCTCGGCACCATCTCGCTCGCGGTCGTCCCGGGCAAGCTCGACAAAGCGACGGTGGACAACCTCCGCAAGCTCTTGACCGACACGGCCGACTACTACCTCGGGCTGATCGAGAAGCGCGGCTACCGCGTGCCGATGGAATCGGAGACGCGCTACCCGTGGGGCTCCAACTCGTTCATCATCAACAACATGCTCGTGATGGGGTTGGCCTACGACTTCACCAAGCAGCAGAAGTACGTGGACGGGGTCGCGGACGCGATGGACTACATCCTCGGCCGCAACCCGAACGCTCAGTCGTACGTCACTGGCTACGGGCAGCGCCCGCTGCAGAACCCGCACCACCGCTTCTGGGCCCACCAGAAGAACGAGAAGTTCCCGGCCCCGCCTCCCGGCGCCGTGTCCGGTGGTCCGAACTCCAGCATCGAGGATCCGTACGCCAAGCAGGCAGGCCTCGGCGGTTGCCCGCCCCAGAAGTGCTTCGTCGACCACATCGAGTCTTGGTCCACCAACGAGATCACCATCAACTGGAACGCGCCGCTCGCCTGGGCAGCAGCGTTCCTGGATGAGCGGGGCAAGAGCAAATAAGGCCGCTCGTCGAGCAGCACTCAACGGCTCGCGCGCGCGAGCCGTTGGGCTGGGCTCGTGTTCCTCGGTCACCGGGGCGGCCTGTGAAGCCGCCGGCCCCGCCGCGCGCCGCTCCCTCAGGGCCGCTCGACGTAGAAGACCCCGAGCCCGTTCCACCAGCCGCTCGGGCCGTGATCGCCCGGCAGGACGCGCTGCCAGAGCGGGCGCAAGCCTGCCTCCTGGAGCCCGTCGCGCGTCGCTCGCACGACCTCTGGATCGTTGAAGTCGTCCATCAAGAGCACGGAGCGGCGGCTCAGGGTGCGGCTCGCTGCCACGATCGCAAACCGTGTCTCCCGGTAGCTGTGATCGCCATCATAGAAGAACACGCCGACCGGTGAGGGGACGAGGGATTGCTCGAAGAGCCGGCGATGGCTCATGTCGAAGAAGCGGATCTCGGCGCAGCGGTCCTCGTACCGCTTGAGATTTTGCAGCAGCCTGCGTCGGGCGACGAAGCCGGGCCCGGTGAACTTGCCCCAAAACCGAAATCGGTCGCACGCGACACAGCGGCGGTCGCGATTGCCGTAGGCGGCGGAGAGCAGCGTTCGTCCCTGAAACGTGCCGATCTCGAGGTAATGCTCCTCGGGATCCATGTTGGCCACGAGCTGATTGAGGAACGCGCACACCTTGGCCGACGAGAGGCCCGGTACGTCGACCACAGGGCGTGCGTGTTCGAAGTCTCGGTGTCTGGTGAGCAGCTCCAACGCGATGTTTTCGTGCATAGGCAGGTCCTTCTGAAGACGGGCGCCGAACGGCGCGCGCCACGGGCCATCGCAAGCTCTGCGCCAACGCGTTCGCCGCGGTTTTACGCGCCTTTCGCGCTATCGACCCGCGGGTGACGCTCGTCCAAGCGTGGCTGCTTCGCTGCACTGTCGCTGCTTGACCACACTCGGGCGCGCACGCGCCGGCAGGGCGGCGCCGCGCGCTTCAATCTGGACCGCGGTCGGCGCGGGCGTCCGAGCCCGTGCGATCGTGGTGCAGCGTCTTTTTTTGCACCACGCCCACCAGCCACAAGGTCACCAGCGCGAACGCGGTGGTGACGATCGCGATCCGGTACATGGCGACCCCGCACGCGGCGCCCAGGGCCCCCGAGATCCAGACGCTGGCCGCCGTGGTGAGGCCCCGCACGTCCCCCCGGCTTTGAATGATGCTGCCGGCACCGAGGAAGCCGATGCCGCCGATCACGCCCTCGATCACCCGCGTCGGATCGAGCCGCGCGTGGTCGTAGCCTTCGGAAATCTGCCCGAGCACCTCGACCCCGATCACCACGAACGCCGCCGAGCCGAGGGTGACCAACATGTGTGTGCGCAAGCCAGCCGGCTTCTCGTGACGCTCGCGTTCGAACCCGATGACGCCGCCCAGCAGCGCAGCCACGGTCAACCGCAGGAGCAAGTCCCAGAACGGCAGCGCGGCACCGGAAAAGGACGTCGGCACGAGCCGGCAACATACGTCGCAGCACCCGCCTGACAACGGTCCTTGGGCCTATCGGAGCGCCCGCCGGGTGCGAGCCGAGCGCGCGGGATCATGCTAGCACGTCGTGCGCGGATGGCGGATTTGACACCTTTTGCGCTGGCCTCGGCGGGCGGCTGGGCTCTGGTGGTGCTGCTGGCGGCGCTGCTTCGCTCCCGCGCTTACGCCGTGTTCCGCGCCGTCACGCTCGGCATCCACGGGCTCTTGGCGACGGCCATCGCTCCACGGTTCGAGGGGATGTGGCCGCTGTTCGTGTACCTGCACGCCACCGTCTACATCCAGGCCCTGGCGCTGGTGCGGCCGCGGCTCCGCCCCTTGGCCTACCGGGTGGCCGTCAGCTTGCCGGCAGCGTTCTTCTCGGGGGGCACGCTGCTGGCGCTGCCGTGGGCGGTGGCCGCCTGGCTCGGCCTGGAGCTGCCCGGCGTTTTTCTGGCGTACGTCGGCGCCGGCATCGGCCTCTACCAATCGCTCAGGGCTCGCCGCGACGTCGTCGACGTCACCGTCGGCGATGGGGCGGCACCCGAGAGCCTCCGGCGCCACCGTGCCGGCGACTACAGGGCGCCGCGCCCGCTGTCTCTGGTTCAGATCACCGATCCGCACCTGGGGCCCTTCATGAGCGTGAAGCGGCTTCGCCGCATTTGTGAGCGCGCCGTCGAACGCGAGCCCGATCTCGTCCTGCTGACCGGTGACTACCTGACCATGGAGTCCCAAGTGGATCCGGCGTTGCTCGGCGCGGCGCTCGCCCCGCTGCAGCAGCTCCCCGGGCGGGTCTTCGCCTGCCGTGGCAACCACGACCACGAAGCCCCGGACACGGTCGCCGAGGCGCTCCGCGCCAACGGGATCCGCCTGCTCGTCGATGAGGCGGCCTTGGTCGAGACGCGGGCGGGTCCCGTCCAGGTGCTTGGGCTCGACTACGTCTGGCGGGCGCGGCGCCGCCACATCCGCGAGGTCTGCAAGAACATCCCGCGGCAGGCGGGGGCGTTTCGGCTGGTGCTGCTGCACGATCCGGGAGCGTTCAAGCACCTGCCGTCCGGCGACGCGGATCTGGTGCTCTCGGGCCACACGCACGGCGGACAGGTGGGTCTGGTGAGCCTCGGCCTGCCGTGGACGCTGCTGCGCCTGCTGATGAACGCGCCGGACCACGGGCTATGGGCGCGCGGCACCGACCGGCTCTACGTGCACCGCGGGACGGGCCACTACGGCTTCCCGCTCAGGCTCGGCGTCCCGGCGGAGGAGAGCTTGCTGCGCGTGCACGGGACGGGCTCTCCCGCGGCGGCGGGTGAGTTTGCCCGCGCGGCCACCTCCTCGTAGATTGGCGCCGCCATGCTGGAGCTACGGGTGGACACCAGAGCCGAATGGCTCGACGCGGTCTTCGCAGATTTCGACGCCTTCTTGATCGACCACGCCGCTTGCGAACGCAAGGCCAGCGCGACAGGGATGAGCTTCGTCGTGCGCTACCCCGACCGCGCCGAGCTGGTCGAGCCGATGATCGAGTTTTCGCGCGAGGAGCTCGAGCACTTCCACATCGTGTACCGAATCCTGGCGGCGCGGGGGTTGAAGCTCGCGCCGGACTACAAGGACGAGTACGTCAACGCGCTGCTGTCGCAGGCGCGTCGGGGCGGTCCCGAGCTCTTGCTCGATCGGCTGATCGTCGCGGGGGTGGTGGAGGCCCGCGGGTGCGAGCGGCTCCGCATGCTGGCGGATGCGCTGCGCGATCGGCAGGATCCATTGAGCGATGTCTACCTCGACCTGGCCCGCGCCGAGTCGCGCCACCACGCCCTCTTCTTCCGCCTGGCACGCCAGCTCTTCGCGCCCGACCTGGTAACGGAGCGGGCTCAGCAGCTGCTCGACTTCGAAGCGAGCTTGATCGAACGCCTGCCCCACCGGCCTGCGGTGCATTGAGCTCCGGCCCTGACCACGCAGCCCAAGTCGGGCGCCGCGCCCGGGTGGTGGAAAAGTACCTGCGCGTGCACGCCGAGCCGGAGGCGCGCGTGGTTGAACGCATCGATCGCGACTACGCGCGCGTGCTGGTGGTGCCGGCGTTTCGCGAAGCGCCGAGCTTCTTGTCGAACCTGCGCCCAGCCTGTCGCGCTGCGCGCGGCCGCACGCTCTGCCTGGTGGTGGTCAACGCGCCCGAGGACGCCCAAGAGCCCGCGAGGTGGCAGACGGCCGAGCTGGCCACTCAGCTGCGCGCGCACCTGCAGGCGCCGCGCCGGTTGAGCGAGACACCGCCCATCTGGCTCGGGGACGCGGGCGAGATGGACGTGCTCGTGATCGACCGAACGGCGCCCGCGTGGTGTTTGCCCCGGCGGCAGGGCGTCGGCAGGGCGCGTCGGATCGGCGGCGACCTGGCGCTGGCGCTGTGGCACTCGGGACGGGTGGGCTCGGCGCAGGTGTTCTTCACCGACGCGGACGCCAGCCTGCCGGAGGGCTACTTCGCGATGACGTCCGAGGGGCACCCCGACTGTCCGGTGGTCTCTGCGTTCGTCTACCCCTTCACGCACGATCGAAGCTTCGAGCCCGCGCTGGACCGTGCCACCTGCTTGTACGAGCTGTCGCTCCGGTACTACGTGCTCGGCCTGGCCTGGGCCGGTTCGCCCTACGCCATGCACACCATCGGCAGCACGCTGGCGGTGGACCATCAGGCCTACGCGGTCGTGCGCGGGGTGCCCCCTCGCGCCGCGGGCGAGGATTTCTACCTGCTCGACAAGCTGGCGAAGGTGGCCCCCGTCCGTCGCCTGAGCGGCGAGCCGATCCGCATCGCCGCGCGGCGGTCGAGCCGTGTTCCCTTCGGCACGGGCCCCCAGGTGGCGAAGATCGAGGGCGCGGAGCGCGCGGGCTCGGGTTTTGGTCTGTACCACCCGCGGACCTTCAGCCTGCTCGGCAGCTGGCTCGGCCTCCTGAGCTGGCTCGCGGAACACCGTGACGTTCGCCGGTTGCGGTGGGAGGTGGAGCAGACCGAGCTCGCCCCGCTGGCCGACGTTCTGCTCGAGAGCGCGAGCCGCCGCGCGCTCGACGGAGCGCTGGCGCAAGCGCCGGATCGGTCACAGCTGCTGCGTCGCCTCCACACCTGGTTCGACGCGCTCCGAACACTGAAGCTCGTCCACGCGATCCGAGACCGCCTGCTCGCGCCGCTGCCTTGGGCCGACGCGCTCGCGCAGGCGGCGTTTCTCGGGGACGCTCCGCGCGCTGCCTTGCGAGACCCCCTCACGGCGAGCGCCGCGCTGAGCGAGGCCGAGCGGCGCCTCTCGGCCTGCCTGGGGCCCACGCTCCCGATCGCCAAGCGGTGACGTCACGCGCGTCGATTTGCTGACGGGCCGCTTGCGGATCGGGGGCGCTGCCACAACTATGTGCTCGACGACAGAGTCAAGCTGGTAAGCTCGCGCCCAGGGCGGTCGACCTGGAGCGCCCGAGCTTCCCGAGGTGAGGACATGTTGACCATTCGGCGCATCCTGGTTCCCGTGGACTTCTCCAGCGGCTCTCGCGGAGCCCTACAGCGGGCGATCGCGTTTGCGCAGAAGTTTGGCGCGCGCATCCAAGTGCTGCACGTGTGGACGTCGCCGTCGGCGGTTCGTCCCGACTTGATGGCGTGGATGGAGGGGAGCGGGGAGCGGCCCGTCGCCGAGATCATCGAACAGCAGGCGCGGCAGGATCTCGAGCAGCTGGTGCAGTCGGTACCGGCCGACGCGCGCCAGCTCATCGATGCCCGGCTCGAAGCAGGCGATCCAGTCACCACGATCGTGGACATCGCCAATAGCGAGGGCTTCGATTTGCTGGTGCTCGGAACCCATGGCAGGAGCGGCCTGTCACATTTGCTCCTCGGCAGCGTCGCCGAAAAGGTCGTCCGCGCGGCGCCCTGCCCGGTGTTGACGGTCCGGCTGGCAGAGGCCGCGTGAGCACCGACAACCCCAGTCCCTCTCGAGCGGTCAACCTGCGCCGCATCCTCGTCCCCACCGACTTCTCCGAAGGTGCGCGAGCGGCGCTCGACCTCGCCTTGTCGCTGGCAGAGGTCTTCGAGGCGAGGGTCGACCTGCTGCACGTTTGGGAGCTGCCGGCATATCTCCCGTCGGAGGCCATGCTCGGCACCACGGGCGCCCAGGTACAGTCGCTGTCGCAGGCGGCTCAGGCCCACGCCGAGGCGAACATGCACGCGCTCGTCAGCGGGATAGGTGCTCCCGCGGCCCGGGTCGACCAGATCCTGCTCGAGGTCGGCTCCGCCGCGCCGACCATCGTCGAGGTCGCGCGGACCGGAAACTATGACCTCATCGTGATCGGGACTCACGGCAGGAGTGGAATTTCCCGCCTCGTCGCCGGGAGCGTCACCGAACGTGTGGTCCGATCCGCCACCTGCCCCGTGTTATCGGTCCGAGCCCCCCTCGACGCGGGGCAGACCCGTCGGTAGTCTACGATTTGGATGGCCGTCCACGCGGACGTCGTACAGCGGGCTCGAGCCCGAGTGGGCACCACCCTCAAGGGCAAGTGGCGTCTGGAGCGCTTGCTGGGAGTCGGCGGCATGGCGGCCGTGTACGCGGCCGTGCATCGAAATCAAAGCCGCGCGGCGATCAAGGTGCTGCATTCGGAATACACGGTCGACGACGCCATTTGCTCGCGGTTTTTGCGCGAAGGCTACGCCGCCAACACGGTCGCCCATCCCGGCGCGGTGACCGTCCTGGATGACGACGTGGCCGAGGACGGCGCCGCGTTCTTGGTGATGGAGCTGCTCGAAGGGGAGACCCTCGAAGCCCGCGCCGGGCGCAAGGGCGGCGTCTTGCCCCTGTCAGAGGTGCTCACGCTGGCCGACCAACTCCTGGATACCTTGGCAGCAGCCCACGAAAAGGGGCTCGTGCATCGGGACATCAAGCCCGAGAACCTATTTCTGACGGTCACGGGCCGGCTAAAGATCCTAGATTTCGGCATCGCACGGCTCAGAGATCCTCTCATGGGCAAGAGCACGACCGCGGTGGGCTCGTTCATGGGCACGCCTGCGTTCATGGCCCCAGAGCAAGCGCGCGGCCGCTGGGAAGAAGTGGACGGTCGGAGCGACATCTGGGCGGTCGGCGCCACGCTCTTCACGTTGCTGACGGGCAGGTTCGTCCACGAGGCGGAGACCGTGAACGACCAGCTGATCCTCGCTGCGACCACGCCGGCTCCGTCGCTGCGGAGCATCGCGGTGGCCGAGCCCCTACCGACGTCCGTGGTGGAACTGGTCGACCGTGGCCTCGCGTACAAGAAGGAGGAGCGCTGGTACAACGCTCGGACCATGCAGGCGGCCGTGCACGACATCATCGCCGAGGTCGGCGACGGTCCCGTCCCCGTGGCGACCCCCGCGTCCACGCCCGACCAGAGCGAGCCGGTGGCCGCCACCCTCGCGGTGGCTCCGGACACGCCGCCGGCTCGCGGGGCCGTGGTCAGCGACACGAACACGCCCGCCGCCGCTGCCATCAGCAGCGCGTCCAGGACCCAGAGCAGCCCCGCCCCCAATAGGACCGCGTTCGTCGTGGCGGCCCTCGTCGCTCTGGCGATGGTTGGCGCCGTCGCCTACGCGATTGGCGAAGCGACCGGCCCGACGCCGCCGCCCGACGGTCGGGCGGCGGCAGAGCTCGACGCCCAGGGCTCACCGGAGGCGCCGAGCCCGACCCAGGGCGCAGCCGCGAAGGGCCAGCGCGACGCGAGCTTGGCGCTGCCACGGCCGGCCGATTCGCCCGCCGAGAAACCGCTTGCCCCTGGAAAAGACCCGCTGTCCGATGACGCGGGGGCGCCAGCGCCAGCGCCCCCCAAGGTCGGCGCCGGCGCCTCGAGCGGCCGCCCGCAGGTTCGCCCCAAGCCCAAGCCGAGCTTGCCGCCGCCCCCGGCGTCCGCGCCGCCGCCCGACAAACCCAACCCGTTCGACCGTCGATTTTGAGCACATGTTCCTGTTCCGACTGCTGTTCGTCTGCTGCGCGACGCTGGCGACGCTGACGAGCCCCACCCTCGCCCAACGCGTGGACCGAGCCGGCGCCGAGGCGCTGTTCCGGGCTGGCCGTGAGGCCGCCGAGAAGGCCGACTACGAGACGGCGTGCCGTCGCTTCGAAGAGAGCCACCGCCTCGATCCAGCCGTGGGGACGCTGTTCAACCTCGCCGATTGCGAGGAGCACCTCGGCGAGATCGCGAGCGCGTGGCAACGGTTCCGAGAGGTGGCGCAACGCCTCGATCCCGCCGACGAGCGGGCGAGCATCGCGCGCCAGCGGGCGGAGGCGCTCGAGCCGCGCCTGCCGCGCTTGACGATCCGGCTCGCCGAGTCGGCGCCAGCGCGCACCGTGGTGTTGCGCGACGACGTCGAGCTGGGGCGAGGCAGCTTTGGCGTTGCTTTGCCGCTGGACCCGGGGCCGCACGTGGTGGTCGTGAAGGCGGCGGGCTTCGCCGATCAGCGCTTCGAGGTCGCCCTGGCCGAAGGGGCCAACACCGAGATCATCGTCGCGCCGGGCGATCCGCTGCCCGCGGCGCCGTCCCCAGCCCCCACCGAACCCACGACCGCGCTGCCGCCGCCGCGGCTCGCGCCCGAGCCGGGGCCCACGCTGGCGATCGAGAGCGGGAGCTCGACGCGCCTCTTTGGCTACGTCGTGGGCGGCGTGGGGGTCGCCGGAGTGCTCACGAGCTTCATCACGGGTGGGCTGGCGCTCTCGAAGAAGAGCACCATGGAAGACAACTGCAACGCTCGGCATCAATGCAACGCCGAAGGGCTGGAGGCCGCGGACGCAGGCTCGACCCTGGCGAACGTCAGCACCGCGGCGTTCGCGGTGGGGGCCGTCGCGCTCACGGTCGGCACCATCCTGGTGCTCACGAGCGACGAGTCGGGCCGCGAGGTGGCGCTCGGCGCCGCGGCGAACCGCAATGGCGGCAACCTCGAGCTTCGAGGGGCGTTTTGACCAGGCGGCGCTCGTCGGCTCGCGACCTGGCACGCCCGGGGCGCTGGCTTGGGATCGCGCTCTTCATCGCCGGCTGTGATCAGATCATCGGCGCGGATTTCGACGAAGCCGAGCCCCTGCCCACCGGCGGGGCCGGCGTTGGCGGCAGCATCAACGCGGCCGGCACGGCGGGGGCTCCGCCGCCCCCCGGTGGGGCCGCTGGGACGGACGGGGGCAGCGGCGGCGCGGCCGGCTCGGCGGGGGC
>JAEZYZ010000147.1 GCA_023418705.1 Pseudomonadota bacterium | reverse complement strand
GCGCAGCGTCGGCCGGGGGCGCCGGCGCTGCGGGAGGCGCTGGCGCCGCGGGCGGAGGTTGTGCGGGAGCCGGCCGCTCGGGAGCGGGAGGGGCCTCGGCAGGTTGTGCCTGCGCAAAGGCCGCCGCGTGAACGAGCAGGCCTGCGGCGACCACTGAAACGACGCAGCCTTGATGCATGTAGCCTGAAATCCGATGCCGGCCGGGAACGGCGGCCAGGTTTCGCACGCGCCGGTGAAAGCTGTCAACGACTGTTGCCGGCCAAGGTCGCCGCGAGCTCAGCCGCCGTAGGCGCGCATCACGTCCGTCCGGAGCTTTTGCGCGGCTTCCCCGCCGAGCCGGCCCCCAGCCGGCAAGCCGAGCTGCGAAATGGCGTGCGCATTCTCGGCCAGCCGCTTCTGCTCGGCCCAGCCCGGCACCTGCTCCAGGCCGAGGCCCCGGGCGATCGCCTCCCCGAGCTCGATCGCCGACCCGAACCGGTGCATGGGGTCCTTGCTCAGGCAGCGGGCGAACAAGACGTCCAGGATCGGGGGGGCCTGCGGGAGGAGGGCCGTCAGCGCCGGGGCGGTCTCCTCGACCTGGGCGGTGCGCACCATGATTTCATTGCGGTCCGGCGCGTCGAAGGGGGTCACCCCGGTCAGCATTTCGAACAGCACGATCGCGGCGCTGTACAGATCCGCTCGGGGATCCAGATCGTGACCGAGCACCTGCTCCGGCGACATGTAGGCCCCGGTGCCCGGCTGCATGCCCCCCGTGTTGCGCACCTCCTCTTGCGGCACCCGGGCGATGCCGAAATCGGTGAGCTTGACCACCCCATCGTACCGCACCAGCACGTTGCTCGGCTTGACGTCGCGGTGGATGATGCCAAGCGAGTGGATCGCCGCCAGGGCGCCGAGCAGCTGGGAAAACACCCGCCAGGCCTCCATGAAAGGAAGACATGGGATGCCGCCTGGCGCGGCCCTCACCCGCTGCTCGTGGATGATTTCGTTGAGCGGCT
Organism: Pseudomonadota bacterium; assembly: GCA_023418705.1. Taxonomy (GTDB): domain Bacteria; phylum Myxococcota_A; class Polyangia; order Polyangiales; family Polyangiaceae; genus JAEZYZ01. The sequence goes on along the minus strand of JAEZYZ010000147.1, from coordinate 9,322 downwards.
TGCCTTCGACCAGCTCCATCACCAGCGCCAGCTGACCGCCGCTCTGCAACAACCCGAAGAAGCGCACGATGTTCGGGTGATCCAGGCGCTCGAGCGCGCTCGCCTCCCCGAGGAACAGCTGCCGGGCGCGCTGATGGCCCCGGAGCAGGGGATTGAGCGCTTTGATCGCGACGGGATGGGGCGCGCTGCCGCCGCGGGGCCCCGCCGGGTTGTAGTAGAGCCATCCGCGGTGGACGACGCCCATGCCGCCCTCGCCGATGCGTTCGCCGACCATGGCCTTGCCCCAGCCCAGATCGAGCTCGACCCCGAGCTCGATCTTGGACCGCGGACGGCGCTCGCTCAGCGGACGACCGCAGTGCGGGCAGAACCTCGCCTGCTCTTCGATGATGCTCCGGCAGTGAACGCAGACGGCCACTGCCCGGAACACTACTGCCGAAGCTCGGAGAAGTCCGCCCCCGCCCGCCCCCCCGGGGCTTCTGCTGCGTACAACGCGGCGCGGCCCGGTGCCCACCGCTCGCGCGCGCTCGAGACAGGGAGGAGCGAGGCGGCAGATCTACCACCCTCGTCCCGGACCAGCGGGCGCCCGCCTCGAGCGCCTCCGCGCGGCTGGCCTCACCGGTCGAGGTGAGCTGAGACCGGTTGCCGAGCTCATGGCGACTATGAGAGGCTGGGCTCGGCATTTTACGCCCCCATCACCCACTGGCACGAGATCCCCATGAAGGCGCCTTCCCACCCGAGCACTGCCGTACCCCCGCGCGCTTCGCTCCGCTCCTCCCGCACGCGTTCGATCCCATTGGCTGCGGCCGCGCCAGACCGAGGAGCTGGCAGGCTGATCGGTGCGCTGGCCGCGCTGACGACGCTGCTCGTCGCGACGCCAGGCCGAGCCCAAGCGTTCGACGACGAGTTTAGCGTGCAGCGGTTCGATCCCGCTCCCGGCCCTCGCAACTTCTTCACGACCCGCGGGCTGCGCGTCGACGGAGAGATGGCCTGGAGCGCCGGGCTGTTCGTCAACTACGGCTACGAGCCCTTCGTCGTCGAGAGCTGCCGCGCCGGCGGCGGCTGCAGCGACATCCCCGTGGTGGAGAACATGGTGACCGGGGACCTGCTCGGCTCCCTCACCCCCATCCCCCGGCTGCAGATCGGGTTGAAGATCCCGGTCACTTGGGCCAACGGGCAAGGGCTCACGCCCCAAGGGACCGCCGACCTCGACGATGGCCTCGAAGCCGTGGGCCTTGGCGATCCCAAAGCGGAGGCGAAGTACCGCGTCTACGGCGAGGTCGACGATCCGCTCGTGCTCGGTGGTGGGGTGTTCGTCTCGGCGCCGCTCGGAACGCTCACCGCCGAACAGAATTACATCGGCGATCCCACCCCCACGGCGGGGTTGATGGCCATCGCGGACTTTTCTCACGGCCCATTCTCGGGCGCCGTAAACCTCGCCCCGATGTTCCGCGGGGAGGGGCGGGTCGGTGAGACGACCGTCGGACCCTTCGAGTTCCAGTACGGCGCGGCGGCGGGCTATGCCGTGGGCCCCGTCGTGCGCGTCGTGCTCGATGCGTTCGGCCGCACCCGGTTCAGCTCGGAGGCGGGCACCAACGCGCTCGAGCTCGACGGCGGCGTGCAGGTCACGCCCTACGCTTCCCCGCTGGCGATCTCGGCAGGCGCCGGGGTCGGCCTGATCGAAGGGGTGGGCGTGCCCGCGGTGCGCGGCTTCCTCGGCGTGATTTACGTCGACGAGCGGCGAGATCGCGACAACGACGGCGTCGACGACGTCCGCGATCAATGCCCCACGGAGCCCGAAGATCGAGACGGCTACGAAGATCACGACGGGTGTCCCGAGCTCGACAACGACGGCGACACCATTCAAGACTCGGCCGATCGCTGTCCCAACGACCCGGAGGATCCCGACGGCTTCGAGGACACCGACGGCTGCCCAGATCTCGACAACGACAAGGACGGCATTCCAGACGACCAGGACGCCTGCCCGAACGAGCCGGAGACGAAGAACGGCTTCAAGGACGAAGACGGGTGCCCGGACGAGCTCGACACGGACAACGACGGCGTGCCCGACGAACGGGATCAATGCCCGAACGAGCCGGAGGACACCGACGGCTTCGACGATCTCGACGGCTGTCCCGATCCGGACAACGACAACGACGGTATCCCCGACGTGCAGGACGAGTGCATCGACGAGCCCGAGACCTTCAACGGCTTCCAAGACGAAGACGGGTGCCCGGACGAAAACCCCGACGGCGAGCCGGCGCCCGGCGCCCAGGCCGCCCCGGCGCCCAGACCCGCGCCGGCACCCGCCCGACCTGCCGCTCCCCCCGCGGCTCCGGCCCCTGCTGCGCCCCCTGCGGCAGCGCCGCCCGCTCCTGCCCCCCGTCAGTGATGAACGGCGCGCGCAACAAACTCGGCGGCGGCGCCTCGCTCGCCGCCGCCGTGGTGACCACGGCGCTCGCCGGTTGCACGCCGCCCGCGGGAGCGGCGGCGCCTGCCGGTGACGACCATCCTCTGGTGGGTGCGCCCGCCCCCGAGTTTTCGCTGCCGCGGGCCTGGGGAAACGGCGACGTTTCCCTGAACGACGCCGGCGGCAAGGTCCAGGTCGTCGACTTCTGGGCGACGTGGTGCGAGCCGTGCCGCAAATCGTTTCCCTTCTACGAGGAGCTGCAGCAGCGGCACGCCGCGGAGCTGCGGGTCGTGGGCATCAGCGTGGACGAGGCGCCCGACCCCATTCAGAGCTTCGCCAAGGAAACCGGGGTCAGCTTTCCGCTCGCGTGGGATCGCGATCAGCTCGTGGCGAGCCAATACCACCTGCCGACGATGCCCACGAGCTACGTCATCGACGAGCACCGGATCGTGCGCTTCGTGTTCGCGGGCTATGACGCCGGCGATGGTGAGCGCATCGAGCAGAGCGTGCGCTCGTTGCTGCAACCGTAGCTCGCGAGCGCGCGCCGCTCGCGAAGCGCTCGGTGAATCGGCTGTGAGCGGGCGTTCGCGCGCTCCCATGTGCTCTGCCCTGCCCTGCCGTAGGGGCCAGTGACACGAAAATGAGGGCGCTTCGAAGCTGACCCTGTCCATCGCGACGGTCATCGTTTACTTATATGAGAAGCATTCGATCACACTGTCCGTCGCTGCCGATGACACTGCTCTCTCGCGCCCTTCCGCTGCTACTGGTTTTCCTGATCGCGGCCAGCTCCTCCGCCCGCCCGACCACCGTTTCGTTGGTGGAGCAGCTCGGGGCGAAGGACTTTCGCGTGCGCGTGCGCGCCGCGCTGGAGCTCGGCAAGGACGGCTCCGATCGCGCCCGCGTCGCCCTCGAGAAGGCGCTCGACGACAAGAGCGCCGCCGTTCGCGCTGCCAGCGCCGCCGCGCTGAAGCACCACGGCAGCCGCAAGAGCGTCTCGGCGTTGAAGCGCCACGCTGACGATCCTTCGCCCGCGGTCCGCAAGCAAATCGAAGCCACGCTGGCGGCACTCACCCCCGACAAGCAGCGCTCGATCAAGGGGGCCAAGGTGCTGGTGCAGGTCGGCACCATCAAGGTTCGATCGAGCGGATCTGGCAAGAAGCTGTCGGAGGAGCTGGCCGCCGTCTCGCGCGCCAAGCTCGCGGAGCTGCCGGGCGTGGTCGTGCTCGAAGCGGAGGAGCGCGGCAACGAGGTCGCGAAGAAGGCGAAGGTGCCGCTGGTGATGGTCACGGGCAACCTGCGTTCGCTCGAGGCCTCGACCGAAGGCAGCTCCGTCGTGTACTCGGCCGTGGTCGAGTATGTCGTCCACCGCATGCCAGCGCAGGACATCGCCGGCACCGTCTCCGGCAGCGCCCGCACCCGCGCCTCGGCCAAGGAAGCACGGAACAAGCAGACCCGCGCGGTGCTCCAGCGGTCGGTGGTCGAAGCGGCGGTCCAGAGCGCCGCTCGCCGCGCCGAATCGGCGCTGCTAGCCGCCGCTCGTTGAGCCAAAAGCTCGGTGACAAGGCCGCCCGCCGGTGACACTCTCCGGCGCGCATGTCCGTCCGCGTGCTCTTCGTCTCCAAGCCGGTCGCGCCGCCCTATCATGACGGCACCAAGTGCCTGGTCCGCGACGTGGCGTCCCATCTGGAGGTGGCGCGCCCGACGGTGATGTCGGTGCCCGGAGGCGAAGCCGTCGGGGCGGCAGAGGTCGTGCCCGTCTACTCTTCGTCCGGACATTTCACCCCGAGCGCCCGCGAAAACCTGCGCGCCGCCGCCTGGTTGCTGCTGCGCTCGCGCGCCGACGTCTGGCACTTCGTGTTCGCCCCGAATCCGAAGACGACCCTGGCCGGCAGGACGTTGAAGCAGCTGCGGCGGGTGCCGGTCGTGCAGACGGTCGCCTCGGCGCCGAGGAGCTTCGCGGGCGTCGACCGGCTGCTGTTCGGCGACGTCGTCGTGGCGCAGAGCCGCTTCACCCGGTCGCGCATCGAACAGGCGGTGGCGGCAGAGTCTGCCCGGCCTCGGCGGCTGGCGGTGATCCCCCCGCCGGTGCCCGATCTCGCCCCAAGGAGCGCCGCGTCGCTGTCCGCCATGCGCCAGCGGCTGGGCATCGCGCCGTCGGCGCCGGTGTTCGTCTACCCGGGTGACCTGGAGACGAGCTCGGGCGCGCGGGTCGTCGCCGAGAGCGTCGCGCCCCTCACCGAGGCGATCCCGGAGGCCGTCGTCGTGTTCGCCTATCGCGCCAAGACGCCGCGCGCGGCGGGCATCGCCGCGGCGCTCGAGCGCGACCTACCTCGGGACAAGGTGCGCTTCACCGCCGAGCTGCCGGACGTGCTCGAGCTCATCGCCGGGGCAGCGGCGGTGCTCTTTCCGGTGGACGATCTGTGGGGCAAGGTGGATCTGCCCATCGTGCTGCTCGAAGCCATGGCGCTCGGCGTGCCGGTGGTGGCGCTGCGAAAGGGCCCGCTCATCGATCTCGCGGGCGTCGTGCACGTGGACGCGCTGAGCGCTGCGGCCTTCGCCGCGGCGGCGGCGCGCTCGTTGCGGGACCGGGAGCACCGTCAGGCGGTGATCGAAGCGCAGCGGGCGGCCGTGCGCGACGTCTACGCCGCGCCCGCCGTGGCCCGCGCGTACGAACGGCTCTACCTGGATCTCGCTCGCGGGTGACGGCTCAGAGGCCCAACGCCTGCCGCACGTCCCGTTCGACGCCCGCGGCGTCGCCGGTGGTGTAGCCCTCTTTTTTCTTCAGGATGCGTCCGTCCCGCCCGATCAGCACGCTGTAGGGCGCGCTCGTCTTGGGGTTGTACAGGCTGACGACGCGCGTCTCTTGATCGAGCAGGATCGGAAAGCTGACGCCCAGCTTCGCCACCTCTGCGTGGACCTGAGCGACGGAGTCCGGGCCGTCGATGGAAATACCGAGCACCAAGAGCCCCTGATCCGCGTACTTGCGGTAGATCCGATCGAGCTCGGGCATGGCCGTCAGGCACGGATCGCAGAAGGTCGCCCAGAAGTCGATGAGCACGACGTTCTCTCCGAGGTGATCACTCAGGCGCACGCTGCGGCCGTCGAGCGTATCGAGCACGAAGTCCGGCGGCTGCCCGCTCGACGCGCTCGCCGGGTCGCTTCCCTGCCCGGCCGCGCCCGAGCAGCCGAGCAAGCTCGCGGCGACGAGGACGCAGATCCACCGGCGCCCGGATCGGACCGGCGCGGGGCGAACGCCGCGATCGTTCATCTCAGCGTCCACGCTCCGCGAGCTCGCCCCGCACGAACGCCAGCAAATCGTCGATGGCGCCGCCACCCCCGGGGTACTGCCGCAGGATCTGCATGTTGCGCGCGTCCACCACCAGATTCATCGGGGTCGCGTCGGAGACGAAGTAGCGCCCGGTCTTGAACCCCGGATCGAGCAACATGGGAAAGTCGACGCGGAAGTTGTCCGCCCAACACGCCAGATCGCTGGGGCGCGCCGGCTCGTGATCTCGATCTTCGAACAAGAATCCGACGAACTCCGCGCCGCGGGGGCGAAGCTCGGCGTAGACCTGCTCCTGATCGAACAGGCGGAACTCCGCGCGGCAGACGGTGCACCACACGGCGGACATGTTGACGACCAGGAGCTCGAGCCCTTTGGTGCCGCTCGGGTCGAAAAACTCCGCCAGATCGATGCGCTCGAGCGGCGGGTTCTCGGCGGAGGGGCTGCAGGAGAGCGACAGGTTGCCGGGCGCTCGCCAGCCCAAAAACTCGAAATTTTCGAGCGTGGCGCCGACGCCGACGCCGTAGGGCGGCTCGGGATAGGGGCGATGCTGGTAGGGCGCCGCCTCGCGCAACAAGCCCCCTTGGCCGTCGCCTGGGTCCGCCCCCACCCGAGGGGTCCCGTCGTAGTCCCCACAGCCGAAAGACGGCCCCAAAAAAACGAGCAACCAGGCGAAATCGTGGCGTCCGGATCCACGTCGACGCTTTGAAGCCTCCACTGGTGCTCTCCTGCTGTGCTAAACCCGCCGTCGACGAGCTTAGCGATCCCCCCTCGGCGGTCAAGCAACGCCGAGCCCGTACGAGCTCTGGGGCCATGACACCAGCACCGAGACCGCCGAGCGCCTATCGAGTTCTACTGGGCGCGCTCCTGCTGGCCTCGGTGGTCGGAGCGCCCCCCGCGTGTTCGAGCTCAGAAAACTGCCGCGACGCCGACTGCCCGAGCGGCCACCGCTGCACCGACAACGTCTGCAGCGCGCCCTGCACGGACCAGGGCGACTGCGAGCTCGGCCAGAACTGCGTCACCTGGGGCTTCGTGGACGGGTCGCAGGGGCAATTTTGCGTCGCGCTCGACTACGCCGCGAACGGCAAGATCGGGCAGTACGAGAGCTGCGCCTCCGACGCCGCCTGCGACACCTTGCGCGGCTTCCGCTGCATCGACGAGCGCTGCCAGCTGCCGTGCCGCAGCCACAGCGATTGCAGCGCCATCGGTATTTGCCAGCCCCGCGGGGGCGCGACGGGCGGCGTGGGCGTGTGCGTGCCGCAGGATCCGGCGCCGCAGCCTGGCGGCTTCGGGACCCGCTGCCCGAGCGGGGACGAGTGCGACGCGGACGCGGGCTTCGTCTGCGTGAGCGCGGGGGTCGGCGACCTCGACGCGTACTGCACGCTGGCCGGCTGCGCGGGCGACGACGACTGCGGGCCCGGCCACACCTGCGAGCGCGTGCGTTCGGGCCGCCCCCCCTGCGAAGACGCCTGCGGCTTCGCGGGACGCCCGGACGCCCCGGACTGCGTGCCCGCGGATCGAATCGGCGCGAGCGGAGACTTCTCGTGCGGCCCGGTATCCTTGGTTCAGCACTTGTGCGTGCAGCGGAGGTTTTGCGCGCCGTGCGAGTCGGACGCCGACTGCATGGCGGTGCCCAATCAAGTGTGCGCCCGCGACGCCAGCGGCGAAAAGATCTGCACCACGCTCTGCGATCCCGACGCGACGTCCTGCCCGTGGGGCAATGCGAGCGCCTGCGCGGTTTGGGACGAGGAGCTCGGCCGCCCCACCTGCTCCCATCGCTTCGGGAGCTGCCGCGGGGAGGGCGCCCCGTGCGAGCCCTGCGTGCGCGACGAGGACTGCGGCGCCGATGGCGTGTGCATCTCCAGCAGCTTCACCGGGGAGCGTTTCTGTTTGAGCTTCGCGGCCACCTGCAGCTGCCCGGAGGACGAGGTCGATCCGACGACCGGCGGGTGCACCGGAGGGGGCTGCCCGACGTCGCCAGGCGGTCTTCCCTTGTTCTGCGCCGGCGGTGACGACTTCGCCGAGACGGCGATTTATCAGACCTGCTACGGCGCCGAGGTGCGCCAAGCGCCGCTGTCCGCCTCGAGCCAGCTCGGCTGTTGGCCTCCTCGCTGACGGATGTCAGCCGCGTGAGATTTCGACCGCGAGGCGTGGACGCCCGCGTGGGCCGTGGGCCGGAGCCGATCGGGCCACCGTTCGCCCCCCGTTTGGGCCTGTGGCGGGTTTGACAGGGTCGGCCCTTGATCCTACGTCACCGACCGAAATGGCCAGCTTGGAAGATCGCATCCTGGAACAACTCCGCGGGCTCGGTGAGCCCGGAAGCGGCCGCACGCTGGGGGAGCTCGACGCCCTGGTGCGGGTGCAGGCCTCCGAGGGGCGCGTGACGGTGGTCCTGCGCCTCGGGGAGATCGACCCGGCGCTCCTGGCGCAGGTGCGCGCGAAGGTGACGGAGATCTCCGGGGTGCAGCAGGTCAACGTCGAAATCGAGCCCGAGTCCGGCGGCTCCCGCCGCCCGGTCGGGGCGGACGATCCGGTGCCAGAGGTGGACAACGTCGTGCTCGTGATGAGCGGCAAGGGCGGCGTCGGCAAGAGCACGGTGGCGGCCAACCTGGCGCTGGCGCTCGCCCGAAGCGGGCACCGCGTCGGGCTCTTGGACGCCGACATCTATGGTCCGAGCGTTCCGACGATGTTCGGCATCACCGGCCAGCCGATGAGCGACGGCCACAAGATTCAGCCCCTCCAGCGGTTCGGGGTCAAGCTGATGAGCATCGGCTTTTTGCTCGAAGATCCTCGCTCGGCCGTGGTGTGGCGGGGTCCGATGCTGCACGGCGCCCTGGTTCAGTTCTTGAAGGACGTCAACTGGGGCAAGCTCGACTACCTCCTGCTCGATTTGCCGCCCGGCACCGGTGACATCGCGCTGACGCTGTCGCAAAAGATCCGCACGACTGGCGCGGTGATGGTGACGACGCCGCAAGAGGTCGCGCTGCAGGACGTCTACAAGGCGGTCTCGATGGCACAGAAGGTCGGCATCCCGATTTTGGGGGTGGTCGAGAACGAGAGCTATTTCGTGTGTGGCGGCTGCCAGGCGCGCCATGAGCTGTTTGGTTCGGGGGGTGGCCAGAAGGTGGCGGAGATGGCGAACGCGCCGCTGCTCGGGCAAATCCCGATCGAGCCGAGCGTTCGGGAATGGGGGGACGCCGGCACTCCGGTGGTGCAGGCGGCGCCCGGGGCCGAGGTGTCCCAGGCCTTCATGCAAATCGCAGCGCGAATGATGGCCCGCGCTCACGAGGAGAACTCGGCGGCCGCGGGCGGGTTCACGATCGACCGCAGCGGCGGACAAAATCGTCATTTGCCCGTCGCGCGCTGACGCGCGCCGTCCCCAAGATTTCGCACCGCGGCCAAACCCGAGCGTTGGCACCCGGCGAAAGCCGCGATATAGCAGCCACCCCCCGACGCCGCTGATGTCATCCGAGAACGTCACCCAAGCCAGCGAACCCGAAGGCCAGGCTCCGGAGCAGCCCGACGCTGCCCCGTCCATCGAGGAGCGCCCGGCGGCCCCGCATGGCGGGGGCGCCAGCGAGGCGCCCCCGAGCGACGAACCGGCGGGCGCAGCAGCTCGACCGGAGGAGGCG
>JAEZYZ010000126.1 GCA_023418705.1 Pseudomonadota bacterium | reverse complement strand
TTCTTCAAAAACATTTCGTCCCGTCGAGGCCGGGGTTCGCCGACGCCGGCCTCCTTCTGGTACACGATGAGCGGGGCCTCGCCCTTGGCGATCACTTCTTCGTTGATGACGACCTCTTTGATGCCGGTCTTGCTGGGCACGTCGTACATGATGTCCAGCATGGCCTCCTCGAGGATGGCTCGGAGGCCGCGGGCGCCGCTCTCCCGCTCCAGCGCCTTGCGCGCCACGGCCGAGAGGGCCCCCTTGGTGAACTTCAGCTTCACGCCGTCCATCTCGAAGAGCTTCTGGAACTGCTTGACGAGGCTGTTCTTCGGCTTGGTCAAGATGTCGACCAGGGCGTCCTCCGTCAGCTCGTGCAGCGTCGCGATCACGGGGAGCCGGCCAATGAACTCGGGGATCAACCCGAACTTCAACAAGTCCTCGGGCTGCACGCTCGCGAGCAGCTCGCCGAGCTTGAGCTCGGTCTTGCGCTTGATGTCCGCGCCAAAGCCGAGCCGCGACTGGCCCAGGCGCCGCTGGATGATCTGGTCGAGCCCGACGAAGGCCCCGCCGCAGATGAACAGGATGTTGCCGGTGTCGACCTGCAAAAAGTCCTGCTGGGGATGCTTGCGGCCGCCCTTGGGCGGCACGTTGGCGATCGTGCCTTCGATGATCTTCAGCAACGCCTGCTGCACGCCTTCGCCGGAGACGTCGCGCGTGATCGAAGGGTTGTCGCTCTTTCTGCTGATCTTGTCGATTTCGTCGATGTAGACGATGCCGCGCTGCGCCCGCTCGACGTCGTGATCGGCGTTCTGCAGCAGCTGGACGATGATGTTTTCGACGTCCTCGCCGACATAGCCGGCCTCGGTCAGGGTCGTCGCGTCCGCGATCGCGAACGGGACCTTCAAAATCTTCGCCAGCGTCTGCGCCAGCAGCGTCTTGCCGCTGCCGGTCGGGCCGAGCAGCAGGATGTTGCTCTTGCCGAGCTCCACGTCATCGGTCGCGACCTTGCTGTCGATCCGCTTGTAGTGGTTGTGGACCGCGACGCTGAGGATCTTCTTCGCCCGATCCTGGCCGACCACGTAGTCGTCCAGGATGGACTTGATCTCCGCCGGCTTCGGCATCGGATCGGATCCGCCGCTTGGCTCGTCCTTCTCGACCTCCTCGGCGATGATGTCGTTGCACAGGGCGATGCACTCGTCACAGATGTACACCGTCGGCCCGGCAATGAGCTTTTTCACTTCCTTCTGCGATTTGCCGCAGAAGGAGCAGCACAAGTTGCCGTTCGAGTCGTCTCGCCGTCGCTCCACTTTTCGTAACCTCGACGCAGCCGACGCCGCGCGAAAACACCGATGAATCTTGAGGAATTCTAAAACTCAGGGCCGGCCCTCGCAAGCTCGAGCAGGCTTGCCTCGCCGTATCAACGGCGGGCTCGGACGGAAAAATTAGTGGCAGGTCGAGCCAGCCCGAGGGGAGCCCGATTCGGCTCACCGGCGGGCAGCCCGGACGAGCCGGCCGCCTCCGGCCAGCGGGGCCCTCAGTCTCGCTTTTTGTGCTCGAAAATCTCGTCGATGAGGCCGTACTCCTTGGCCTGCGCCGGGCCCATATAGAAGTCCCGCTCGATGTCGCGGATGATGTCGTTGCGTGGACGACCTGTCGACTTGACCAGGATGTCGGTGACGACGTCCTTGGCGTGGCGGATCTCACGCGCCTGGATTTCGATGTCCGTCGCCTGCCCTCGGGCCCCGCCGAGCGGCTGGTGGATCATGATGCGCGAGTGAGGCAGAGCGTAGCGCCGACCCTTGCTCCCCGCCCCCAGCAAGAGCGCACCCATGCTCGCCGCTTGGCCGATGCAGATGGTGCTCACCGGGCAGCGGACGTACTGCATCGTGTCGTAGATGGCCAAGCCCGCCGTGACCACGCCGCCCGGCGAGTTCACGTAAAGCTGGATGTCCTTGTCCGGATCTTCGCTTTCCAAAAAAAGAAACTGGGCGATGATGATGTTTGCGACGTCGTCGTCGACAGCGCTGCCGAGGAAAACGATCCGGTCCTTGAGTAGGCGACTGAAGATGTCCCAGGTGCGCTCGCCCCGGTGCGTGGTCTCGACGACGTGCGGGTAGATGATGCTGCCGGCCAGCGGCTGCGGCCCATACGTCAGCTCCTGCCCCCGGCTTTCGAGAAGTTTCAGGGCCTCGCCTCGGTTTTCGGGTCGCTTTCGCATCATCGTTCTCCTGGTCTTCGCCTGTCCGGTCAGCGCAAACTTTCTCCCCGGCCCTCCTTCGTCAAGCGCCCCGTGAGCGATCTTGATCCGGGTTGGAGTCCGGGTGAGCTCACCGCCGCTCAAGCAGCGTCGGTGATCTTCGCTTTGGCCTCGATGATGTCGAGCACCTTGTTCTCCAGGATCATGCCGATCAGCATTTCACGCTTTTTGGCATCCCGGTACTCAGCACGCAGCTTGGCGACGTTCTTCCCGGTCTGCTCGGCGAGCTCGCCGAGCCCCTCTTCGATTTCCTTGTCGCCGATCTTGATGCCCTCTTTTTTGGCGATTTCCGCCATCAAGAGGCCGGCCCGCACCTTCACTTCGGCGTCCTGCTGGACCTTGACCCGCAGCTCCTCGCCGAGGCCGCTGGCCTGCTGGCCTTGGCTCCGGGCGCGGGCCAGGATCTCCTGTTCAGTCACGCGCATCTGCCGCTCGACCAGGGAGGGGGGCAGCGGGATCGGGTTCTTTTTGACCAGGTCGAGCACGAGCTGCTCGGCCACGGCGTTGTCGCCTTGCTCCTTGGCCTGGGCCTCCAGGCCCTTGCGGATGTCAGCCTTTAGATCAGATAGAGACTCGAACTCACCGACATCTTTGGCGAATTCGTCGTCCGCCTCTGGCACGACCCGCTCCTTGATGTCCTTCAGCAGCAAGTGAAAATGCGCTGTCTTTCCGCGCAGCTGTGGATGAAGGTGTTGAGCGGGCATCTCGACGTCCACCTCGACCTGATCCCCGATCTGCTTGCCCGTGAGGCCGTCCTCGATGGCGGGGATGAGCGTGCCGCCACCGAGCTCGCTCTGGAAATCGTTGGCGCCGGCGCCGTCGACCTCGGCCCCATCGACGCTGATCGTGAAGTCGATCGTCACCACGTCGCCCTTGGCGGCCGGCCGGCTCTCCTTCGGCGGCTCGAGCGTGGAGTGAGCGCGCCGGATCTCGAGCAGCTCCGCGTCCACCTGCTCGTCGGTGACGTCGACCTTGGGTCGCTCCGCCTCCAGGCCCTCGTAGGCCACCGAGTCGATTTCCGGGATGATCTCGACCCGCGCCTTGTAGGAGAAGGGCTGGTTCTCGGTCAGCTTGGCCGGCTCGACCGCCGGAGTGCTGACGGGCTGCAATTTGTGATCGCTGACCGCCTGCGGGAAGGTCTCGTCCACCAGGCGCTGGGCGACGTCGGCTGCAATGCGAGCACCGTACACGTGCGACAGCACCTTGCGCGGAGCCTTGCCCGGCCGGAAGCCCCGCACCCGCGCGCTCTTCGCGACGGACTGATAGGCCCGATCGAGCTCGGATTTGACGCGCGCGGCATCCACCTGGACATCGAACTCGACGAGAACTGGGCTCAGCTTCTGAAGGTTGACCTGCATCGGGATGGGCTCACCTGCCATGCGCGCCAAGCCAGGTCAAGAGCCTGTGCTCGCTGGCGAAACTGGGCGCGTCGGGCGCGCGACACCGAGGGCCTCTCCGGCAAGGGGTGAAGGGACCGGGCCACGCGAGGCGAAGCCGGGCCGGTGAACGGTCAATCGCGCTTGAAAGAACCGGGACAAAGAAATGGCCCCCGCGGGAGGCAGTCCGCGGAGGCCGATCGGTCCGGGAAGGGCCGAAAAAGTCAAGCTCGAGGGAACCCTGCGGCGGTGACGTCACTCGTCGTCATCGTCGTCTTCGTACTCAGCCTCGTCGAGCGCCGCCTCGAAGGGATCGGCATCGAAGTCGAGCTCCTGCTCCGGTTGCTCCAAATCGTCGACGGACCACCCGATGCGCATTTCCGGGCGGATCTGCTCGCGCTCGAAATCGGCGAAACTGCGGTAACCACGGGGAGAAGCCATGTGCGATAGTCTCCTGTGCTCTTCTCGAATCGTTGGCGTTAGTGAAGGGAACGGACCTTGGGCACGCCGGCGCTGCGGGCGCGAACGGCCGACAAATCGACGACGGACGCAGGCGGCCGGCGGTGGGGAGCGCTCCAGAACTGCTCGCGCAAGATGCGCTCACGCGAGCTCGGTCCCGCCTCGAGGGCGTCCGCGCCGAGGGCGGCGCGCAATCGATGAGCGAGCTTCCGAACCACTTCCAACCACCCACACCTACATCTGAACACACAGTACGCCAAACCGGTCCGTCTTCCAAAATTCGAGCACGCGGGGGCTGCATTTCGATAAGCCTGGAGCGACGTGCTCTAGGTTTGTGCCCGGCGCTGCTACGCTGCGCGCGCTCATGCCCGGTCGACCGAACATCATCGCAATTGCCAACCAAAAGGGCGGCGTCGGCAAGACGACCACCGCGGTCAACCTGGCCGCGAGCCTGGCTGCGGCAGAGAAGCCGACGTTGCTCGTCGACCTGGACCCGCAGGCGAACGCCTCGAGCGGCGTCGGGGTGGCCCCCGGCAGCGCGGCACGCACCATCTACGACGCGCTGATCGGCACCGTGTCGCTAGCGGAGGTGATTCAACCGACCCAGATCTCGACGCTGCACGTCGCTCCCGCGACCCAGGATTTGACCGCCGTCGAATACGAGCTGTTCGACGACGAGCGGGGCACCCACCTCAAGCGCGTGCTCGAGCAAGACGACATCGGCAGGTTTCAGTACGTCGTCATCGACTCCCCTCCCTCGCTCGGCGTGCTCACGCTCAACGTGCTCGTGGCCGCCAACCGCGTGATCGTGCCATTGCAGCCCGAGTACTACGCCCTCGAAGGCATCACCTACCTGATGGCGACGATCGACCGCGTGCGCTCCTCGTTGAACCCACACCTGACGGTGGAAGGCATCGTGCTGACCATGTGGGATCCACGAAATCGGCTGGCGCACCAGGTGGCCGAAGAGGTGAAGCGTCACTTCCGGGTCTTCGACTCCGTGATCCCGCGCAACGTTCGCTTGAGCGAAGCTCCCTCGCACGGGCTCCCGGCGCTTTTGTATGACGTTCAGAGCAAGGGCGCGCAGGGGTACCTGAGCCTGGCTCGCGAGGTCATCGAGGCCCATCCATGAGCGGCGGCCCCAGCAAACCCACGCGCGGCCTCGGGCGCGGCCTCGACGCGTTGCTCCCGGCCAAGGCACCGCCGCCGAGCGGGCGCGCCGAGAACTACGGCGACGGCAACGTGTTCTCGTGCCCCATCGAACGCATCCACCCGCAGCGCGGGCAGCCGCGGCAGCACTTCGATCCGGAGGCGCTCGAAGAGCTGGCCCAGTCGATCCGCCAGCACGGCATCATCGAGCCGCTCGTGGTGCGGCGGCGGGGCGCCGACCAGTTCGAGCTGATCGCCGGCGAGCGCCGCTGGCGCGCAGCGCAGAAGGCAGGCTTGCACGAGGTGCTGGTCGTCGTGCGCGACGTCTCGGCAAAGGACGCCTTCGAGCTGGCGCTGATCGAGAACGTCCAGCGCGAAGACCTCGACCCGATCGAGTTTGCCGAGGCGCTCGATCGCTTGATCAAAGAGCACGGGTTCACACAAGAGAGTCTGGCGTCGCGCCTGGGCAAGGATCGCTCCACCATCGCAAACGGCCTGCGCTTGCTCAAGCTGCCCGACGCCGTGCGCCAGCTCGTGGTCGGCGGCGAGCTCAGCGAGGGGCACGCTCGCGCGCTGCTCGGAGCACCGGACTCGGCGACGATCGCGTCGCTAGCCGAAAAGGTGGTGCGGGGGCGCCTCAGCGTGCGCCAAACCGAAGAGCTGGTGCGCGGCGCCAAGCAAGGATCGAAGAAGGGCAAGGGCGGCGAGGGCCGAGAGGGCAAGTCGGCGTCCGTGCGGGATCTGGAGTCGCGGCTCGAGCGCCGCCTCGGCACGCGCTGCGAGGTCCGCGACAAGGACGGCAAAGGCGAGCTGGTCGTGAAGTACGGCTCCTGGGACGAGCTCGACCGGATCCTCGAGGTCTTGCTCTGAGCCGCATCACCGCTGCCCGTGGCGTACTGCCCGTGCCCGCTACGGACACTGGCAGGAGTGCGGCAGACGGATCGGCGCTCCAGGCGCTCCGAATCACCACCCCAGCACTTCGATCATCTTCTCCCCGTAGCGCGTGCCGAGCGTGACCTGGGAGGCGCGGTCGAAGTGCAGGTTCCATTCGACGTCGGCAGGGTCGGTGCTCAACCCTGTCGCGGACACCACGTGAGCGTTGGAAACGACGCTTGGCAGCTGGCCGACGAGGGTGTTGTGGTTTGCGCAGTTGCCGTTGTACGGCAGCTCACCGGCCAGGAAGGGGACGTCACCAAGACCTAGATCCGAGCGCAGATCCTGGACCAGCGTGTTCACCTTTCCGGGCCAGGCCGGATCGCCGCAGTTGGATTCGCCCTGGTGGAAGAGGATCCCCTGGATGACGCCCCCGGCTTGTTGGGCCAGGCGCGCCCGATCGATGATCCACTGGTAGCGGCTGCCGCCGTTCTTCATGAACGTCTCGATCTTCTCGCCGTTGACGGCGCAGGGCACGAGCCCGATCGAGTCGCCATCGGCGATCGCCTGCACGATGGTCTTGCCGAAGTAGTCGCCGGGGCCGAGGCCGTCGTTCCAGCAGCTGTGCAGCGGCGGCGTCGCGACCGCCCACTCGTCCTTCTTTCTTCCGGTGGAGGAGCAGTCGTCGTAACCGAGGACGCGCACGCGCTCGTCCGGCGTCCGGTCCGCCGCCTGTGCTTTCGGCCAGCCCTCCATGTTCGACTGCCCAAGCAACAGAAAGACATGAAATACGGGTGAGCCGCCCATGGTCCCGCCGGTGCCGGCGTCGCCGCCGCCCGCGCTCCCGCCGACCCCTGTCCCCCCGCTGCCACCCACTGGCGTACTG
>JAEZYZ010000122.1 GCA_023418705.1 Pseudomonadota bacterium | reverse complement strand
CCCCGCGGCAGAACCCACCGTCGCAGCGGTGCTCAGGCCCCAGAACCGTGCAGTCGGCGCTCGTGCCGCAGGGGAGATCGCAGTAGCCCTCGTCCACCGCGCACGACGGCTCGACGCACACCGCGCGGGTCGTCGCGGCGCGGGCGTGGCACACGTTGGCCGTCGCGCAGCGTTCGGTGCACACGCCGCAGACGCACTCGAGCGCGCCGGTGCCGCAGTCGGGCGAGCGCTCGCAGGCGCGTAGGAAGTGGGTCTCACTGCCGGCGTTTGGCCCGGGAGAGGACTGTCCCCCGCACTGGACGAAGGCGAAGAGCAGCGCGATGACCCCCAGGGGGAGCACACGCCGGAGTGCGGAGCCGCTGCGGCCGATATCCATCTAAACTCCGTCAAGCAACCTCGGACGCTCACTGGGGCGACCTTTGCGGTGTACCATTCGCTCGCGATTTCGTATAGAGCGCGGGCGCGGCCCCTCACCCCCGCCGCTGCTCGCGGTCAGCGGAGTTGCTACGGGGAAACCCCCGCCTCCGCTCACGGTGCTGGGGCGTCGTGGTGTGGGTCGGACCGCGGTCGTGTCGCTCTTGCAGCGGCCCGCACACGGCCGGGCGGGGCGGCGCCTCGGGAATAGAAGAGCAGGACCCCTTCAGCCCGCGCAGTCTGGGCTGCGGACGTGAGGCCTGAGGCACACCGAGCCGCAGCCCCCGACGGGCGCACGGCCGCGGATCCCATATTGCAAGGGGGCTCGATAGGGCGAGCGGCAAGGGTCGATCTCCCCACGTTGGTTGGCAGGCCGTCGAGTGTGTCATCCCTAACTCGCGTGCGCGGGCGACGTCGCCGTGCGCGCGTGAGCGTCCTCCTCGGCTGGCGGCGGTCGCGACCACGTGGGGTGCCGACCTACCGCCGCCCGACTTCGTCGGGGCGTTGGGTGGCGGCCCGTGTCTCGTGCTCGATCCGCACCATCGGGGGCGGCGCCAGCCGTGGATCCTCGCGCGCCCAACAAAAAAAGAAAACCCGCCGAGCGGCGGGCTTCTTCATCTCATGCGTCCGGCGTGGAGCTTCGAGTGGAGCCGAGGGGGATCGAACCCCTGACCTCATGACTGCCAGTCATGCGCTCTCCCAGCTGAGCTACGGCCCCGAACAAGGGGAGGCGGAGCCTGACACGACTTTCGCGAACAGGCGAGCCCAAATTATAGCCTTCAGTGCGCCTCGTGCCCCGGGTGCGGCGGGTGATCGCCTCCAGGGGCCTCGGCCGCGTCGCCGTCGGCGGCGCCTTCCGCTGCCGCGGGGGCTCCTTGGAGGCCCGGAGCGGCGGATTCCTCGACCTGCCCGGCGACCATCACGCCTACAGCCAGCGCGAACAGGGCCAGGCCGACCAGCGGCAGCCACATCGGCGTCCGGGGCTCGTCCGGGGCAAGCTCGTCATCGGAAGCGTCGTGGTGCGCGGGGCCGTGGCCGTGTTCGCCCATGGGCGGCTTATGCTCGGACCGCGGCCGCGGGTCAAGTCGCGCCCGCCTGTGGGGGGGGGCAGGGGCCTTCCGGATCGGTTAGCATCGAAAGGACATGGCGCAGGCACAGCAGCAACGGTACCGGGTTCTCGAAAAGATCGCCTCCGGAGGGATGGCCGAGGTCTTTCGAGCAGAGAGCGCCGGCCTCGAGGGTTTCAAAAAAACCGTCGCCATCAAGCGGGTGCTGCCGCACCTCTCGGAGAAAAAGCAGTTCATCGGGATGTTCCTCGACGAGGCCCGAGTGAGCGCGCACCTGTCGCACTCCAACTGCGTCCAGGTCTTCGACATCGGCGTCGGCGACAACACCTATTTCATCGTGATGGAGTTCGTCGACGGCGCCGATTTGAAGGCCGTCATCGAGCATCGCAAGAAGATCAACCAGCCCATCGGCGTCGAGGAAGCGTGCCTGATTTGCGTGCGCATCTGCGAGGGGCTGGCCTATGCCCACGAGCTCACCGATCACAAGGGAGACAACCTCGGGATCGTGCACCGCGACATGTCGCCGCCCAACGTCCTCATCACGCGCCACGGCGAGGTGAAGATCGTGGATTTCGGTCTGGCCAAGGCCAATAGCCAGCTCGAGCGCAGCGAACCGGGCATCATCAAGGGCAAGTTCAGCTACCTGTCGCCGGAGGCGGCGCTCGGTCAGCCGATCGACGCGCGCACCGACATCTTCGCCGTCGGCATCATCCTCTGGGAGCTCTTGGCGGGTCGCCGGCTGTTCTTGGGAGACACCGATCTGGAGACGGTCCGGCAAGTGCAGGCGGCGAAGGTGCCCTCGCTCCGGCAGTTCAATCCGAACGTCACGCCCGAGCTCGAGCAGGTCGTCGCCCGAGCCCTGGCCGGCGATCCGAGCCAGCGGTACCAAAGCGCGCGCGACCTCGGCTGCGATCTCAATCGGATGCTGTTTCGCGGTGCCCACGCCGTCTCCTCGTTCGACATCGCCAAGCTGGTCGAGCCCATCTGGCGCGAGCGCCAGCGCAAGAAGGCAGCCAAGCTCGACAAGGGATCGATCATCGGTTCGTTGATCGACGAGGCGCTGTTCAGCTTCACGTCGCTGCAAGAGGACGAGGAGAAGGGCAGCGGCGCGGGGGCCGCACCGTTGATGCTGGGCTCGTTCGAGAACGTGCAGGACTGGGCGGGCGACCTCGGGGACATGGGCATCGACGACGGCGCCGATCGGCTCGATGCCGGCGATCTGCGCTATCAAGCCGGCAACCTGGCGGCGTTGGAAGACGACGCGCCCGGGCGTCCGCTGCGCGCGGTCCCGGTCGCTCCGCACTCGGGCGACGCCGCGGTCCCCGATCTGTCGTCGGCGCCGCCCCACCCCGGCGCGGCCAAATCAGCCGGCAAGGGCGGCATCGTCGCCGTGATGGTCGTGCTGCTCTTGATCGCCGGAGCGGCGGGGGCCTATTTCGGCGGCCTCTTGCCTCCCGGCCTGCTGCGCTGAGCCCGAGACGACCCGCGACCTGACCTCGGGGCCGCGGGTCCCCCTCGCGTCGCTCACATGGCTTCGGCTTCGGCAGATCCCTCTTCTACCGAATCGTCGTCATCATCGTCGTCGTCGTCGAGATCCGGCTCCTCCGCGCCGTCCTCAGGGCGCTTCGCTTGCCGATCCCGCTGCGCCTTTTCGTTCTGGATGCGCTGCATGACCTGCGGCTTGGGGGCGAGCAAGAGCGCCATCGTCCGCGCCTCCATGGTGGGGCGCTGCTCCACGTTGGCCACGTCCTCGACCCCCTGGACGATCAGCTCGAGCTGCTGCGTCGCGATTTCGGGGTGGGTGATCTCACGCCCGCGGAAGCGGCAGACGACCTTCACCTTGTTGCCCGACTCGATGAACTTGCGCGCGTGCTTGATCTTGACGTTGATGTCGTGATCGTCCGTCTTCGGACGGAGCTTGATTTCCTTGACCTCGACCACCGTTTGCTTGCGCTTCGCTTCGCGCTGCTTCTTCTTCTCCTCGTATTTGTACTTGCCAAAATCGAGGATCTTGCAGACGGGTGGAGATGCCTTGGGGTTCACCTCGACCAGGTCGAGACCGTGTTCCTGGGCCCTGCGCAAGGCATCCTCGGTAGGAAGCACGCCCAGATTGGACCCGTCCTCCGCGACGACGCGGACTTCAGGGACCCGGATGCGGTGATTGACGCGGACCTGCGGTCCGCGCGGTTCCCGGCTGAATCGTCGACCCATTGCCATGTGTGGTTGTTCTCTTTCCCTCTCCCCGGGGCCTGGCCCGGATGGTGTCAGTTCATACGGTGATTCGGTCCGATGCGCGGTGGACGCGCCTCGTTCGCGATGCGCTCCGCCAGCGCCAAGATGGCCATGCTCCCGAGCTCCGTCTCGTGGGCGCGGACGCTGACCGACTGCGACGCCGCTTCCTGCTCCCCGATGACGCCAATGTAGGGGACGCGCATCAAGCGCGCCGCTCGGATTTTGGCCCCCAGCTTGTCTGGACCGGCGTCCAGGGCCGCTCGAATGCCGCGCTCGGCGAGCGCGGCTTGCACCTGCTGGCCGTATTCGGCTTGACGTTCGCTGACGGTGACGAGCGTGATCTGCTCGGGCGCCAGCCAAACCGGGAATTTCCCCGATACGTGCTCGATGTACACGCCGAAGAAGCGCTCGATCGAGCCGAGGATGGCGCGGTGCAGCATGACCGGCCGGTGCTCCGCGCCGTCCTTGCCGATGTAGACGAGATCGAACCGCTCCGGCAGCGCGTAATCTAGCTGGATCGTCCCGAGCTGCCAGCTTCGGCCGAGCGCGTCGACCACGTGGTATTCGAGCTTCGGTCCGTAGAAGGCGCCCTCGCCCTCCAGCTTCTCGTAGCTGATGCCGGCGCCCGAGACGACCCGCTCGAGCGCTGCTTCGGCCTCATCCCAGAGCGCGTCCGAGCCCATGCGCTTTTCCGGGCGCAGCGCGAGCTTCACGGCCACGTCACGGAACTCGAAGGCGTTGTACACCTCGAACAACAGGCGGTTGAAGCTGACGAGCTCCTCTTCCATCTGCTCCGGGGTGCAGAAGATGTGCGCGTCGTCTTGCGAAAACGTGCGCACCCGGGTGAGGCCGTGCACGACGCCTCCGCGCTCGTAGCGGTGCAGGCGCCCGAAGTCCGCCACCCGCCAGGGCAGCTCCCGGTAGCTGCGGCGGCGCTGCCCGAAGATCAGACAGTGGCTCGGACAGTTCATCGGCTTTTGCGCCGAGAACTCCAGCGCCGCCTCGCCGCCGTCGCCGTCCCCGTGCGGCTCGAGCGCCTCGGCGGTCACGGGCAGGTACATGTTCTCCCGGAAGTTTTGCATGTGCCCGCTGGTCTCGAACAAACGCTTGTCGAAGATCTGCGGGGTGATCACTTCCTCGTAGCCGTACTCCCGGTAGAGCCCTCGGATGTAGTCGATGAGCGCGTTGTAGACGAACGCGCCGCGCGGCAAAAAGAACGGCATCGCCGGCGCGTAGTCGTGAAACATGAAAAGCTCGAGCTCCTTGCCGAGCTTTCGATGATCGCGAGCGCGGGCCTCTTCGAGCCGCTTCAGGTGCGCGTCGAGCTCCTCCTGCGACGGGAACGCCGTGCCGTAGATCCGCTGCAGCATCGGGCGTTTCTCGTCACCGCGCCAGTAGGCCCCGGCCACGCTCATGAGCTTGACCGCGCCGATGTGAGCGGTCGTCGGCACGTGCGGGCCCTCGCACAGGTCGACCCAGGTGGTGCCCGGCTTGCCGGGGCCGCCGTGTCGATAAAGCGAGATGGTCTCACCCGCCGGGATCGAGCTCAGGATCTCGAGCTTGTACTGTTCCCCCATGCCCTCGAAGAGGCGAGCGGCTTCGTCGCGGGTCACCTCTTCACGCACGAACGGACGGCCCATCTTGATGATGCGCCGCATTTCCTTTTCGATGCGCTCGAGATCCTTGTCGGTGAAGGGCCCTTCGGGTCGGTGAAAATCGTAATAAAAGCCGGTGTCGATGGCGGGGCCGATCGTCACCTGCGTGCCGGGGAACAGCCGCTGCACCGCATCGGCCATGACGTGCGCCGCCGAGTGCCGGATGACGTCGAGCGCCTCTTTTTGATCCACCCGCACCGGCTCGAGCTCCGCCGACGCCGCGATCGGGGTGTGCAGATCCACCAGGCGACCACCGACCCGCGCGGCGACCACGTCGTCGGAGAGCTGGCCGCGCTGCTCGAGGAGCTCACGCGGGGTGCGCAGAGCGTCGGACATGATCACGAGGACCGACAGCGCTGGCAAACGGACACGACGGCACCACGAACGGCGAGAGTAGGCGCGGGCAGGATTGAACTGCCGACCCCTACCGTGTCAAGGTAGTGCTCTACCACTGAGCTACGCGCCTCTGGACGCCCGCCGGCCGTGACCGCCGGGCTGGAGATCGATCCGAGATCTGTTCGTGAAAACCGCAGGGGAGCGAACAGGTACAACTCGCTTCGAGGGGTGTCAAGGAGGATTCGGGCAACGGGTCGGGTGGGGCGTCTTCCACCTGGGGTTCGCCTCGGCGGCCGGGCGACCCACGGGGCCAACGCCCGGGGTTTCGATCGATCCACGGTGAGGGGCGGGGGCTCAGGGGAGGCAGGTCCGAGCCGGCCGCCTTGCGTGGGGATGGGAAGCTCGCTATAGCGCCGGCCCGTTTCCAGCGATCTCGCTGGTCAAAATTCTCCCCGTTCCGCTGGGAGGCCGAAGCGCCTCCTTGGCCCCCGGAGACGCCCCGTGGCTTCGACAGCATTCGCATTTCAGCAGGTGCCCCCCGCTCCAGGTCGCGGCGAGGGTGCGCCGCCCGCCAGCGTGGAGCAGGTCCCCTCGCAAGCCCCCGCGGAAGGGGCCCAACCCGCGCAACCCGGCGTCTTGGGAATGCTGTTTCCCTTGCTGCTGTTCGTGCCGCTGTTGTTGCTCTTGTTTTGGTCGTCGCGGTCGCAGCAGAAAAAGCAGCAAGCCGCGCTCGCCGAGCTCAAAAAGGGTGACCGCGTGCTGACGCAGAGTGGTCTCATCGGCAAGCTCGTCGAGCTGAGCGACCGCTACGCCAAGATCGAGATCGCGCCGGGCGTGAAGGTCGACGTGCTCAAGTCGGGGCTCGTCGGCAAGGACACCGGCGACGCCGTGGCCGAGAAAAAGAAGTAAGCCGCGCACCCGCGCCATTCGAGAGTTCACGTGACCACCACCCTCCTCCTCACCTACGTGTTCGCCGGGCTCAGCGCGCTGACGCTGGGCCTCGGCTACTTCCTCCGCGCGCGCCGGGTCGCGCTGTGGTTTGCAGCGTTGTTCGCGGCCAGTGCCGCCGCCAGCGCCTACAACGACGCCTTTTGGCCGCTCGTTTGCTTCGGGATCCTGATGCTGTGGGCGCTGATCGCGGCCACTTCGCTGGTTGACCTGAACTGGCGCATGCGATTCGGCCTCGTCACTTCGGTCGGCCTGCTCGGCTTCGTCGCGCTGTGGCCAACCCTCGATGCGATGAGCGGTGGGCGCGTCCCGTGTCCGGCATGGGTCGAGGAGCGCATCGATTTCCGCCTGGTCGCCGGTCTCGATCTGCGCGGTGGTCTCCGGCTCGTCTATACCGTCGACGTGGATGAGGCGATCAAGGACAAGCGCGATCGCTACTACGAAGACATACGGACGGAGCTCGCCAAGGTCTACGGCTTGCTCGAGGGCGACGAGCGCCCGAGCGAAGAGGTGCTGGAGAAGCTGCGCGAAAAGGTGGAGGTTGTGGCGCCTCGCCAGAACGTCAACGCCATCACCGTCAGCGTCAAGCCGGGGGCGGATCCGAGCAAGATCGACGCGCGCTTCTTCGAGCAGTTCAGCGGCGATCTGAGCTACTCGCGCTCGGCGGATCAGCGAGAAATCAGCTTCGAGATCCGCGAGGCGACCGAGAGCTCGATCCGCGAGCGCGCGGTGGCGCAGGCGCGCGAAATCATCCTGCGCCGCGTGGACGAGCTCGGCTTGCGGGAGGCTTCCGTCTCCACCCGCGACGAAGACATCATCGTCGAGGTCCCTGGCGAGGACGAAGCGAGCTTCGCGACCATTCGCGAGATCATCAGCCAGACCGCGCGCCTGGAGTTCAAGCTCCTCGACGATGAGAACGACTACTTGACCCAGGTCGCTCGCAGCGCCACCCCCGAGAGCCTGCCCGATGGGCTGGAGTTCAAGCAGGAGGTGGCGCCGGTGGGCGTCGACGAGTCCGGCGACATCAAGACGAAGCCGGTCACCTTCGCGCTGCTCACCAAGAAGGACGGGGAGACCACCCAGCAGGCGCTCGCTCGCATGCGGGAGTGGGTCGCGACGCTCGAGCCGCCGCCCGATCGAGAGATCGGTCTCGGCCTCGAGCGAGAATCCGATCCCGTGACGAGCCAGGAGCGAGAGGTGGGTTGGCGCACCTACCTGCTGCGCAGTCGCGCGGAGATCACCGGCGACATGATCCGCGACGCGACGGCGATGCCCGACCAAAGCCAGGGCGGCCTCGGCGGCTGGCATGTGGGCCTCGCGTTCACCGATCAGGGCGGGCGTATCTTCGAGCGCATCACCGGCGCGAACATTCGCAAGCGCTTCGCCATCATCCTGGACGAAAAGGTGGAGAGCGCGCCGGTCATCTTGGGGCGCATCGCCGGCGGCAACGCGCAGATCACCATGGGCTCTCAGGACCCGGAGGTGCAGCTGCGCGAAGCCCGGCAGCTCGAGCTCGTGCTGCGCTCGGGCGCGTTGCCGGCGCCGATCTCACCGACCAACGAGCAGCGCATCGGTCCTTCGCTCGGCCGCGACGCGATCGAGCGCGGGGTCGAAGGCGCGCTCGGCGGCGGCTTCTTGGTGCTGGCGTTCATGGTCCTGTACTACCGGCGCGCGGGGCTGGTGGCGGACGCCGCGGTCTTGATGAACCTGTTCTTGCAGATCGCTGTCTTGGCGTCGTTCGGGGCGTCGATGACCTTGCCCGGGATCGCGGGCTTGGCCTTGACGATCGGCATGAGCGTCGACGCCAACGTGCTCATCAACGAACGCATCCGTGAGGAGCTTCGAGCCGGCAAGAGCCCGCGCGCCGCGGTGGAAGTGGGGTTCAGTCGAGCCTTGAGCGCCATCGTCGACGGCCACCTGACCACGCTGATCTCGGGTGTGATCCTGGCGCAATACGGCACCGGGCCGATCAAGGGCTTCGCGGTCACGCTGATCGTCGGCGTGCTCTGCAGCATCTTCACCGGCGTGGTCGTCAGTCGCGTGCTGTTCGACCTCTGGGTCAGGAACCTCGGCCGCACCGCGAAACTGGACGTGGGCTGAACCATGCAATTTTTCCCTGTCGGCAAAGTTTACGACTTCATGGGCCAGCGCCGGCTTTTCGTCGGCGTCAGCGTGGTCATGGTGGTCCTCTCGGTCATCGGCCTGTTCTTTCCCGGGCCGAAGCTCGGCACGGACTTCCGTGGCGGCACGGAGATCGAGGTGGCCTTCAAAAAGCCCGTCTCCTCGCAGCAGATCCGCGACGCCGTCACCTCGGCCGGGTTCTCCCGCCCGGACGTGATCCGCGTTGATGATCCGAACAACCCGAACCGCTACCTCGTCCGCGTCGAGGAGGTGACCACCTTCGATGAGCCGACGCGACAGGCGGTGCAGCGGGCGGTCTGCTACGGCGACAACCTGCCCGCCGACGCTTGCCCCGAGGAGCGGCAGGCCACCGAGGTGAAGTTCAGCCCCGGCGGCGACAAGATCACGCTGCGCTTTCGCGGCGAGCCCGACCTGCAGTGGCTGCGCGAGCAAGTGTCCGCCGTGCCGGGCGTGGAGCTCCGAGCGGGAGAGAACAACCCCTCGGTGCAGAACGCCCGGGACCACAAGGTGGAGGTGCAGCTCAAGAGCCGCGGTGACCAGCTGATCGACGGCCTGCGTGCCGCGATGGGGCCGGACACGGTCCCCGCCGCGCCGCTGCGGGTCGAGTGGATCGGTCCCAAGGCTGGGGCGCAGCTGCGGGACGCGGCGCTCAGCGCCGTGGCCATCTCCCTCGTCTTCATCATGGCCTACATCGCGTTCCGCTTCGACCTGCGGTTCGCGCCCGGCGCGGTGCTGGCGCTCGCGCACGACGCCATCGTCACCATCGGGATTTTGATCCTGGTCGGCAAAGAGCTGAACCTGACCACGGTCGCCGCCATCCTCACCATCGTCGGCTATTCAGTGAACGACACCGTCGTCGTCTACGACCGGGTGCGCGAAAATTTCGGCCGCGTGCGCGGCGCGACCTTCTTGTCGCTCATCAACACCAGCCTCTCGGAGATGCTGAGCCGCACCCTCCTGACCAGCGCGACCACCATCATCAGCTTGCTCGCGTTCTTCGTCTGGGGCACCGGCACCCTCAAGGACTTCGCCTTCACGCTCATCGTCGGCATGATCCTCGGCATCTACTCCTCCATGTTCGTCGCCCTCCCCATCACCCACTGGCTCGACCGCCGCTTCTT
>JAEZYZ010000054.1 GCA_023418705.1 Pseudomonadota bacterium | reverse complement strand
CTCGGCAGCCCATCGGCCACGGCCGCCCCGCGGGCGGACGGGGGCGTGATCGTTCGGATCGCAGCGGTGCAGGACGTGACGTCGCGCTGGCAAGGGGGGCTCATCGTGAGCGATCTCAGGCTCGCCGCCGAGGGTCCGGATCCGATGCCACGGACGGTCACCGTGCTCGGCGGAAAGCTCGGCGATTTCGAACAGATCGTGGGGCACACGGCGGTGCCGGCGGCCGGGGCCCGGGTCGCCGTCGAGCTCGCCCGCGACCGAAATCTGCTCGAGACGCCTGAAGTCTTCGGCGTGCGTGCCGTAGCTGATTGAGTCCACGGAAGGCGAATGCAACGAGCGGAAGCGATGACGGAAGTCGGGGAAAAAGGGGAGGAGGCTCCCTTCTCCGGGGTTGAATCGACGATCGAGCCGCGGCGCGCGCACCCGCGCTACGAGGTCGAGCTCGACGTCAGCATCGGCAGCGATCACAACTTCTACGCCGGCTTCGTCGAGAACATGTCCGTCACCGGGGTCTTCATCGCCACGCACGCGCTGCGGCCCGTCGGCGAGACGCTCGAATTGACGATCCACCTGCCCGACAGCGAAGTGTGCGTGCGGGGTAGGGGCGAAGTGCGCTGGATCCGCGACTACTCCGAGGAGAGCAACGTGCCGCCTGGGATGGGGGTGCGTTTTCTCGACCTCGATCCGGTGAGCGCGGGCGCGGTCGAGCGCTTCCTGAAGCAGCGCGCGCCCCTACTGTTCGACGAGTGAGGGCTCGCTCTCCGCGGGACGGCCCTCGAGCGCCGCGCGCAGCGCGCGCTCCTCTCGCCCGAGCTGGGTGATGGCCTCGAGCGCCCGTTCTCCAATCGCGCGGTGAACCGCCGGCGTGCCGGGCCGAGCGTAGAGATCGTCCAGGTCGAGCGGGCTGCCGAAGACGACCACGATTTTGCGGCCGGTGCCGTCGAAGTTGCTCGTCACCTGGCGCCGCAGGTCGTTGATGAGGCCGTTGACGAACACGGGGATCACGGTCACCCGCGCGTCGTGCAGCACCCGGCCCACGCCGCGCTGCGGCGGCAGCAACGTGTACGGATCGTCGTCGAGCTTGCGGGTGCCCTCGGGGTGCAGCCCCGCAAACACCCCGCCGCGCCGCAGCAGCCACGACAGCTCGTCCAGGCTCATCAGGTTGGCCGCGGCCTTGCTGCGTTCCCGGAATATCGGCGGGTACATGGCGAAGAAGCTCATCACGCCGTTGACGAAGAAGCCGCTCACCCGATCGTAGAAGAAGTTCGCTCGCACCGGGAACAAGATGCGGTGCGGCAAGCCGCGCCGGACGAGCTCCGCCGTCACCACGTACAGGTCGAAGAAGCTGCGATGATTGGCGACGCACACGTAGCTCCGATCCAGCGCGAGGTCCGGCAGCCGCTCGAGTCCGTAGACGTGCCTGAGGTGTTTGGTGAAGTGGTGGATCCAGGTCGACCCGATCGTGCGCTGGCACCAACGGATCGCGCCGTTCAGACGCCCGGGCTCGATGGTTCGGCGGACCAGCGCGATCTGGGTGCGCTCCATCGGCGAGAGACGCGACGTAGCGGCGAGCAGATCCGGGCGGGACGTGCTGTCACGTGTCGTCATCGAAGAGAATGTCGATATACCCCGGCGGAGGCAGCTTGTCCTCCACGACGCCGGTGATGCGTTCGGTCAGGGCCTGACGGTCCGCGTCCGCGTCGGCGAGTCGCAGGCTCAAGGTCAGGTGCGGCTCCAGATCCCGTTCGGCGTTGAAGGTCCGCCGCAGCACGAAGGAGGTGACCTCCGGCGCCGCCTCGACCACCGCCGCGATGGCCTCGACCAGCTCGGGAGGCGGTGGATCGGCGGGTTCGGCGATCAGCGTGCGCTCGTCCTCCTGCGCGGGGATCTCGCGCACGTAGCCGACCAAAGGCAGGGCCGTGCGCTGCAGGATGCTCGCCAGCTCGCTCCGGCGCAGCAAGAGCTCCGACGGCGCCGTCGGGTTCAACACCAGCCCGAGCACGACCTGCTCGTCGATCACCTGCAGCGCCATGTCGAGCGCCACCGGCGCGGGGAGAACGCAATACTCCAGCTCCTCACTGGCGGTGGTCCAGCTCAAAGCATCGGCGACGGGACCGATCAGCTCGCCGCGGGTGAAGGCGGTGCAATAGACGTGGCCTTCCGGGTCCAGCAGCACGTGCGGCACGATCTTCATCTCGCCCTCGAGCTCGACCCGCTCGCCGTGCGCTGCCTCCGGGATGGGCTCTGCCAGCGGGACCAACAGCTCCCCCTGCTCGAGCGCATCGATGAGCACTTGGACGTCACGCCTGAGGCCGCGCCGCGCCGTCAGGACGGCGTTGGTGAGATCGGCGGGGTTGGCGCTGCCGTTTCCCGTGCTGTCGCTCATTGCGCGCCCCCTAACACGAACCTTCGCTGGCCGCACCCTCGGCGAAAACGGGCGCGACGCGGGCGCCGCCGTGTCGAACGCGCAGCGGACGAAGCTCGCGGTGTTCGAGCGCTCCTCGGGGCTCGCATCGATTAGGGCAATGCCCGGTTTCGCGCTCGTGGTAGCTCGCCCAAAAACGCTGCTGTCACGCGCAGATAACCCGACGTTGCGATGTTTATCGTTCAAGGTCCTGGGTTGTGCCGGATGGCGAACTGTTTACATTCGGCGCCGGCCGCGCCCACATTGCGGCGCATCGTCGAAAGAGAAGTGACGATGAATCCCTTGACCAAAGCTCTATTAGCGCTTGCCATCACCCACGCGCCGCCCGCAAGGTCGCCGTTTTCGCTCGAGCCGATGCCCGCCTGCGGCAGCGATCCGGCTGCCCCCACGTGCGAGCTCGAGCCGGTGTGCGCGGAGCCCAACCTCAGCTGTCGCCCCCCCCATTACTCCAAGGCGCTCAAGACCTGGGTTCGGTATGAGTCGCGGGAGTCGGCGGTCCGGCGTTATGCCGAGATCGCCGAGGCGATCGCGACCACGGCCGGCTCGCTCATGAAATGCAAGGACGAGAGCTGTGAGCAGCTCACCTGGCCGGGCGGCACGCGAACCCTGGCGCTGGCGACGTTGACCGTAGCGCTCCACGAATCGGGGTTGCGCGAGGACGTTCAGATCGGGCGCACGCGCGGCTCGGCGGGTGAAGCCTGCCTGGTCCAGGTGATGCCCGAGCAGGCGCCGTACTACGCGAGCTGGCTGCCGGAGCCGGAGCGTGAGCTGACCGCCAAAGATCCGAAGCTGCGCGAGCAGTTCGCCCAGACGCTCGTGGGCCGATCGCCCGAAGCGCTGTCGCGCTGCTTCGAGGTAGG
The DNA here is from genome assembly GCA_023418705.1 of Pseudomonadota bacterium. GTDB lineage: Bacteria > Myxococcota_A > Polyangia > Polyangiales > Polyangiaceae > JAEZYZ01. The sequence continues at coordinate 5,966 of JAEZYZ010000054.1, read as the reverse complement.
GATGCGGATGCTGGCCCGAGCGAGGCTCGCCTGCGGCAGCCACCCGAAGGGTTGGCAGTGGGGCACCTTCAGCATGTACGGAACCGGCAATCATTGTTCCTCGCCGCAGGTGGGCGCGACGCGCAGCCGCACCTTCGAAATCTTGCTGTCGACGGAGCCCCGGTTGCGTCCGGCGGACGCCGCGCTGGTCGGCCTGACCGAGCCGCCGCCGAGCGGGGGAGAGGTGTGAGCGGCGCGGGGCGTTGCCCGGGGCACCGCCGCGTCGGGTAGCGGCTCATGTGCGAGCGCGAGCGCCATTTCGTGCGCAGATTGGCGGCGCCCGAACGTCCCTGGCGGCGAACCGCAGTTCTGGCGTTCGCAATTGCGCCGTTTCGTGCCATTTGAAGCGCCGATGAAGCTGCTCGAGCTAGTCCGACCCGCCCTGAAGCTGCTGGGGCCGCGCGCGCGGCGCACCTGGATGGACGGCGGTCGAGCCCACATCGAGTACCGCGGGGTCGGCGAAGCGAAGCGGGTCGAGTTCACCCGCCGGGTGAAGCAGGCCGCCGCGCGCCTCGACCGCGTCCTGTGGGTAGAGGTGAACCCCTACCTGCGGCGCGTGGTGATCGCCACCGAGCCCGGCGCGTACACGCTCGAGCGGCTCACCAGCGTCGTCGAAGAGGCCGAGCGCCTGAGCCAGATCGAGGGTGCGCCGTTCGTCGAGGACGATCGGGATCATCCCGCGGACGCCGACCCGGGGGTCCTGCTGATCCTGGAGCTCTTCACCGACGCGCTGGGCTTCGCCATCGGCAGCGCCCTGAGCTTGTCTCCCTTCAAGCCGTCCTCGATCGGCTCGAGCGCCGCGGCGATCACGTCGATCGTGCGCAGCACGCCAGGGCTGCGCCGGGAGCTGGACGACCGCCTCTGCGCGCAGCGCGCCGAGCTCGCGATGAACTTGGTCGTCGCCATCGGCCAGGGCGTGGCGCAGCGGCCCGTCAGCTCGCTCGTGGATATCGTCCACAAGTCGGCGATGCTGCGGGAGCTGGCCGCCCGCCGCCGGCTGTGGCGCGACCGGGAGCCAGAGCTGTGCGCCGCGCCCCAGGAGCACGAGCCGGCGCCCTTCGAGGGCGAGCTCCGGCCGTGCGAGCTGCCCCCAGGGCCGATCGAGGACTACACGGACCGCGCCTGGTTGGTGTCGCTCGCGGGGTTTGGCGTGAGCTTCGTCACCACCCGCAACGTGCAGCGAGCGATCGCGGCGCTCTGGGGCGGCTTGCCCAAGCCCGCCAAGCTGGGGCGCGAGATGTTCGCCGCCGAGCTCGGGCGGCAGCTCGCTCGTCGCGGCGTGCTCGTGCTGGACCGACGGGCGCTGTTGCGGCTCGATCGGGTCGATTGCCTGGTGTTGCAAGGCGATCTCATCTCGACGCGGCGCTTCGAGATCTCGGAAATCGTGTCCGCCGGGCGGCTCGAGAGCGAGCGGGCCCGCGCGCTGGTGCAGGCGCTGTTCGATCCGGAGCGGCCGATCGACGTCAAGAGCGAGGGTGAGTTCACGCTGGGCCCTGCGCGCGCCGTCCCGGGGCGCTTGTCGCCCGAGCTCACCGCGCGCGTCGACGAGCTGGCGCGGCGCGGCGGGTTGGTGCTGGCGCTGGCACGTGACCGACGGGTCGAGGCCATCATCGAAGTGCAGGTCGTGGCGCAGACCGGCGTGGAGGAGCTGATCGCCGCGGCGCACGACGCGCAGATGCATGTCGTGGTTGCCACGAACGACGACTCGGTGCTGCAGGAGCTGAACGCCGACGACGTGGTCTCCGAGCAAGAGGGCCTGCGCTCGGCCATTCGGCGGTTGCAGCAGCAGGGTCGCGTGGTGTGCTTCGTCGGCGCGGGGCGATCGCCGGGCTTTCAAGCAGCGGACGTGGGCGTGGGGCTGGTGCGCGACGAGACCTCGCGCGCCTGGAATGCCCACCTGCTTTGCGGTGACGACCTGTCCGACGTGCGGTTTCTGATCCTGTCGTGCGTGGTGGCGCGCCAGGGGGCGCGCCAGCGGGTGAACGGGGCGCGCGGCCCCGCGACCCTCGGCGCGTTGTCCACCGCCGGGGGGATCTTGCCGATGACGACCCGGCGCGTGATCACCATCGTCAACACCGCGACGCTGGTCTCGATGGCCAACGCCGCGCGGTGTTCGGCCGCGCTGCACCGGCGTGCCCTGCCGGCGCCCCGCGACCGCACCCCTTGGTACGCGCTCGACGCCCACGGCGTGCTCCATCGCCTGAACACGCGCACGGTGGGTCTGAGCCGGCGTGAGGTGCGCGAACGCACCGGACCCGCGGTGGCGCGCAAGCTCGGCGTCGTGGAGTTGTTCGAGTCGGTCGCCGACGAGCTGTTCAACCCGCTGGCGCCGCTGCTGGCTGCGGGCGCGGGGCTGTCGGCGGTGGTCGGGTCCGCCGCGGACGCCGGCATGGTTGGCGGGGTGTTGGTGCTCAACGCGCTGGTCGGCGGCGTGCAGCGGTTCCGGACCGAGCGCGCGATCCGCGAGCTCGAGCGCACGACCAGCCGGCGAGCGCTGTGCCGGCGGGACGGGGAGCTTCGGGAGGTGGACGCCCGCGAGCTGGTGGTGGGCGACATCGTGCTCTTGGCCCCCGGCGACGTGGTGCCCGCCGACTGCCGGGTGATCGAGGCCGAGTCGCTGGAGGTCGATGCCTCGAGCTTGACCGGGGAGTCGCTGCCGGTGCGAAAGAGCGCGCGCCCGAGCTTCGATCCACAAATCGCCGACCGAAGCTCGATGCTCTACGAAGGGACGGCCATCGCCGCCGGGCGCGCGACCGCGGTGGTGGTCGCGGTGGGCGATCAGACCGAGGCCCGCAGGGGCGCGATCGGTGCACGGCGCGACGCCATGCAGTCCGGCGTCGAGCTGCGGCTGCGTTCGCTGATCGACATGACCGCGCCCATCGCCCTGGTGGCGGGCGCCGGGCTCGTGGGCGCGGGGCTGGTGCGCGGGCGGCGGCTGGCCGATCTGGTCGGGTCGGGGGTGAGCCTGGCCATCGCGTCCGTCCCGGAGGGCTTGCCGCTCCTGGCGACGGCCGCGCAGCTGGCGGCCGCCAGGCGGCTGTCCGAGCGCGGGGCGCTGGTGCGCAATGCCCGCAGCATCGAGGCCCTGGGCAGGGTGGACACGCTGTGCGTGGACAAGACCGGCACCGTGACCCAAGGACGGATCGAGCTCAGCCGCCTGTCGGACGGCGACGTCGAGCAGGAGCCGGCGAGCCTGGGCGAGGCCTGCCGGCGGGTGCTCGGCGCCGCGCTGCGGGCCACGCCGGTCGCGAAGCACACGCGCGACAAGCTCGATCCCACCGACGCGGCGCTGCTGCGCGCGGCCGCTCTGCTCGAGCTCGACGCCACCTATGGCGCGAGTGGCTGGGAGCCCGGCAGCGAGCTCGCGTTCGAGGCGGGGCGGGGCTACCACGCCGTGCTCGGCCGCTCGGCGTCGGGGCGGGTGCTCAGCGTGAAAGGCGCGCCGGAGGTGCTCCTGCCGCAGTGCACCCGCTGGCGGCGCGGGGACGAACGGGTGCCCCTGGACTCCGACGCCGAACGGCACTTGAGCGACCAGGCGACCGAGCTGGCGCGGCGGGGCCTCAGGGTGCTGGCGGTGGCCGAGCGCGTGGTCACCACCGAGGATGACATCGATCTGTCGCTGATCGGCTTGAGCTTCTGCGGGTTTCTGGCCTTCAGCGATCCGGTCCGGCCGAGCGCTGGCGCCGCGCTGGATCGCCTGCGGCGGGCCGGCGTTCAGACGGTGATGATCACCGGCGACCATCCCCGCACGGCCGAGGCGATCGCCGCCGAGCTCGGCCTCGGGCCAGGACGGCGTGTCCTGTCCGGAGCGGAGCTGTCGCTGTTGAGCGACGACGAGCTCGACCTGCAGATCGACGACGTCGCGGTCTTCGCGCGCGTCACCCCCTCGCAAAAGGTGCGCGTCGTGCGGGCGCTGCAGCGGGCAGGTCGGGTGGTGGCGATGGTCGGCGACGGCTCGAACGACGCACCGGCGATCCGGCTGGCGAACGTGGGCATCGCGATCGGTGAGCAGAGCACCGCGGCGGCCCGCGGCGCTGCCGACGTGGTCCTGACCGACGAGCGCATCGAGACGCTGGCGGACGCGGTCGTCGAAGGGCGCGCGATGTGGGCTTCGGTGCGGGACGCCGTGTCCATTCTGATCGGCGGCAACCTCGGAGAAATCGGCTTCACCCTCGCGGCGGGGCTGGTCGACGGCAGGAGCCCCCTGAACGCGCGGCAGCTGCTGCTCGTCAACCTGCTCACCGACGTCGCGCCCGCGATGGCCATCGCGCTGCGCCCCCCCACGCACGCCACGCTCGAGTCGCTGGCGAACGAGGGTCCCGAAGCGTCCCTCGGCGAGCCGCTGAACCGCGACATCGCGTCGCGCGCCGCGGTGACCGCCGTCGGCGCCGGGGCGGCCTGGCTGGTCGCGCGGGCGACCGGCAGCCGCGAGCGCGCGGCGACCGTGGGCCTGTTGGCGCTCGTGGGCACGCAGCTCGGGCAGACGCTGACCTCGGGTGGGTTCACGCGGCCCGTCCTCGTGACGGGCGCCGCCTCGAGCCTGGCGCTGGCGGCGATCGTTCAGACCCCTGGGGTGAGTCATTTCTTCGGCTGCCGTCCGCTGGGTCCGGTCGGGTGGATCACGGCGACGGCGGCCAGCGCGGCCGCGACGGCGGGCGCGCTCGCCTTCCCACACCTCGCTCAGAAGCTCGCTCAACAAACCCGGCTGGTCGACATCGTCATGGCCAGCGATCCGGACGTGCTGCCACCCGGCGTCGAGTCGCGCCGCCTGGGTCCCCCCAGCGGAAAATGAGCCGCGTCTCCCCGCCTTCTGCGGCGCGTCGGCCCGGCCAGAATTTCCTGGCCGGATCACCAGGGCGCTCGTCTAAGCTTCTGCAGCATGGGTATCGCGAAGCACGTGCTGGCGGTGGTGACCCTGCTGATCGCGCCCGGCGTATCCGCACAGCCCGCTGCCCCAACTCCCGCTGAGCCCGGGGCGCCGGCGTCCGCCCCGGCGGCGCCGGGGCCGGCGGAGCCGTATCGCGCGCCGGCCCAGGCACCGCCAGCGACCTCGTCGAGCGCGGAGCCGTACCGAGCGCCGGCCTACGCGCCAGCGGCGCCGCCCGCCGCGCCCTACCGAGCGCCGGCTTACCCGCCGCCCTCGCCGTCGCCGGCCTATGCGTTGCCGCCAGCCGAGCCGCCCCCTCCTCCTCACCCGCGCGAGACGGCGATCGTGACCCCCTCGATCTCGCCGCTCCACCTGTTTTTGCCCGTCGTCGAGCTCACCGTCGAGTTCCGCCCGCTCGCCCACCTGGGGATCGCCGTGATCGGCGGCTACGGATCGTACGAGTTCGAAGACCGGGTGGAGGACGTGCGCGTACGGGTCCTCGAGATCGGAGGCCAGGTGGTCTGGTACCCGCAGTACGCCTTCGGTGGGCTTCAGCTAGGGGCGGAGGTGGTGTGGCTCGACGTGGAGAGCGACGAGTTCCGAAACGGCACCGTCCTCGGTACGGCGACGGGTCTCGCGATGGGGCCGCTGATCGGTTACAAGCTCATGACCTCCGCGGGGTTCACCTTCGTCGCGCAGGGCGGCTTTCAGTACGTGACCGCGCAAGGCGAGGCGAGCGACCAATTCGGCACGGTCGACAGCGCCGAGGACGAAGATTTCGTCCCTCTCTTGAACCTGAACCTGGGGTGGAGCTTCTAGTCATCCCTCCTTCCGCTCTCCTACGGAGACGAGACTCGAAGCCTCAGACCACGGGGGAATTCACGGCGACGAGCTCCGCTATTTGGGTTCACAGGAAGGCGCGGAAGAGCGGAAGATTTCGGGATTGGGGATGGGGTCCGAAGCGGGCGTGGGTGCGTGGGTCGTCACAGCGATTCACGTCGCGCCGGTCGAGATCGACTCCGGTCGGGGGCGGCCGCCCGCGGGGCCCCCCCGCGGGGGC